>DATEGZ010000070.1:0-37452 GCA_035279905.1 Vicinamibacterales bacterium
CGAGTAGACTGCGCAACGGCGACGCCGTCAAGCAGCACGGTCGAACATACAAGCCATGAAGGCTCATGAAGCGGCACGCTGTCTGGGAGCGCCGTCGATCTGACGGCCGCCGTAGGCGGCCCTGGCGATAGGGGGAGCGGGCCGGAAATCAAGAGCCGGAGAAGTTGCTCGCGAAGGCTCTTGTTTCCGGCCCGCTCCCCCTATCGCGCCCGGCTTCGCCGGGCCGTCAGATCGACGGCGCGACGTCTGTCCGTCCTTCATGGCCCTTCATGAGTCTCCATGCCTTCATGGTGATCCGGAGCTTCATGAGCTTCAGTCGCTACAGACCCTCGCGTGTCTCGGCCATCATGTACCCGACGACCGCCTTGAGGTCATGCCCGGATTCTTCGTACACCCGCAACTGGCGGTCCGCGCCGGTGCCGTGCTCGAGGATCCAGTGGACGTACTCGACCGCCTCCCGGCTCCCGAGCTCGTCGAGCACGTCGTCCACCCACTCGAGGTACTCGAGCAGCAGCTGGCGTTCCGGGACTTCGCGCTCCTGGCCGAAGTCGATGAGCTTGCCGTCCAGTCCGTACCGGGCGGCACGCCACTTGTTCTCCATCAGCAGCGCCCGGCTGTACTGACGCCAGCTCTGATTCCTTGCGTGCAGCCGGTACAGCTTGACGACGGTCGCCTGGATCAACGCAGCGATCGCGAGCGTCTCGTCCACGCGCATCGGAATGTCGCACACGCGGATCTCGAGCGTGGTGAAGAACGGGTGCGGGCGGACGTCCCACCAGATCTTTTTCGCGTTGTCGATGCAGTTGGTGCGCACGAGCAGGTTGACGAAGTTCTCGAAGTCGGACCACGACGTGAACGTGTCGGGGATGTTCGTCCGCGGAAATCGATCGAAGACCTTGCAGCGATATGACTTGAAGCCCGTGTTCATGCCGATCCAGAACGGCGAGTTGGCCGAGAGCGCGAGCAAGTGCGGCAGGAAATACCGCATCTGGTTCATGATCTGGATGAGCGTCTCGCGGTCTTCGATGCCGACGTGCACGTGCAGCCCGAAGATCAGGTTCGCGCGCGCGACCATCTGCATGTCCTCGACGAGCTGCAGGTAGCGCTCGTCGGGATAGACGTCCTGGACGCGCCAGTCGGCGAACGGATGCGTCGCGCCGGACGCCAGGAACAGGCCGTTTTCCCCCGTCAGCGCGAGCATCCGGCGGCGCAGGTCGCGCAAATCGGTCGACGCCTCGGCCACGGTCTTGCACACACCGGTGCCGACTTCGACGACCGACTGGTGCATCTCCGCCTTGACGCGCTCATTGAGCTGCCGCTTCCCTTTCTCGACGATCTCGGTCTGGATGTGCGACCGCAGATCGTGCGTGTCCGGATCGATCGTCTGATACTCCTCTTCGATGCCGATCGTGAATGAAGGAGCGGGCATGGGAAATTGGGTATTGGGTTATTGGGCCATCGGGCTATTGCGTCCGGCGCAGGAACTCGTCCCACCGGTACGTCAGCGGGCGCGGCGGCGAGAGCGCGGTGCGCACGGCCAGTTCGGCCATCGCCTGGACGATCCACGCGAAGTTTTCGTCGCCCACCGATCGCGCCTCGGCGTCCGGCGCGGGATTCATGAAGTCAATCGCGTACGGCACGCCGTCTTCCACGGCGAATTCCACCGTGTTCAGGTCGTAGCCCAGCGCGCGGCAGAGCGTGATCGCGTCGCGCTCGACGCGCGCGAGCAGCGCCGGATCGTACGGCGGTGGATTGCGCACGTAGCGTTCGTGATGCGGCGCGCGCGGATCGTACGGCATGATCCGCACCTTCTCCTGACCCACGACGTAGCAGCGGAAGTACTCGCGGAAATTCACGGCTTTCTGCAGCGTCATGCAGAGCGTGCCGGTCTGGTTGTAGGCGGCGAAGAGCTCTTCGGGCGAGCGCACCTGGTACACGTCCTTCCAGCCGCCGCCGTCGAAGGGCTTGAGAAACGCCGGAAACCCGACGTAGTTGAAGACCTTCTCCCAGTCGAGCGGGTACTGCAGATTGCGCATGGACCGCTCGGTCGTGTCGGGCGGGTGATCCTTGTGCGGCAGGATGACGGTGGGCGGCACCGCGACCCCGAGCCGCGCCGCCAGCGCGTAGTTGAAGAACTTGTCGTCCGCGCTCCACCAGAACGGGTTGTTGATCACGGTCGCCCCGGCAAGCACCGCGTTCTTGAGATACGCGCGGTAGAACGGGATGTCGTGCGAGATGCGATCGACGATCACCTTGTAGCGCGCCGGCTCGTCCATGCGCACGGCGCCGATCGACACGAACTCCGCCGCCACGCCGGTCACACCCATGCCGTTGATGTGCTCCACGAGAGCCGGCGGAAAGCTCTCTTCCATCCCGAAAATGATGCCGATGCGGTCGACTGCCACGCGGGGAACCTCTCAGGGTAAATATGCCTTCGCCATCTTTATCCATTCCGGCCAGTCGTGGACGGATCCGTGGCCCCAGACGTGCAGGCTGTTCGGGACGCCTTTGGCGCCGAGCAGCCGCGACGCCTGCTCGGTTTCGGTCCGGCAGATGTCGGCCTCGCCGGTGACGAGCACCCACTTGTTCGCGCGCATGCGCTCGAGAAACCAGGGATCGCTGAGGCCCGGGAGAAAGTGCGGCGGGCAGATCAGGTAGACGTCCTCGTCGTAGTAGCCGTCCATGAAGCGCGTGATGTCGAACGCGCCGCCCATCGTGATGCAGTCGCTGAAGATCTCCGGGTGCCGCAGCGCCATCGTGAGCGCGTGGTACGCGCCGAAACTGCACCCGGTGGCGCCCATCGTCTCGCGGCCGGTCAGCTGACGGACGAACGGCACGAGCTCGTCGATGAGGTAGCGCTCGTAGCGCAGGTAGCGATCGACGCGCGCGCGCGGCGGCACCTGCCGCGCGTAGAACGTCTCGGTGTCGATCGTCGAGACGCACACCAGACGCAGCACGCCCGCGTTGATCTTGTCGGCGACGGCCGCAACCATGCCGCGATCTTCGTAGTCGAAGAACGCCCCCATCGACGTCGGAAACACCACCATCGGCACGCCGGCGTGCCCGAACGTCAGGAGCTCCATCTCCCGGCCGAGGTGGCGTGAGGGCCAGCGGTGGTAGTCGCGAACCATTGAACAAAGACTAATCCAGGTTCGACAGGTTCGACGGGTTCCGCAGGTTCAGCCGCCAAGAGCTATCGTCAGCGCCACGAGCGCGCCGCCGATGATGACCATCGCGAGGCCGGACGCCCACGGGTGAAACCCGGAGGCTCGGCCGAACCCGTAGCCGCAGAGAAACAACAACATGACGGCGATGCCGTTGGAGACGCGCACCGCCAGCCGCAGGTCGGCGACGAAGAGAAACGGCAGGGCGATCGGCAAGGTCGAGAGAAACACCAGCAGAAACACGAGCGCCGCGCCCATGAGGTCGGCCTTCGTCAGGCGCGGCTGGGGCGGCTCGGGGATGGCTCGAAGCGCGCGGCGCATGGTCTCGATCGACTCGGCCGGCAGCGCGGAGACGAGCAGGGGCGGCAGCGCGTCGGCGACGACCCGCCGGGCGGCCGCATCATCCGTGCTGTCGCGGATCGCGCGGAACGCGCGAATGTTGCGCCCGCGCTCGGCCAGGCGCGTCATCACGAACATCCCCGCGTCGATCATGCCCCACACGAAATTGCACCCGACGGCGCCGATCAACATCTCGCGCACCTCCAGGCGGTCCGCCGTCGCGACGCCGATCGCGCCGGTGAACGTCAGAACCATGATCACGCCGAACAGAATTTCTGAAATTCGCTCGGTGGGATCGAGCACGCGTTGGGACATGATTCCCAGAGACTATGCCAGGTTCGTTGGGCTTGCCTCGCCGAAGCCGCCGAGCGGCGAAGGCGGGTTCGTTAGGTTCGGCGGGCCTGCCGCGCCGAAGCCGCCGAGCGGCGAAGGCGGGTTCGGCGGGCCCGCGAGCCGTGCTGTTGTTTGCCCTGGCGTGCGCTGGGATGGGCTGCGGTCCGGCGCCGCCTTCCATCGATCTCGTCGCGCGGCTTCCGATGGCCGAGCGGCGCGCGCTCGGGCCGGCGGACGTGGCCATTCACGCGACCGTGATTGCGCGCGATCGCTCCGATCAGCCGGCGCTCGTCACCGACGCGCCCGCGCGCGTGATCTTTCCCGTCAACATGCCCGTGCACGCGCACTTTCGCGCGGCCGTGTCGCTCCAGTCGCCGGCCGGCACCGGTGTCACCGTCCGCATGGGCATCGCGGACAACCGGAGGTATGACGAGCTGCTGCGCGTGAACGTCGGGCCGCCGGTGCCGGGCGCCGACCCATGGCGCCCCATCGACGTCGATCTTCGCGCGTACTCCGGCTGGCAGTGGAGCCTGTTCTATCGCCCGTCAAGCATCACGTGGAAGCTGGTGTTGAACGCGGACGCCACGCCTGGCGGCAGTGTCGTGTGGCTGAACCCGCTCATCGACATGCGACACTGAAGCTGTCCATGGTCGGCCTCCGCGTCCTCTCGCTCGCTGCCGTGCTCGGAATGGCGGGCGCGCAGATCTTCTACAGCGACGACACGGTCGTGACCTTTTCCGGCGCGGCGCCCACAGCCGAGGCCACATGGTCGTCGCAGATGGAGCGCACGGAGGAAGCCGGGCTCAGGACGCTTCCTGTCAACGGACCGAATTCATCTCGCGAATACTGGTTTCAGTCGCCGCCAATTCCGACTGGCCCGTCCTGGCGGCCGCCGCGGTTCGTCGTCGTGACGATGACGCTGTCTGCGTTCGAGGCGCTTCCCGGCGGGGCTTGGCGGGCGTGGTCGCGTGCATTTCTTCGCTACAGCACCGATCGAGTGCACTGGTCGACGTGGTATGTCATGGAGCCGGTCGGACCACCGATGGACTCACCAAATCAATTCAAGGTGACCGTCATGCTCCCGTCCGTCGCCCACGAGGGATACGACACGCTCATGAGGGACTGGGCGCAGACGAAGCCCGTGTGGTCGTCGGACGAGCACGACTATTGCGTGTGGCTCGCCGGGCACCATCGCGAGGTGTTCGACAAGGAAATTCCCGTCATCGGCTACGTCCAGACGCGCGTCGAGGGAGACGCCAATCGGGCCCGCGTCGGGAAGATGAACATCCAGCAGCAATCATCGGGCGGCGGATTGCATGCGATTCCGACCGGCCCGACGCGGCCCAATACGGACGGCCCGTGGTTCTTCGACCTGTCGAAGTTTCCGCCGCGCTAGTGCGGCCGCTCAGAGAAGCGCCAATTCCATGTAAACATCCGTCGTCACGTACGGCGCATCGGCGGGCACAGGACGATGCTCGAAGCCGTAGGACTCGTAGAGGCGAAGCGCCGCAGTGAGACGGGAGTTGGACAACAGCACGACTCGCCGGGCGCCGCGCTCGCGCGCATACGCCAGGCTCGCGTCGACGAGCCGGCGCCCAATCCCGTGCCCCTGACTTGCGGGATCGACCGCAAGCTTCGCCAGCTCGAACGCGTCCGGCCCCGACGGAATCATCGCGCACGTGCCAACCACCCGCCGTCCGGTCGTCGCCACGAAGATCTGACCGCCCGCCATGATCACGTGGCCGTACGGATCGGTCAGCTGCTCTTCGTCGTGAGCCTCGATCAGATCGTTCGAGACGAGCCATGCGCGGTTCAACGCGTCGAACGCCGGCGCGTGCTCGGGCCGGAACGTCTCGATGCAAACCGCCGCGGTATCGCCCATGGGTCAATTCTAGAAGTACAAGATGACGCCGGCACCAGTTCGCGTGCCCACGGCGTGCCCGTTGATCTCGACCTGGATCGGCGTCACGGCACCGGTCTCATGGCTGTGCTGGTAGCCGAATCCCACCTCGCCAAACAGGCCAAACCGCTTGCCGAGCGCGTACTGCGCGCCGACCGATCCGTTGAGGGACCAGGTGTTGACCGAACTGTCGTTGCCGCTGGTCAGTCCGCTCCCCGATGAGGACGCGTGACCGTACGTCCAGCGCGGGCTGACGTAGAGATGCAGGTCGTCCCACTGCCGCAGGTAGAACAGCGCGCTCACGCCTGTCCCAATCGCCCACGTGCTCGACGTGACGGTGGTCGTGCCGATCGACGTGCCGGCGACCGTCGGGACGGTCGTCTCCGTCGATGCCTGCGCGATGTTCAGCTCCGGACGAATCGCGAGCTTGTCCGTGAGGTGATAGACGATACCCACCGACGACGGGTAGCCCATCGTCAGGCCAAGCTTGCCTTTCTCCTGCGCGAACGCGTGCGTGCCGAATCCGAACACCATCACGAACACTGCGACGAATCTGGGCGAGACGACCAATCGACTACGCATGAATACCCCCCTCACTTAGACGAACGAACCAGCCGCGGGGCAGCCGCGACGATCTTATCCGCCGCCACCGTCACGGCTTCCTGGACGGCCGTATCGAGCAGCCGATCGTGAAAGCCCGTTGCCGACGATCCGGCGGCGCCAAACACCGGCACCGGCCCGATCACGATCACGCCGCCGCCCGACGTGTTCTTCTGTGTCGCGCCCTTCTCCGCCGTGGACGTGGCGACGATCTCGCCGGTGTGCACGTCGATGACGCGAATCGTCAGGCCGATCACCGACTCGGTCTTGTGCTTGTGGATGAGCGCGCCGATGAGCGGCAGCGGCACGACGCCGCCGGCCGTGGACGATCGGTTTTCGATCGACAGCCGCGTCACCGATCCCGCGACCAGATAGTCAATGCCGGCGCCGGCCGCGCGCTCAACAAGCTGCGGAAACGGCACGCGCCCGTCCTGCGCCGACACGAGCCACTCGCGATCCATCATTCGATACTGCCCGGCCGCGACGAGTCGATCGGTCAGCATCTCCGCGAGCGTCGTGCCCAGCCGCGGCGGCGGCATCCATCCGGTACGGTCCGTGTCGAAATCGGCGACCGTCATCGTGGGCCTGGCGGCAGGCGTGCCGCCGTCCTGGACGGTGCCGGGCATCGCGTCCTGTGCCCATGCGGGAGCACTCAGGAGAACGATCAACATCGGTATGAGACAAGCGCGTCTGCGTGTCATAGAGCCTCCAGATGATTCAGCGGCGGGGCGGCGCGGGCACTCCGCGCGCGTCGAGCTGCGCCGCGACTTCCTGCACGACCTTGCGCCAGTCCTTGTTGAGGCGTGTTGACGACGACGTCCTGGATCGCGCGGCCACCGTCGCGAGCGTGGCCACGAGCGTCGTGACAGGACTTCCGGCCGGCACGAGGAACGGCGCGCGCGGTCCGGCAGTTGAAAAATACGCGCGCTGCGCCGTCGCCGTGCGGACGATGTCCGCGGTCGTCACGTTGACGACGCGAACGTCGACGACGACCGTCGTCTGCTGGCGCGCAGGCCGGGACGCCGACGCGATCGGCAACAGGACCGGCCGGGCGAGCACCGGCCCGACGCTTCGAAACGCCATCACGCTCGATTGTGGCGGTGGCACTCTGGTCGACTGCCGAATCGTTCCGAGCACGAGATAGTCGACGTTGGCGGATTGCGCCGCTGCGCGGAGCGCATCGAGCGCGGGTACGGCGTCACTCTCGTGCGGCAGCCACTCGCGGTGCAGCACGCGAAAGTGTCCGGTGTCCACGAGCCGCGCCGCCAGCTCGTCGGCCATCGCGTCGCGCGCCTCTCGCGGCGCGCCATCGCCCTGGAACGTCACGACGCTCACGCTCGGCTGGCTCGCGCGCTGCGCCACAATCGGCGCGCCGAGCCCCAACCATCCGCCGAGCACGCACGACATCAGGATCGCTCTCGAAGATCTGCGTTGCATGACGCCTCCACCTTTCAACGCGAGAATACGGAGTGCCGCACACTCAAGTCGTGAGCGGACCGTGAAGAAACCCTGAAAATCGGCGTGCTCTCCAGAGGACGGTGTGATCCACGCTGAACGATGGGGCGCGGAACACGCCCGTTCACGCGTCCCCGCAACTGCTTACTCCGGCGAGACTTCTGGCATTTGATCGACCGGCGCGCGTGGACGGTCTGCGTCTTGCACTACTGGAGGTGTGTGGAGGTTCTCATGCGACTGACTCACCACGTTGGTGTTCTTGCGATGTTGGCAGCGCTGACGGTCCCGGCGACGACGGCCAACGCCGGGCAGGATCCCCGCCGCGCGCAGGTCGCAACGCAGTACGGGTACGACGAAGGCTACCGGCAGGGCCTGCGCGTTGGTGAAGATCACGGCCGCCGGGGTCTGCAGTTCAACTTCGGCGTCGCGGTCGAGTACCGCCAGGGCGACTACGGCTGGCGGCCGTCGTACGGCAGCCACGATCAGTACCGAGTGGATTTCCGGCTCGGATTCGAGCGTGGCTACCGCCTGGCCTACGATCAGCAACGCGGCTACCGCAACGGTGCGCCGTCATGGTCAAACGGGCGCGGTCGCGGGAATTCGGATCTCGCGTTCTCGAACGGCTTCAATGACGGATATCGGGAAGGCTTGAACGATGGTCGTCGCCGTCATCGCAACGACCCGTACGCGGAAAGCCTGTACCGCAGCGGCAATCATGGCTTCCAGGGCTGGTACGGCAGCCGGGAAGAGTACCGCTGGCACTATCGTGACGCGTTCCGCAGCGGCTACGAGCGCGGGTTCGCGGACGCGTGGCATCGCTAGGGAAAACTTCGGGTTCGGCAGGTTCGACTGGTTCGGCACGTTCCGCAGGTTCAAGAACCAGCGGAACCTGTTGAACCCGCCGAACTTGTCGAACCCTTTGCAAATCCCCCTGCGCTCGTGACGAGATCATCGGGCGTCCCGAAATCAAAGCGCTCGGCGTCGTCGAGCTCCACCGCGAGGTAGCCCTCGAGCTGGCGCTGGATCTCCTGAGCGCGCGTGAGTTGAAATTCTCCTCGGTCCCGGACGTCGTCTCTGATCATTTGATCGAGGACGTCGTAGATGCCGGGGCCGAGGACGTGCATGCCGAGCCAGCCGAGCCACGTGTCCGGCGGCAGACCATCGACCTTCAGCTTCGCGCGCGCGGTGGCTTCGTCCGGCTTCTCGATGATGAGTGACACGTCGATCAGGCGGCGGTCGTCGGCCCGCCGCGTGCCCGCGATCGTGCCGTAGCCTTTCAGCTCGGCGGCCGCGATTCGGTTCACCGCGGACACGCTTCGCCCTTTGGCGGCGGCGCCGATCTCGGCCAGGGCTCGATAGGGAGAATCGCGGCGGCCGCGGAACAAGTGGTCGCCGAGGCACAGCAGCACGGGCTCGCTGCCGGCAAACGCGCGCGTCTGAAACACGGCGTGGCCGTAGCCCTCTTGCGTGCGCTGTTCGACGAAGCGAACGCGCTCGCCCAACCTCCGCATCTCGGCCGCTTCGCGCCGCAAGGCCGGGTGGCTCTCGAGCCGCTGCAGATACGCTTCGTCGGGTCCCGCGAGATAGTGGCGAACAGCTTCGTCCTCGCCCGGCTGCACGATCAGACAGATCTCGTCGATCCCCGCGGCGTCGAGCTCGATCAAGTGGTAGTGGAAGAGCGCGCGCGCGATGCCGTCGGCGCCGACGATCGGAAACAGCTCCTTCTTGCACGCGTGGGACGCGGGGAAAAGCCTCGTGCCGAGGCCGGCCATCGGCACGACGGCTTTGCGAATCGCGCTCACACCCGGTGCCGCTGCCAGCCCGCGGCGCCGAACTGGTACCGCCGCGCGCCAAATTCAATCGCGCCCGGGGAGGTGCCCTCGAAGATCTCCGGCAGCGCGCCGATGCGGCGCGAGTACTCGGTGGCGATCTCCGGCACGTGCTCCTTGAGCGCCTCGAGCTTGCCGAACACGGCCACGGTGCCGCCCGTGCCGCCACCGGTGATCTTCGCGCCGTACAGCCCGCGCTTCGCGCCTCGCGAGCGCACGGACTCGACCAGGAAGTCGACTTCTTCCACCGACAACCGGCAGTTGTCGCGGTAGCTCAGGTGCGCCTCGTACATGCAGTCGCCCGCGGTGACCAGCGCGCGCTCGTCGCCGGCACTTGCGGCCGACAACGCGTCGATGAACTTCAGCACGCGCTCGTTTTCCTCGATCGGATGCCGCGTCGGCCCCGCAACGCGATACCGCGCGTCCGGCTGCACGGTCGTCACCGGATCGTCGTGCGTCTTGTACCGGTCGAGAAACGCGGAGCCGACCATCTCGTCCGGGACTTCGCTCGCGTACTGCGCGCGATACTCCTCGCCCGAGAGCTCGGTCAGGTAGCTCAGCGCGGCCCGCCCAGTCCGCGCGCGCACGTCGTTGACGATCTTCTTGCCCATGAACGCGCCGATTCTCGTGTCGCTGTACGGATTGCCCGCGACCGAGTGCCGCACGAGCGAGTTGATGCCGACAAAGCCGGTGCCGGGCGGGATCGAGACCTCGCCGCGCACTTCGCCGGGCCGGCAAAGAATGTGCGTGAGTTGCCCCTCGTGGCCGCTCGTGATCGCGATCTGATCCATGATCCCGCACGGCGCGCCGACGACGTGGTTTTCCGCCATCTGGCCGAGACGCGCGAGACGCGCCGGCGAAATCCCGGCGTCGAGGTACGCGTTCAGGCAGCAGAGCGTGCCGATCTCGACCGCCGCCGAGCTGCCGATGCCCACGTTCATCGGGATCGCGCTCAGCAGCAGCAGGCTGAACCCGTACGGCAGCGTGACCGGCTCTTCCTTGAGCAGCGTGAAGATGCTGCCGCCGATGTACGCCACCCAGTTCACGAGCGGATTCGACTGGCACAGCGCGCGCACGTCCGCGTAGCCCGCCAGCCCGCTGCCCGACGCGAAGTAGTCGAGCGGCACGCGCGTCTCGACCGGCAGCGTCCGATGCCCGGCCTGCATCGTCCGGATCCGCAGCGTCCGATCGGTGCGCGATTGCAGCGCAAGCAGGACGCCGCGGCCGAGCACCGTTTCACACACGTTCGAGCCCGAGTAGTCCGCGATGCCGCCCATCACGTCGAGCCGCGCGGGCACACGCACGACCCAGACTTCCCCGCTGTTGAAGAAGCCCGCGAGCCCGGTCAGATCGCTCGTCGGCTTCTTGAGCAGCTCCTCGAACACCCGCACTTCGAACGGTACGCCGTTGCGATCCATCAGCGGGACTGTGTAACACACGTAGGACGACGGCGGCAAATGCGCGGTGCTAGCATGGCGCCACACATGCGCTGGACCGCGTGCGCGCTGCTCGTGGTAGCCAGCACGCTCGTGCCCTCGGCGTTCGGCGCGCTGGCATCGGCGGCCGGGCCGCGCGGCGCTTTTTTGATCGGCACCGTGCTCATGGTGGCGCTCGCGGCGCTGCTGACGGCGCTCTGGCCGCGCGAGACCACGCCAGCCGCCAACGGCCAGACCCGTTACTGGCCCGCGGCCGTGGCCGGCGTCGCCGGCCTGATCATCCTGAGTCGCGTCGCGTGGCAGCTGCTGCCCGTGGCGTTCGCCGGTCCGCTCGATCCGAATCGCGCCGACATGCTGGTGATCATCGAGCACGCGATCACGCAGTTGCTCGCCGGCGGCAATCCGTACGCGATTCATCAGGTGCCGTGGGACGCGCCGCTGTCGTACGGCCCCGTCCTGTGGCTCCCGTTCGTCGTGCCGCACGTCCTCCGAGTCGATCTAAGAATTCTGACGCTCGCCGCCCAGCTGACCGTTCCAGCGCTCGTTTTGTTTCAGGCCAGCTGGCGGGCAGGCCGCGGCGACGCCGGCCGCGCGATCGTGCTTGGCGCGCTTGGCGTCGCGCTCGCGTTCAACCCAGACATCATGCGGTTCCACGCCATCGGCCAGACGCAAGTCTATTGGCCGTTGCTTTTGGTGTTCTGCGGCCTGCTGGCGGGCGAGCGGTGGACCGCCGCCGCAGTTTGCCTCGGGCTGCTCGTAGCCGCGAGAACCACGATGGTTGCGATCGTTCCGGTGTTCCTTATCCATCTTGCCGTCATTCGACAGCTCTCCCGACGCCGGATCGTGGTGCTCGCGCTCGCCTGCGCGCTTCCCTTCTTGCCATTCGTGCTCGTCGATCCGCGCACCGTGTGGTACGCGATGGTCGGCGTCTACACGAAAGTCATGAAAGGCTACGTGTGGCAGTCGACAACGTGGGCGATCGACACGTACGGCATCACGGGCCGGTTGCTCGAGCACGGACTCGAGCGCTACGTCGAACTCGTCCAGGGAGCGCTCCTCATCGCGACCTACGCGCTGGCGTGGCGCGCGTTGCGTCGTGGAGGTCGACCCGAGCCGTGGATGGCTCTCGCTCTGCTGATCTTCAGCATGACGACGCTGTGGCCGGTCATCTATCTGTACTTCGACGTCTGGATCCTGCTGGCCGGGCGCTGGTCGCGCACGATGGCTTTGGCCGGATGCCGTCGTGGCGTGCCGGACGCGCCGTGCCCGCCGCAGCGCTGGTCTCGCTCATCGTCGTGCTCGTCGCGGCCGCGGTCCGGCCTGGATCGACCTACACGCTCGATATCGGTGATCCCTCGTCGGCCGGGTACACGGGCGGCGGCTTCGGACGTGACGAGCCCGTGATCGACAGCGGACGCACCGCGGTGTGGATCGAGGGCGAGACGGCGCGCGTCCGATTGCCGCGCGCCGGCTGGCGAGGCGCAGCGATCCGTCTGGTGATTCGGCCCGCGCCGCTCGACGCGAACACGAGTCAGGAAGTGGCAGCGTCACTCAACGGCCGCGCGATTGGCCGTGCGCGGCTGACCGACGGCTGGCAGGAGATCGTCTTCCCTGCCAGCGCGCGCGACTGGATCTTCGGATTCAATGTCCTCGACTTGCAGTTCGCGCATGTCGCGCCGTCGAATCCAGCGACGGGCGATCAACGATCGGTCTCGGCGGCGATCGATCGCATCGACGTGCGATGACGGATCGTCGCTCGCTCCTGTCACTCGAATGCCGCCCGTCGGGGGTTTCGCCACCTCACGAACGAGAATCCACTGTCCGCCGCGGCGAGCCCGATGGAAATCCCTCGACGAACACTTCGAATCGGTGCCGGTACGTGGCGCGCTCAGCCGCGTCGCGCGCTTGTGGGTCGTGAAAGATCGCGGTCAGCTGCCGCCAGCGCTCGGGCGTCATCGGCTGAGCTTCGATTGCCAATTCAGGATCACCCGGATCCCCGGGCCTTGAGGTCCGGCGCTTTGACGGACCAGCAGACGGGTGCCGTCGCGCGTGATGTCGTAGTGCGGGCGTCCGTCAATCGCACTCAGGATGGGAGTCTGGACGAGCGTCCGACGGGCGCCCACCCGAAACGTGTCACCCTCGGAGGTAAAGGCCACGGCATCGACTCCGGCAGGCACGGCCCAGTAGACGAGCTCGCCGCGATTCGTCCACCGAGCATGAACGCCGCCGCCATGTGAGATCTGCTGGATGTGGCCGGGCGTCAGGAAGCGCGCCACGTTGATCTCCTGGAGGCCCGTCTCATAGGAGTTGTAGGCGACCCATCGACCATCAGGCGAGAGCCGCGGCGCGTAGGGCGTAAAGCGCTCGCTCATCAGCCTGACTGGCTCAGCGCTTCCGGAGGTCGGCAAGACCCACACAGAAAGTTGACCACCAGCCAATCGATTGAACTGGCTGAAGAGCAGGTAGTCGTGAGACAAGTCATTCGGGATCAGGCGGTTTGCGAATTGCTTGACGAGTCGCTCTTCGGTCGATCCGGTCACCGCTTTCCGATACAGACCGAACGTGCCGCCCCGGTTGGAAACAAAGACGATTTCGTTGTTGTCGGGAGACCATACCGCGTCTGAATCCGAGGCCGAATCCGTGGTCAGCCGTGAGGGCACGCCGCGCGCCACATCGATCATCCAGATGTCCCAGTTCCCCGTTTGCACATCCTGGTAATTGACGGCCACGAATCTGCCGTCAGGGGAAATGGACGGATTGAGGTACTCGCCCTCAGGAGGCGGAGCGATTTCGCCGACGACGCGGCCGGTACGGTCGACCCAGCGCAGTCGGCCGACCCCTCCACCACGAGGCGTCGTGAACGCCAATACGTCAGGAGACGCCGAGAAGTGCGGCTGAGTGCCGACGAGGCCGGCAGTGACTTTGGTGGCGACGGTGACGGCCTGGCCTTCCAGCGTGCGACGCTCCGGATCGAAGGGCTGTGCTATCAGCGACGTGCCGCGGACGAAGAGCAATCGGTCCGGCGCGATGAATTGGGCAGGGGCGTCCGCGTCCGCGATCCTGGTGACTTCGCTCGAATCGATCGATCCAACGATCACGGCACCGCTGTCGGCTTTCGATGCGTAGAACAGAAAATGGCGCTGGTCGGGAAGAAACTGAGGCCGGGCGGGCTCACCAAATTGTCCACTGACCTCGAGGGCTACAGGTGCGCCTCCCGCCGCCGGCGCGCGAAAGAGCTTCCCTTCTGCGGCGAAGACGATCACTCCGTCCGAGCTCCATGTGCCGCCGAGGAAACCCTGCGGCGTCCGGCAGACAAGCGCGGAAGAACTGTCGCCAGGTCTGATCGTGCGCAGCTCGCTGCCGGTGAACGTGTAGAAGCCTAGCCTTTCACTGTTCGGCGACCAGAACGGCGATCCACCGTTTTCCGTACCGGGGACAGGTCGCGGTTCCACGGAGTCGCGCGTGCGAAGGTAAATCTGGGCGCCGGCGCCAAATACACCGGCGGCGATCGATTGCCCATCCGGCGACACGGCAACGCCGACCGAAGGGATCTGGTTCTCCGGAAACCAGAGGCCGAATTCCTCGACGGCACCATGGGCGGTGCTGCTCGCACGTCGCAGGAACCACCACGCCGTCGAGACGGCAACGACGAGAACCGCGGCCGCGGCAATCCATAACCAGGACCGGCCTCGCCGAGGCGTGCGGCTGGCGGGAACGACATCGCTGGCGGGCGCCGCGACGAGCTCGTCGATCTCAATTCGAGCGTCAGCAATGTCATGCAACCGGCGTGCAGGATCTTTTTGGAGACAGCGTTTGATGAGCCGGCGAATCGGTTCGGGTACGCGAGCGGACAGCACGTCCCAGTCAGGCTCGCGCTCGATCACTTTCGCGAGACTATCGGATGCCGTGTCGCCAGAAAACGCCCCGCGGCCGGTCAGCATCTCGTACAGCACGCAGCCGAACGCCCAGATGTCCGTGCGCTTGTCCACCGCCAGGCCGCGCGCCTGCTCCGGGCTCATGTAGGCTGGGGTGCCAAGAATCATCCCCGTGTGCGTGCCCACGCTCGTCGCGGCCGTCCCGTCGCCTTCAACAACGCGCGCGATGCCGAAGTCGAGCACTTTGACGATCCCCGCCGGCGTGATCTTGATGTTCGCGGGCTTGAGGTCGCGATGGACGATGCCCCGGTGGTGCGCCGCTTCCAACGCCAGCGCGATCTGGCGTGCGATTGTCAGCGCTTCGCTCGCAGGCAACGGCCTTGTCACCAGCCGATCGGCCAGCGTCGGGCCCTCCACCATCTCGAGGGCGAGCGCTTGCACACCGCCGTCCTGTTCGAGCCCGTAGATGGCCGCGATGTTGGGATGATTGAGTGATGCGAGCACGCGCGCCTCGCGTTCGAAGCGGGCGCCGAACTCCGGATCCTGCGACAGATCCGGCGCCAGCACTTTCAGTGCGACCGTCCGATGGAGTCGCGTGTCGGTCGCGCGATAGACCTGCCCCATCCCGCCGGCGCCGATGAGCGCATCCACGCGGTACGGCCCGAACATCGTTCCCGGCGAAAGCTGCGGCAGCGCCGGCACCGCGCCAGAACCGGGCGTGCCGCGTGCGGCCAGCAGCGACTCGACTTCCGCGCGCAATGACGCGTCGGCTCCGCACGCCTGGTCGAGATAGACGGCACGCTCATCGCCCTCGCGACTCTGTGCCGCATGGAAGAGGGTCGTCAGCTGCCGCCACCGGTCGGGCGTCACCTTAAGGGCCTCGACGGCATTGTTGATCAGGCCGCCGTCAATGCGATCGTCACGGTTCGCGAGTCGACCGTCCCGCAACCGCAGCCCCCGCTGTGGCCGGTCACGGCAATGCTCTGCGTCGCGGGTTGATAGCCGGCGGCCGTGATCCGAACGTCGTACGTTCCCGCGGAGCCAGGCACCCGGCACACATTCGACTCCGCGCCAAACACACAGGGGATCGCTCCGCTGATGCCGCTCACTTCCGCCGACGCACCACGGATCGGCTCACCTGAGGTGGAAGTCACGAAAATCATGATGGCCGCCGGCGGGGGGCACGGCACCGGCACGCAGTTGTCGCATCGAGCCGCGCCCCAGGTTATCGCCAACGCCGCGAAGGCGAGGAACGCTCGCGACCGTGCGCTCATACCTTGATTCGACACCGATTCTCGGCCGCGAATCTTGAGGCCTTTCTGATGTTTTTCCGACGCCCGCGCGCTGCCGCCAAGTCGTTCACGACATCGTGGCGTGACCAGGATCGGTCGCGTGGGCGATGGTCTTGAGGGCTTTCACCAGCGTGTCCAATTCCGACGGCTGCGTAAACATGTTCGGCGTCACGCGGACGCCATGCACGCCGGCCGGATCGCTGTCGACCGCGTTCGTCCAAATCTTGTAGGTCGTGAGCAGCGTCTTGGCCAGATCGTCTGGCGTGACGCCCTTCACGCCGACGTTGGCGATCGCGCACGTGCGCGCGGGGTCGGCGGGCGTGTTCAGCATGACCTTGGCCTCGCCGCGGACCTGCTTCGTCCAGTAAGTCTGCAGGTACCGGAGCCTCGCTTCCTTGCGCTGGATGCCGATCGTTTCGTGAAACGCGATCGCGTCGTTGATCGCGAGATCGGTGTGCACGGGGTGCGTGCCCGTGTGATTGAGCTTCATGATGTCGGTGTCGTCCGTCATGCGCCAGTCGCCGTAGATCGGCCACAGCGCCGGAATCTTTTCGCGCCGGACGTACAGGATGCCCGTGCCGAGCGGACAGCCGAGCCACTTGTGCAGGGACGCCGCGTAGTAGTCACCGCCCAGGTCGGGAATCTTGAAATCGAACTGCGCGAACGCGTGCGCGCCGTCGACGAGCACGTCCACGCCGCGCGCGTGTGCCATGTCCGCGATCTTGCGGATCGGCAGGATGTGCCCGGTGACGTTGATCATGTGCGACACCATCAACAAGCGCGTGCGCGGCGTGATGGCGGCGGCGTACACGCGCACGACCTCGTCGTCGGTCTTCGGATCCGGCGGCACGCTGACAACGCGATTGACGATGCCGTGGCGGCGGGCCATCAGCCTGAACTCGGCGAGCATGTGGCCGTAGTCCTGCTCGGCCATCACCGCTTCGTCGCCCGGCTTCCAGTCGTAGCCGGACACGACGGTGTCGATCGCTTCGGTCGTGTTGCGCGTGATGCACAGCTCGCCGGGCGCGCAGCCGGCGATCGCGGCAAGCTTGTCGCGGACCGCGGCTTTGTCCGGAACCATCGTGGTCCGCAGGTAGTAAGAGCCCTGGTAGTTGATCTCGCGGACCCGGGCGATGAACGCCTCGAGGACGGGCGTGGCCTGGATCGTGTAGTAGCCGCTCTCGAGGTTGATGTAGTCGGGCTTCAGCCGGTACTTCGCGCGGATCGCGCCCCAGAACGCCTCGTCGTCGGCGAGGCGTTCGGCCGGAAGATCCGCGAACCGGGCCCAGAGCGTGTCGCCGAGGAGCAGGGCGAGGCCCGCGCCGGCCGACGTTCGAAGGAAGTCGCGCTTGTTCATGAGAGAGCCGGCCTCCCTGCCGCGCCCGGATAGTGAACGCACGCGGTGATCCTTGCAATATGTCGCGGCGCGATGTAGTGTGCGACGACAGAGATGATGTCCCAGGAAATGTTCCACGTGCTGCTCGCGATCGCCGACGAGCCGCGGCACGGCTACGCGATCATCAAGGACGTCGCCGCGCGCACCGCGGGCGCCGTCGATCTCGGCACCGGCACGCTCTACGGCATCATCAAGCGCCTGCTCGCCGAAGGCCTGGCCGTCGAGTCCCACCGCCGTCCGCCGGCGGACACCGACGATGAGCGGCGGCGGTACTACCGGTTGACGCCGAACGGGCGGAAGGCGCTGGCGGCTGAAACCGCGCGGCTCGAGGGCATGGTGACGGCCGCGCGCGCGACGCGGGCGCTCAGAAAGGGCGCGTCGTGAGCGGGTCCCGGTCGTGGACCGAGCGCGCGCTGCGGCGGCTGGTCCGGATGCTGCCGGCGCAATTCCGATTCGACTTCCGTGCGGCCATCGAAGCGGATCTCGACGAGCGCCGCCGCGCTGGCGACGAGGCTGGCTTGCTCCGGCGCGAGGTCCCGAGCCTGGCGGGTGCGGTCGTGCGCGAGCACTCGTCCGCCTTCGTCTCGGACCTGCAGCAGGACGTGAAGTACGCGTTTCGCATGATGCGGCGCACACCCGGCTTCACCGCGATGGCCGTGCTCATGCTCGCGCTTGGCACCGGTGTCAACGCCGCGCTCTTCAGCGTCATCGACGCCGTGATGCTGCGTTCGCCGTTCTCGCATCCGGAACGGATCGCCCGCCTGCAGACCGTCAACGACAAACGCGCGGTCCCCACCACACTCGAGCGTTTCGACGCGCTCGCGAACGCGCCTGGGCCGTTCCAGTCCGTCTCGGCGTTCACAGGCGGCACGCATATCTTCCTGGCCACAGAGGAACCCCGCCGCCTCGACGTCGAGTGCGTGTCGGCGGCGATGTTCGACATCCTCGGCACGCCGCCACTCCTCCGACGGCCGTTCAGCGCGGCGGAGGACCAACCGAACGCGCCGGCCACGATGGTCGTGAGCTTCGATTTCTGGCAAACGCTCGGCGGTACGCCGTCCGTGGTGGGCTCGACGGTCACCGTCAACCAGACGCCGGTGACGGTGCTCGGTGTCATGCCGAGAGGTTTCAGCGGCGCGTTGTCGCGATCGGACGTCGCCGCGTGGCTGCCGTTCCGGCGGCCCGTCGTCGGGGGCGGGGCAACAGGGTGCGCGTCACCGCGCGGGATCAACGTCTTCGCGCGCGTTCGTGACGGCGTCACACTCGACGCCGCCCGGACGGCCTTCGCCGACATTCGCGTGCTGCCCATCGAGGAACAGACGTACGGCGACCTCCGCGCGCCGTTCCTGGTGCTCGGCGCCGCAGTCGCGTTCGTGTTGCTGATCGCCTGCTTCAACGTCGCCGGCCTGCAGATGGAGCGCGCGCTCGCGCGCCGCCGCGAAATCGCCGTGCGGCTCGCGCTCGGCGCCGGCCGTTGGCGGCTCATTCGTCAGGCGCTCACAGAGAACGTCATCCTCGCCCTCGCCGGCGCGGCGGCTGGGCTGGCGGCCACGGGAGTCACGATGCGGGCGCTGATTTCGCTCCTCCCGGCGAATCTCCCGCACCTCGATCAGATCGCCCTCAATGCGCGCGTGCTGGTCTTCACCCTGATCGCCGCGTCCGCGGCGGGTATCGTCGCCGGCCTGCTGCCGATCGGTCAGATGCGGCGCGTGGATCCTGGAAAGGACCTGACGACCGGCCTGCGATCCGGCGCTCGTCACACCACCTGGACGCGCCGCGGACTTGTCATCGTCGAAATTGCGCTGTCCGTGGTCGTGCTGATCGGCGCCGTCCTGATGATTCGCTCGTTCCACACACTCCGGCCGACGAACCCCGGCTTCGACCCGCGCGGCAAGATGACGCTCCTCGTCAGGCTTCCGGGGGCGTCGACGGACACGACGGCCAGATTCTTTGCCGATCTCTTCGAGCTCTTGCGATCAGCACCGGGCGTTCGCGGCCTCGCGGGCTCGACGTACCAGCCGATGCGCGGCTCGATGGCCCAGGTGCCAACGTCGTTCGCCGGCACCTCGGAAGAGATCAACACGATCGCGATCACGCCTGAGTACTTCGATCTCTTGAAAATCCCGGTGCGTTCGGGCCGCGGCTTTGAAGCGAGTGACACCTCCGGATCGGAGCCCGTGGCCGTCGTGAATGAACTGTTCGCGAGGCGCATCCGTCCAGATGGCCAGGTGCTCGGCGAGCTCGTCGGCGTCACCGCGCTGACGCGCCTCAGACAGCCGCCTGTCGAGCGCAGAATCGTCGGCATCGTCGGGAACACACGGGCCGTCGGATCGCAAACGCGGCCCTGGAACGAGGTGTACGTTCCGTACGCGCAGGATCCCGCGCCGGCGGTGTTCGTGTTCGCCGAAGCCGCCGGTGGCAACGAAGCGGCGGTCGCGGTGACGCTGCGGAAAGCGGTCCGCTCGCTCCGGCCCGATCTCCCGGTCGAGGACGTCGAGCTCCTGCCGAACGCGCTCGATCGCAGTGTGCGGTGGTGGCGTTTCGGCGCCTGGTTACTGGGCATCTTCGCGGCGCTTGCCGTCATGCTTGCGGCGATCGGCCTGATGACGACCATCGGGTGGTGGGTCAATCAACGGACGCGCGAGCTCGGGGTGCGCATCGCGCTCGGCGCGTCGCGCGCCAACGTCACGCGCTTCGTGTTCCGCCAGGGACTGACGCTCGGCGCGACCGGCATCGCGGCGGGCTGCCTCGTCGCGGCGGGCGCCACGAAGTTTCTCGAGGGCTGGATCTACGGCATCGCGCCGCGCGACCTGCCGACGTTTGCCGGCTGCGCGCTCGGAATGCTGGTCATCGCCGCGCTCGCGGTGTACTTCCCCGTCCGCCGCGCAACGTCGGTTGATCCGGTCGTCGCGCTGCGCGCGGATTGAGGATCCCTCAGCTGTAGCTCACTCCCGGATAGATCAAGTTCAGGACCGTCCAGAAGATCGGATGGAACACGACGTCGAACAGCCGCCAGGCGACGACCATGCCCATCATGCTCAACATCGGATTCGTCCACAGGAACTGCTGGTAGGTCAGCGCCGACGACTTCTTCATGAAGAGAACGACGGCCGTGCTGCCATCGAGGGGAGGCAGCGGCAGGATGTTCAAACAGACGAGCACGAGATTCATGGAAAACATGACGCTCGTCACGTAGGCCGCCCCGCGCCAGAGTCCCCCGTCGACTCCACTCACCACCGCTCCGAACCCCGCTGAATCCGGAGCGAAGAAGCCCCCGGTCATCACGCCGAACCTGATGGCGGCGACCGACAGCAACACGAGGACGAGATTGGCGCCGGGTCCAGCCAGCGCCATCCACGCGGCGCGTCTTGGATAGCGCATCGCCCAGTGCGGATCGTACGGCGCGCTCGCGAACCCAAACGGCCAGCCCGTCGTCAACGTCGACAGGAGCGGCAACAGGACCATCCCGAACGGCTCACGCCGAATGTGCGGCCACGGATCGAGCGACACCTGTCCGCCGTGATACGCGGTCAGATCGCCGCCGATTTTCGCCGCCCACGCGTGTGCCGCTTCGTGCACCGTCGTCGAAAACAGGAACACGAGGTAGTAGATGAGGCCCGAGATGAGCTGTTGTGGATCCACCTTTCGACGTATCGGTCGAAGGCGTCTGCGCCTCACGCACGTGTTTTGAAATCGATTCCACAAAAGTGCATTTGCCGGCGCCGGTTGGTTGCCACGAACGTCACTGAATCGCGATGACCAGTACGGTCCGGTCGTCGAGCTGCGGACCGTGGCGACGCACCTCCGTAAGCACAGCCGTGATGATGTCTTCCGGCTGCTCGTCAGCGTGAGCTGATACGACAGCACCGATGCGCGCCAACCCGAATTCTTCGTTTCCCGCGTCGAACGTCTCCGTCAGGCCGTCGGTCACGAGCACGAGCAGATCGCCCGGTTCGACGCGCGACGTCGCGCTTTCGTACGACGCGGCCGGGAACATGCCGATCGCCATCTGTGGCAGCGTGAGCTCCACGATCTCGCGCGTGCGCCTGCGGAAGTGCAGGATCGGCAAGTGTCCACCGAGCGCGTACTCGACGACGCCATCCGAACGCACGCGGACCGCCGCCATCGTGACGTAGGAGGCGTCGTCCTTGAGACCCGGTAACACCGCGTTCAGATCCTTCAGCAGCGACGACAACGGCCGAGGCGTCAGAAGATGCGTGCGGAGCGCGCTCTTGACCACTGCCATCAGCACGCCCGCGGCGATCCCGTGCCCGGACACATCGGCGACATAGGCGACCACTTCGTCACCAGCCTCGACGGCGTCAACCAGATCGCCGCCCATCTGGGTGCTCGGGACCGATCGGCCGGCCGCCACGAGGTACGGCGTGGTCAGGGAAATCGCCGGCACCAGATCGGTCTGCAGACGTTGCGCGACGTTGAGCTCGAACGTCGCCGTGACGAGCTCGAGCGCCTGTCTGTTCACCACCGCGACCATCCACGCCCACGCCGCGGCGATGCACGTGACGATGCCGGCGCCATCCAGGTAGAGCCGCCGTTGGAGAGACGCGTCGCCGGCTGGAACAAGGGGCGCACCGTGGGGCAAGAAACGCGCGATCGCGAACGTCACGAGCAGCTGGCCGGCGACGACCACGACCAGCAGCTTCAGGTTGCGCGTGAACGCCAGCAGGTACAGCGCCGCAATGGCGCCGGAGTACGCGCACGTCAACAGCACCCACCCGAAGCTCGACGACCTCGGGTCGAAGACGTCGACGACGAAGCCGATGATGGCGAAGATGAAGAAGACGCCGACCAGCACGCGCCCGAGGGCCACGCGTGAGAGCGACCGCCACAACGCGCGGTTGTCGATCCTGGACGGGCTGGCCACGGGGCCCGAATGTTACACGGGCTGAAGAAGTTGCGCTTGAATCGCTCAACGGGTAGAGCCGAACATCGCGCTGATCTCCCGATAGCTGACAGCATCCTCCGCGAACGTGAATGTCCCCCGATCGCGCATCTCGCGGGCCGCCCGGAGAAACGCGCCCAGCGCCGCGCGCGTGAGCGCGCTGCCGACGCTCACGCGCTTCACGCCCATCGCGCTGAGCGCCGCCAGGTCGAGCTGCGCGCCTTGCAACCCCATCACGACGTTGACCGGGCGATCGACGGATCGGACGACGGTCGTGATCTCGGCGGCGGTGCGGAGGCCGGGCGCGTAGAGCACGTCAGCGCCGGCGTCCTGAAACGCCTGGAGGCGAGCGATCGTGTCGGCGAGATCCGGGCGCCCGTGCAGAAAGTTCTCGGCGCGCGCGGTCAGCGTGAACGGCGCCGGGAGCGATCGCGCCGCCTCCACCGCCGCGCGCAACCTCTCGGCCGCGTGCGCGATCTCGTAGATTCGGCCGTCCGCGCCGCGCGTGACGTCCTCGATCGAGCCGCCCGCGAGTCCCGTGGCCGCCGCGGCGCGAATCGTCGCGGCCACGTCCGCAGGATCGTCGCCGAAGCCGTTCTCCAGATCGGCGCTCACGGGCAGATCGGTCGCGGCAACAATCGAGGCGACGTGCGCGAGGATCGCGTCGCGATCGACGGCGCCGTCAACGACACCCTGCGAAAACGCGTGCCCCGCGCTCGTCGTCGCCAGCGCCTCGAAGCCGAGCGAGGCGAGCAGCCGCGCCGTGCCGGGATCCCACGGATTGGGAATGATAAATGCGCGATCGCGCGCGTGCAGCGCGCGGAACGCGCGGCCCTTGTCAGCCTGTGACACCGGCGAACGTCCCATCGACCACCTCCACGAAGTTCCGATCTTCCCGAAGGATCACCCTCGCCGACTCGGCCATCGCGAAGTTCGCGCGTGCCTCCGGATCGGCATGGATCGTCGCGCGGTACCTTTCGTAGGCCGCCAGGCTCTCGAAGGCCACGAGCGCCCACGCGACGTTGTTGGTGCCCTCGTGCGGCAGGAAGTACCCGACGAGCCCGCCGCCGCACCGCGGGATGATGCGACCCCAGTTCTGAGCGTACCGCCGGAACACCTCGCGCTGGAACGGATCGATCTCGTAGCGAATGATGCAGGTAATGGTCATGGGCAGACTATGAACCTTGCCTGACAACAACGATTCGTCTAGCATCAAACAATGGATGTCGAGAAGAGCGACGCGGCGATTGCCTCGATTGCCGCGGCGATTGGCGAGCCGGCGCGGGCGCGGATGCTCTACCGGCTGGCCGACGGCCGCGCGCGGACGAGCACGGAGCTCGCGGTCGTCGCCGACGTCAGCCCGTCCACGGCGAGCGTCCACCTGCAGCGGCTGAAGGCGCAGCGGCTCGTGCGCGTGATCGCGCAGGGCAAATGCCGCTATTACAGTCTGGCCGGCGAAGACGTCAACGCCGCGCTCGAGGCGCTGAGCGTGCTGGCCGGCGCGCCGCGCGACGCCTTCGTCCCCACGACGCCCGTGCGGCTCCGCGCCGCGCGCACCTGCTACGACCACATCGCCGGCACGCTCGGCGTCCAGCTCCACGACCGGCTCCTGGCGCTCGGCTGGATTCACGCGACGGGACGTCAGCGCACCGACTACGACCTGACCGACGCCGGAGAGATCGCCCTCGGCCGTGCCGGCGTGGACGTCGCCGCGCTCAGAACGCGCCGCCGCCGGTTCGCGTTCGCGTGCCTGGACTGGAGCGAGCGGCGTCCCCACCTCGGCGGCGCGCTCGGCGCGGCCCTGCTCGAGCTGGCGCTGAAACGCCGGTGGGTCGAGCAGGATCTCGACAGCCGCAGCCTCGACGTCACCGCCGCCGGACGCCGCGAGCTGCACGCGAAATTTGGCCTCTGACCGGGCGCCAGGGAGGCGATGAGCCGTTTGGGCCTCGAATTCCGCCAGGTGTACCGGGGTGTGCCCATGGCGGTAGCGCGGAAGTGGTCGGTCGCGGCGGCAATCACGACATTTTTGTTGTTGATGTGGCAGACGGGTGGACGGACCGCGGCGATCGACACCGACGGCGACGGCATCCCGGATGACGTCGAGCGGTCTCTCAACAAGAAAGACGGCGTGTTCTTCTCGCCCACGAACCCGGATTCCGATGGCGACGGCTTCCCGGATTCCATCGAAGCGCTGCAGGCCGACCCCAGGCACATCACCGTCGTCGAGGATGCGAAGGACCTGCAAAAGGTCCTCAAGAAATCCACGTACACCTTTCTGGAAGTCAGCGCGCTGTGGTGTCAGCCGAGCTGGCGATTCTCGCCGTTCTATCTCGAGGCGGCGCGATCGGCGGACAAGAAGCCGGAGATCGGCTTCGGCGTTCATCAAGCATCGGACGATCCGCGTGTGATCACGCCGTTTGCCGCGTCCCTCGGGATCACGGGCTTCCCGACGACGTTGCTCATCGGTCCTGGCGGCGTCGTCCTCGGCAAGCTCGTGGGCTTCGATCCGAGCCAGGGCGGCGATTTTCTCAAGCTCGCCGACGATCTCGGCGCGGCGGCGGTCGACGGCTATCTAAGCTTCCCGGAGTCTCGCGCGGCCGTGCTCGCGTCGCACATCCCGCTGCAGTTGTCTCGCAATGCGTTTCTGGCCCTGATGGATCCGAACGGCGACGATGACGCCGACGGCCTGGCGAACGGCCTGGAGTCCGCGCACGGCACGGATCCGTTCGATGCGGACTCGGACAACGACGGGCTCGCCGACGGCGACGAGGTCGCGCGCGGACTCAACCCGCTCAATGTCGATTCGGACGCCGACGGCTTTACCGACAGCGAAGAAGTGAACATCCTCCATTCCAATCCGCTAATCGCCGGCAGCCCAACGCTCGTGGACACGGACAACGACGGCCTGCTCGACGCGCGAGAAATCATCATCGGCACCAATCCCAACGATCCGGATACCGACCACGACGGCTTCAACGACGGTCTGGAGTACCAGCGCGGAAGCGATCCGCTCGATCCGGACTCGACGCCGGCGCCCATCACGTATGACGACTATCTGGCGCTCGCGCAACGCGACAGCGACGGCGACGGATGGAGCGACCTGGTCGACTACCTCGTCGGCCAGCTTGGAGAAACCATCGACGCGGCGACCGATCGGAACGGCGACGGTCAGCGCGATCTGCCGGCGGCCCTCGTCGACGTGCACGTCGCGCTGCAACAACAGGTCGGCTCCGGCCTGTGGCCGTTCACGCTTTCGAGCGGCGCGATCGTGACCGACGCCGACGCCGACGGCCTGCCGGACGCGCAGGAAGGCCTCGTGACCGCCCCGGATCTCAACGGGAACGGCAGGATCGATATCGACGACGAGCTCCTGCAGTTGATCGCGGCGATTCTCGGGAGCTAAAGCCGTTCTCACTTCTCTCGCTTCCTGACCCGCATTTGTCTTAAGCTCTGCGGACACTCACAGCGTCGCAGGGGGAGAGCCATGCGGAGATTCAGGATCGCGATCGCGGTCGTGATGATGATCGGGCTGGCCGGCGTGTCGGCCGCGCAGGACGTGCCGAAGCCCACGGCGCCGACCAAGACCGGCGTGCCGCCGACGCCGGAGGAGATGGCCGCGCTGCGCGCCGGCGTCGCGCTCGAGCAACAGAGCAAGTTCGACGAGGCGATCGGGCAGTTCAAGGCGCTGCTCGAGAAGAATCCGGACCTCGCGACCGCGATGTACGAGACGGGGCTCTGCTATCAGGCCAGGAAAGAGTA
Source organism: Vicinamibacterales bacterium (assembly GCA_035279905.1). Classification (GTDB taxonomy): domain Bacteria; phylum Acidobacteriota; class Vicinamibacteria; order Vicinamibacterales; family SCN-69-37; genus DATEGZ01. The sequence continues at coordinate 26,282 of DATEGZ010000070.1, forward strand.
CGACAAGGCGATGGAGTGGGCGCTCAAAGCCGCGGACTACAGCGGCGAGTCCCTGCCGTTGTCGCTCGCGCTCGTGGGCACGATCCTCGATCAGCGCGGCCAGCCGAAAGACGCCGTCGAGTTCTACGGCGGCGCGGCCGCCCTCGTGCCAGATCCGGCGACGATCTACTACAACCAGGCCATCACGTACCTGAGCTCGCTGAAGCAGCCGGAAGAAGGGCGCGAGGCGCTGAAGCGCGCGGCGCGCGCGAATCCGAAGCATCCGAGCACACAGCTGGTCCTGGCGGGCGTGTTCCAAAGTGGCGGCTACGTCACGCCGGCATTCTTCGCGCTCTCGCGCTTTCTCATCCTGGAGCCCGGCACAAACCGGACGGGCCCCGCGCTCAACCGGTGGTTCCAGATCCTGCGCGGGCCGGTGTCCGCGAACCCGAACGGCGGCATGACGGTCTCGATCGATCCAAAAGCGAAGACCGACGAGGGCGACTTCACCAAGTTCAACATGTTCTTCGCGTTGAGCAGCGTCACGAAGACGGTCGAGGGCGGCAACGGCGGCACCGAGGTCGAAGCGCTCGTCGAACAGGTCGATCGGCTCTTCGCGATGATCCCCGGCGACGAAGGCGTGAACAACCCGAAGACGTTCACGGGCACGTACTACGCGCCGTATTTCACCGAGCTCAAGCAGAAGAACTTCGTCGCGCCGTTCGTCTACTTCCTCTGCCAGCGGACGAATCTCACGGGCGTGCGCGACTGGCTGAACGCGAACCGCACGCGCATGCAGGAGTTTTTGACATGGAACGCCGCCTACAGCTGGCCCAAGTAGCGACGGCGGCCTTCGTGACCGCGCTGTCGATCGTCCCGCACGCGCAGACGCCCTCGTCCTCGCGCGTCGTCAAGATCACCGGCGCGAGCCATCATCTGGCGCTGATGTCGGATGGACGCGTGATCGGCTGGGGGCTGTTCCGCCACGGACAGCTCGGGCCGTTCGACAAGATCAACGCGCCCGCGCAGTACTCGCTCGTCCCGATCCCGCAGGAGCTGCCGGGCAAGGCGATCGACATTGCCGGCGGCGCATCTGCGTCCTACGCGGTCCTCGAAGATGGCTCAGTCTGGGCCTGGGGCCGGGGCGAATGGGGACAGCTCGGCCTCGGCGTCATTCCGCCCCTGCCGCTGCTGCCGAGCGACAGCCCGTCGTTCCAGTATCGCGGCGCCGATCGGCCTCGACGCGTGCCGCTGCCGCCTGCGGCGGCCGTCGCGGCCGCCAACGACTATGCGTATGCTCTGCTCCGCGACGGCACCGTGCGCGTGTGGGGCAACATCCGGCTCAGCAACGGTCCGAAAGAAGGCTTCACGAGCAGCCCGTTGTCGGTGCCGGACGTCGCGGACGTCGTCTCGATCGCCGCAGGCGGAACGCACACGCTGGCCGTGACGAAGGACGGACGCGTGTACGGCTGGGGATCGAACGACTCGGGCGAGCTCGGGCGGGACCCGAAGACGGACACCTGGTTGAATCACGCCGTCGCCATCGAAGGTCTGACGGATGTCGCGGCCGTCACCGCCGGATTGAACACCTCGACGGCACTGAAAAAGGACGGCACGGTCGTCGTCTGGGGCTCGAACCGGAACGGCCTGTTCGGCAATGGCGTCGCCACGTCGAGTGGGACGGAAGGCGCGAGCGTCACGCCCGTGCCGGTTGCGGGGATCGCGAACGTGGTGGCGATCGCGACGGCTGGCCGTCACACGATGGTGGTTCTCAAAGACGGCACCGTGCGCGGCTGGGGCAACACCGACTTTGGCCAGCTCGGCGCTGGCGTTTCTGGTACGTATCAGCCGAAACCGGTCACGCCGAAAATCGCGGGCGTGGAAAAGATCTTCGCGGTCGGCAACAACACGTTTGCGGTGAAGACCGACGGGACGCTGTGGGGCTGGGGGTCGGGCGGCAACTCTGAGTGGCCGTTCAAAACGAACGTGAAGGTTCCGACAGCGGTGGAGGTGAAGTAGTCCGCCTTCGCACAACTGCAACGTCAGACTAGTGATCGTGCCGATGATGAATGTCCGGATAGTGCGGATGTGAGTGAGCGAGCCTGGGGTGATCGTGCCGATGTGTGTGGGGTTCTCCCGGCGGATCATCCGGACCGTGCGTGTGCTGGTGGTGCGCATCGTGGACGTGTCGATGCTCGTGCGACATCGGTTCGTGCGTGTGCTGGTGGTCGTGCCGTTCGGCGAGGTGAAGGTAGACGCCAACCACCATCAGGGCGGCGGCGACGACAAAGACCGGCGTGACCGACTCGCTGAAGACCAACACTGCGACCGAGGCACCGGCAAACGGCGCGAGGGAGAAATACGCCCCGGTACGAGCAGTGCCCAGGTGTCGAAGCGCGAGGATGAAGCAGACAAGACTTACCCCGTAGCCGAAGAACCCGACGGCCATCGCTGTCGCGATCGCCGAGACCGGGGGCCACGCGGATGCACGGGACAGGCCGAGCGCCGTGTTGAAGACGCCGGCGGCGAGGCCCTTGATCATCGCGAGCTGCACCGGATCGGCCGCTGAAAGTTTCCGGGTCAGGTTGTTGTCGATGCCCCAGGCCACGCAAGCCCCCACGATGGCCAGCGCGCCCCAGTTGACACCGCCGGCGTGACCGGTCCACGACAGGAGCGCGGCGCCGAGAAGAATCGCGCCGGCACCAAGCCCAATACGCAGATCGACGTTCTCCCGGAAGATGACCCACGCGATCCCGAGCGTGAACAGACCCTCGAGATTGAGCAGGAGCGAGGCCGTGGATGCAGCCGTCGCCGCCAGCCCCGTCATCAACAGCACGGGGCCGACCACGCCGCCGGCAAGGACCACCGCCCCCAGCCACGGAAGATCGCCGCGGCGAATCGGCGCCTCGGTCGCGACACCAGTGGCGCGGCGAAGCACCGTCAACACCAGCAGTCCGAGTCCTGAGCCCAGGTACAAGAGGCCGGCCAATCCGACAGGCGGAAAATCACCGAGCAGCGCCTTGGCGATGGGCGTGCTCACGCCGAAGAGCACCGCCGCAGCCACGGCGAGCGGCACGCCCGGCCATCTCTCAGTACCTGAACGCATACTGGAACTTGACAAGCAGTTGATTCGAGTCGAGCCGCCAGCGATCGTCGATGTCGCGGATGTTGTGGTTGTAGATCACGAAGAGATCGGCGACCGGCGTCAACGTCCAGCGAAGCCGCGTATTCGTGCCGGCGGATTGGCTGTCGGTGTCGTATTGTACGAAACTGGCGATGTTGAGATTCGGCGACACATACATGTTCACCTTCACGCCAACGAGCGTCACCGTGAATCGTCCCTCCGGGAGATTGCCGAGGTCGCGCTCGCCGGAGAAGTCAATGCCGATGAGCGCCGCCGGATGCCAGGTGCCGACAAGCAGCACTTGATCGAGAGTCCCGCTGTAGAACCCGCCGAATCGCCATGTAGCCTGGGCGCTCAGCGGTCGCTTCGCGGCGGACCCAGCCTCCAACCGGTAGCGAAGCCAGTGATAGGCTCCGGGTGGAATCGAGACGCCGTTGAGAAGAAACACGTCGTCGATCCGCTCGCCCTCAGGAACGACGTTGAACTCCAGGCGATCGCCGCTCTCGAACCGCCAGTTAATCGGGGCGGTGAAGAGTTCGTAGCTTTCCCACCGGTCATGCAGATCCGTTACCGTCGTCGACTCGAGTTGAGCAAACCATTGACGGAGCCAGCCGTTGTGAAACCGCGGCGAGTAGTCGAGTCCGCTGTCGTAACGGTACACACCGGGACGCGGCACGAATCCAAGAGACGGCGTGAAACCGTCGCCGACGCGTGTCATGCCCAGCCACATGCTCCACAGGTCATTCGGATAGTCGATCCTGGCCGCAGTAGCGGTCTTGTCTCCGGTGGCGCCCTCGCGGTTCATCACCTGGCCGGAGACACCGAACCGAAGGTTCTTGTCCCGTCGAAAGTGCGACGTCTGATACGTGAAATCAGATCCCACGAGCCAGCTCTCGCCACGCCCAACCGGATCGCCCATTGTCGCGATGACGCCCGCAGAGGACTCGCCGAAGATGTTCTGCTTGACACGTACGGCGCCGAGCGCTGCGGCTGGTGCCACGCCGTCGACCGCCCTCGTTTGCGCAACCAGGCCGCCGATGCTGGTGCGACCGAGACGGCCGTTGAGTTTTCCGGCCGCGAGGATCGGCACTTCGCGCCCCTCGACGAGCCCGACGCGCCGACTGAAGAATGGGATGAGCTGATCTCCGAGATCCAGTCCGAACTGGAAGATGTCCGATCCTTCGAGAAAGAACGTGCGCTTCTCGGGAAAGAAGAGAGGAAAGCGCGTGAGGTTGGTCTGTCGCGCGTCCACTTCGGTCTCCGCGAAGTCGGTGTTGATGGACGCCGAGGCGGTCAGGTTGGGAGCGACACGTTTCCAGACGTCGAGACTGGCGTCCGCTGTGCTGTCGAGATTCGCGTCGGGCGCCGGAATGCCGCTGCCTCCGGTCACAGCCGGCCGGACGGTGAGCCCGAGTCCAAGGTTGAAGTCTGGCAAGTCGGTCAACAGTCCCGCGCGACTCGTTTGCGTCAGCGCCCAATCGGGGCGCGCGCTCGCCCAGCGATCTGTCTCCTGCAGGCGCTGAATTCGGCGCTCGATGTTGAAGTACCAACGTGTGAGGCCGGGCTTGAAGCCAAGCGTCTGGATCGGAATCCAGAATTCAACTGACCAGCCATGCTCGTCGCGATGAGTGGCCGCATCCCAAATGCCGTCCCAGTTGCTGTTCGCGTCCGCGCCACCCGCATTGATCAGGGCATCAAAGCGCGCACCGCCGGGATTGACCTGAAACTCGTAGCCGGACAGTCCGTCGAGGAATGTGTCGAAGACGATGCTGACGTGGTCTTCCGAGGCGAGCGCGCCGTCGCGCTGCTTGGTGAAGGTGACGATGCCAGTCGGGTCCGGGTCGTCGCAGACGACGCCGATGACGATCGCGCTGGCGTTGGCGAGCACCTTCACTTGCGTCCGGCTGGTCGGCGCCTCTCCCGCCCTCGGCTCGCTCATCGTCAGATGATCAATGGCTGGCCCGGTGGACCAGGCAGGCTCGTTCAGCACGCCGTCGATCCGAATGTCGGCAGGCAGAGCGCCGACCCGCAGCTCCGGGACGAGATTGGGCTGTTGCGCGCGTGCCGCGGTTGTCGCGAGGGCGACGAACCCGGCCGCCCACAAGGGACGCCCGAACAGACCACGCATCATTCTGCTCAGCGGCCGATCACCGCGTCGTAGGCTCAATTCTCGGTTCTTTCACCGGTTCCCGACGCAATCTGGTCGGCGGGTTGCTGTTTCAATCCTAGCTCCCCCTGTGTCGACTCCTCGTGACAATCCGGCAACAACGTTCGCGCCCCAGCGGGTCGCGCGGTTCCTTATGATCTGAGTTGATGAAAGCCATGGTCCTGCATGCGATCGGGTCACTGACCGATCGGCCGCGCCCGCTCACGCTCGAGGACGTGCCGCCGCCCGCGCCAGGACCAGGCGAGGTGCGCATCGCCGTCCGTGCCTGCGGTGTCTGCCACACCGAACTGGATGAGATCGAAGGACGCACGCCACCGTCGGCGCTCCCGCGCATTCTTGGGCATCAGGCCGTCGGGATCGTCGACCGCGTCGGCGCCGATGTGCATGACGTGCGCGTCGGTGAGCGTGTCGGGGTCGCCTGGATCCGTGGCGCGTGCGGGATCTGCGATCTCTGCACGTCGGGGCTGGAGAATCTGTGCGCCCGCTTCGAAGCCACCGGCCGGGACGCCGACGGCGGATACGCGGAATGGATGATCGCTCGCGCGGACTATGTGTACATCATCCCCGCAGAGATCAGCGATACGCGGGCTGCTCCTCTACTCTGCGCGGGCGCTATCGGCTATCGTTCGCTGGCGTTGTGCGGGATCCGCGATGGCCAGCCGCTCGGCCTCACCGGCTTCGGCGCGTCCGGCCACCTCGTGCTGGCGATGGCGCGTCACCTCTATCCCTCGACGCGCGTGTACGTATTCGCTCGCAGCGACGCTGAGCGCGCATTCGCGCGCGAGCTCGGCGCTGTCTGGACGGGCGACACCGGCGAGCGCGTGCCCGAACCGCTCGCGGCGATCATCGACACCACCCCGGCCTGGCGCCCCGTCGTACGCGCACTCGAGAACCTCGCCCCGGGAGGCCGCCTGGTCGTCAACGCGATCCGGAAAGAACACGCCGACCAGGCTGCGCTGCTCGAACTGGACTACGCGACCCATCTTTGGCGAGAGAAATCGATTCAGAGCGTCGCCAATGTGACGCGATCGGACGTCCGCTGCTGCCTCGAGCTCGCTCGAACGATCCCGCTGCAGCCGACCGTCTCCGTCTATCCGCTCGACACGGCGAACGACGCGCTTCTCGAGCTGAAGCAGGGGGGATCGCGCGGCGCCAAGGTCTTGTTGTTGAGTGCCGGTCACACGTGAGGTGGTGCGTGAATTCCCGCGACGCACTCCTGCTGACCTGCTACCGTCTCGAGCCGCCGCGGCCAGGACCCCACACTTTGCTGTGAAGGCTGTGGCACTGAGAGCAATTGGCGATCACTTTCGCGTAGATCTCGGTACGGTCGGTCACGCTCTCCGCCTCGAGCGCTTGCTCGGCCAGTTGATGCGTGCGCACCTCGGTCTGACGCGTCTCATCGGTGACCTTCAGGTCTGGCGGGATTCTCGCCGGCAGCAGCGGCACCACGCGCAAGCGATCAGCGCCTTGCCGCCAGTACGACGGTGACGGAATCATCAAGCCGAGCAGCATGTCATCAAGCGCGAGCTGGTGCTCACGCATTTGACCGACGATCCCGCCCACATCCCGGCGGGGCGGCATCGGCGGCGATGGATACGCGCCAACCGCGCGATGACAGTTGGCGCACGCGGTGACCATGTCGGCGGTCGCGCGAGCGGCCGCTTCGATCGTCTTCGCTTCAGCGGCACGCTGGCCGGTCCGCCGGAGTTCGGCGATGAACGACTCGGCGCTTGCCGGCATGCCGGCGGGCATGGCGACCCGGGCCACCTTCAGTGCGGGACCACCGACCGCGGCGAGATCCCCGCGAATGACCGCCTCGTTGACGAGCGTGACCTCCAGGAAGTGATGGCGCATTTGCGCGACGCGGTCGGCGGTGGACGGCACCGACTGTGCCGTTTGTCGCCCGAGACCAGGGGAATTGAACCCAGCCGCGACGACGATGCTGAACAACGTGAAGACGAGAATTGACGGCTGATTCACCCTGGTCATGTGCGCGTCCTCGATCCGCAGCGCTTCCGCACGTTCCTTCAGGCCGAGCAGCATGCGCCGGGTCATCACAAACCCCGCCGGTTCGATCGCGTACGTCAACAACCGTGCCCAGGTGGTTCGTGTCCGCACGCGGCTGCGCGACACGAGTTGCGTTCGGTGCCCGTCGATCGGGTAGAGAGCAAACTGCCACACCCAATCAATCGCCCCCAGGTTTCTCATGTCCAACACGAGCGCACGGTTGGGCTCGATCGCCGCGACCGGCCAGCTTGGGCCTCGGCCAAGCGGAATGGCATCACCGACGGCGAGATGTTGAAACTCCGGAAGAATGCGCGTGGCGCTCGGGCGATCCAGGTAGCCGAACAGGCGATCGAGCCAGTCATAGCTGTACAGGCCGCCACGTTGATAGCCCATCTGCAAGAGCCACGGCCAGATATGTTCTGGCGGCGCGTTCACGACGACGGCCGTTGTGCCTGAATACGTCGGGTCCACGAGCAGGCCGTCGCCCGCCATGACGCGTGTGAGATCGGACGGACGCGTGCCCCACCGGCTCATCCACCATCGAATCGGGAACCAGTACAGCGCCGCGAACGCGACGGTGAGCAGGAATGTGAAACGCATATGGCCCTCCGGCGTGGGGTGGGCATGGCTCAATGCACGACCGGTCCAAACAACAAGCCGAGGACGATGGCCACACTGATCGTGGCGGCCAGCGCGGCGGCGCAGACGGCAACCGCGCGTCGTGTAGTCGTGAAGTCCAGTGCATGGCGCACGGCGATGACCATCGCGCCGAACATCCACAGCCACGTGACGACGAAGATCGGCACCGTCAGGGGCGGGATGATGGCGAACACTTGCAGCAGGCCAGGCGCCGCCGCAAACCCGACCGTGCGCAACAATTCCCCCACGGACGTCTGCGTTTGCGGCTCACGAAAACTGCCGGCGCCAAAATGAAAGATGAGCACGGCCCACGCCAGCCACGTGGCCAGGGCGACGGCGGCAACACCGAGCAGGACGAGCGGCTGGAGGCCTCCCGAGGCTGAGGCGCCGATTCCAGCCGCCAGGCTCGAGAGAAGAACGACCAGCGCGGCTTGCGCGGTCGCGCGTTTGTCGTGCTCGATCTCCTCGTACATTCCACCGTCGAGCAGCGCTGCGGCCATCAGCCGATATGTGAGCGTGATCATGGTGTCGATCTCCAACACCCTGGTTTGGAGCAGAACTCGTGCCAGACATGTGCGCCAGCCGCGGCACGACCTCCGTGCGCGCCGTGGAGTGTGCCTTCGCCCGATACAGCCGGCGCACGCGGAATAGTCCTCGCTGGCGTGTGAAAACCCGCGCCGCCACGCGCCAGCTCGAGGTTCGGGACCGAAACGCAGGGGTTTCCGTTCCGGTCCGGGCGTTTGGGACTGGCACCGAATATGCGAATGGGAGGGGCGTGCTGGCAGTGTTGCGAGCGATGGCGGAGTACGACTGCAGCACGCTCCTCGTCGTCGATGACACCGGACGGTTGGCCGGCATCATCACGGGAGACGATGTCAGCCCGCAGGTCTTTTCATGTTCGCCGGACGATGCGGCGCAAGCCGCGCAGGAAATCCCCGGCCGGTCACCGGCACGGAGGCCACACGCGTCGTGACGAAGAACATGCGAGCGGCGGTGTTTCTCCAGCTGCTGCTCGCGATCTCGCCGGCGACTGCGGCCGCGCAGGATCGCGCGTGGACGTCAGTGTTCGTCTTCGCAAGCGCAGGCAACATCGATCCGGACGATGCGCTGACGTACTGGGTCGGGCCGACCTGGGCGGCGGGCGGCGGCGTGGAGCGGCGATTCGCTAGCGGCGTCCTGCTCCAAGGCGAGGTCGAGCTCCTTCAACGGCCGCGATCGCCCGGAGAGCAGGTTTCGTTCCTGCCCTCGGTGAACGCCGGTTTCTCATCCGGCTCGTCGAGCGTCCGGCCGTTCGTCAGCGGTGGTTTCACACTGGCCGGAAACAGCGCCGCGTTCAATGTTGGCGGCGGCGCCAACATCGCGTTGCAGGAACGCATCGCCGTGCGCGTCGAGTTCCGCAACTACCGGATGTTGTTCGACGTCCCGATCAATGCGTTCGAATTCCGCATCGGCCTCACGTTCCGCTGAGCCGTGTTACCGATGTCTCCGGAATGGAGGGTCCGCCTTCGCTGGGCTGCCTGGCTCGCCTAGCCGTAGCGGCGAGCGGTTCGCGAAGGTTGGCGGTGAGGCAGGGATTCGAACCCGTTGAGCGGCGTTTCCGTAACCCATTGACGACGCGCAGTTTGTGACGCAACGTGTTCGTTTCCCGTCACTTACCGTTCTTCCCCTGGGTCCACTCGAGTCTGCACGAGTCCACCACAATCGATCAGAGTCGTGGAGACATATTGGAGACGATGGGCACAGCTCACGTCACAGATGGGCCAGATGACGTTGTGTGCCTTTTAGGCACACACATGCTACACTGAGGACCGATGAAATACTTCGCCTGGGACGAGGCGAAGAACGAGAAGCTGAAAGCCGAGCGCGGCATCGGCTTTGAGGACATGGTCTTCCACATCGAGCGCGGCGATGTGCTGGACATCGTCGTCCACCCAAATCGCGAGCGGTATCAGGATCAGCGCGTGTTCGTGGTGCGCCGCGACGACTACGTCTACCTCGTGCCGTTCGTCGAGGACGAGCGAGTGGTATTCCTGAAGACCATTATTCCGAGCCGCAAAGCCACGAAGCTGTACCTCGGCCAGGAGCCCGATGATGAAACTTGATCAGGAAGAGAAAGATGTCCTGGAATCGTTCGACCGTGGCGAATGGCGCTCGGTTCCGAAGGTCAAGCGGGAAACGCGCCGGTTCGCCCGAGCGGCCCGGGCGACGTTCCGGAAGGATCGACGGCTGAACATCCGCATCTCGAGCAAGGACCTCGAAGCGATTCAGAAGCGGGCGCTCGAAGAGGGACTCCCGTACCAGACGCTGATTGCGAGCGTGCTTCACAAGTACGCGTCCGGACGACGGTGATTGGATCCTGACGTGGCGAAGGTGGCACCTGCGTTGCGCCTGCAGATCGATCGTTGGGCGAACGACTGGTTGACCAGAGGGTTCTCACGGCTGCTCGAGCTGCGCGCCGCGGATCCCGGTCCCTTCAACTACCCCGTCGCGGTCTTCTCTGAGTGGCGCGGCAAGGCGTTTTACCTCTGCGCGCGGTACCGAACGCGCAGTCGCCGACCGGAGGACGATTTCGTCGTGCGCAAGACGCGGATGACGATGACGGGGTTCGGCCGGTTCGAGCTCGCGTACTTTCGACACACCGACCGGTGGTTCACGGTGTATCGCGGGCTGACGGCGGCAAAGTGTTTCGCGGAGATCGAAGCGAACGAGGTATTTTGGCCCGTGGCGTGAGCGCCATCGACAAACGACTCGCCAACCTGCTGGTCGTCTGAGCCACACCAGCGGCCCTCCGACCCACCCGGTACGATTCAGTGCGATTCAGACGACACGTCAAGCGGCGCGGAGTCACATTATGAATGGATCAACTTTCGGGGAGCAGGTCAGATCGGCGTGGCAACATAGTGGCAACGCCGCGAGTTGAAAATGGGAAGTCTAATTTCTAGAAGTACTTAACTGGCGGTGAGGCAGGGATTCGAACCCTGGATACAGCTTTTAGGCCGTATAACGGTTTAGCAAACCGCCGCCTTCAGCCTCTCGGCCACCTCACCGCATTGAATTTGCTAGGAAATTTGAGAGGCTCTCTCCAATTGCCCAGCTCCGGAGCGCCGACTGTGCCCAAAACTGTGCCCAGTCGTTCCACGGGAGGCCGACGGTCTCCCCTCGCGGACTTTCCATTATAGCCAGCAAGTCCCTGACAGAAGCCAATCGCGGGGGCAAAACTCATGATTTGCTCTCCGTCCGCGCCGGCGCCGTCCG
>DATEGZ010000071.1:0-3961 GCA_035279905.1 Vicinamibacterales bacterium
ACCACCGCCGCCGCCGACGGTCGTGATCTCGTACAGCATCTGGAAGAGTCTCTACAACGGAGACGAGCAGATCGTGGGCAAGCCGATCCGGTTCGCCGAGGTCGCGACGACGATCGCGGGCGTCGCGCCGCGAGGTTTCGACACGCCGCACGGCGCCGATTTCTTTTTCGCGCAGCGGCTGCCGCCCAACGACGTGAATCACGGGCAGGAAGGCTTCATGCGGCTGAAGCCCGGCACGACGCTCTCGCGCGCGCAGAGCGAGATGCAGACGGTGATGGACGGCCTCGCGAAGGAATTCCCGGCCTCCGATCGCAACCGCGTCTACGTGCCCAAGCCGCTCGTCGAGGCCATCGTCGGCGACCTGAAGCCGATCCTGATGATCGTCATGTCGGCCACGGGTCTGCTGCTGCTCCTCGCGTGCGTGAACGTAACGAACCTGCTGCTCGCGCGCGGTTCGGCGCGTGCGCGGGAAATGGCCGTGCGTGTGTCGCTCGGCGCGCAGCGCGGGCGGATCGTGCGTCAGCTCCTGACGGAATCCGTCTTGCTCGCGACCGTGGGCGCCGTGCTCGGCGTGGCCGTCGCGTATGCCGGGGTGCGCGCGTTGCTCGCGCTCGGCGCGTCAAAGCTGCCTCGACTCGAGTCGGTGACGTTCGACGGCAAGGTGCTGCTGTTTGCGCTGATCGCGCTCGCGATCACCGGCCTGGTCGTCGGCTTTGCGCCGGCGATCCGGCTGGCGCGCACGGACGTGCGCACGCTGCTCAACGAGACCGGCCGATCGAACAGCGGCGGCCGCGCGACCGCGCGCTGGCTCAGCGTGATGACCGTCGTCGAGATCGCGCTCGCGATCATGCTCGTCGCCGGCGCCGGCTGGCTCGTGCGGACGTTCTCGAACCTTCGCACGGTCGACGCGGGTTTCATCGCCGACAAGCGGCTGCTCTTCGACGTCGCGTTCCAGGGCCAGCGCTATCCGAACAATGACGCGGTGCACGCCGCGCGCAACGACCTGATCGACAAGCTCAAGGCCATTCACGGCGTGACCGCCGTCGGTGCGACCTCGACGTTCCCGCTGCGCGGGCAGCTCGAGAACTCGCTGATCATGGCGTTCCACGGCGAGTCGGTGGACCAGTCGAATCCGAAGGGCACGCGGCAGCGCTTCGTCACGCCCGGCCTGTTTGCTGCCATGGGCGCGAAGATCGAGCAGGGGCGGGACTTCGGGCCGCAGGACCTGCCGGGCACGGAGGCGAATGCGCTCGTCAACCGGACATTCGTGAAGCGGTACGTACCGGCCGGGCAGAATCCGATCGGGATGAAGTTCTCGGCCGGGTATCCGCAGCCGAATCCGAATCAGGAAGTCACGATCATCGGCGTCGTCAACGACATTCGCCACAAGTCGCTCGAGCTCGAGGCTGAGCCGTCGTACTACTCGGCGCTGACGCAGATCCCGTTCCGGCGCATGACGATGGTCGTGTCGACGTCGGTCGCGGACATCGGCCCGATCCAGTCGGCGATCCGTGACGAGCTGCGCAAGCTCGATCCGCAGATGGCGATCGATTTTGAGATGGCGAACGACGTGGTCGCGTCCACGACGAGCCGGCAGGAGCTCGGCATGACGCTGATGCTGATTTTCGGCGCGGTGGCGGTGGCGCTTGCCGCGGTCGGCATCTACGGCGTCGTCGCGTACGCCGCGGCCCAGCGGCGCGATGAGCTCGCGACGCGCCTGGCGCTCGGCTCCACGCCGCTCGGCGTCTTCTGGCTCGTGATGAAGCACGGCGCAATTCTCGCGCTCATCGGCACGGCCATCGGGCTCGTCACGGCGTACCTGTCGGGCCGCGTCGTCTCGAGCCAGATCTACGCGGTGCGCGCGTCGGATCCGCTGATGCTCACCGCCGCCATCGGCGTCATCGTCGCCATCGCCGCGGTGGCGACGATGATTCCGGCGTGGCGTGCGTCGAAGCTGAGCCCGGCCAGAGTGCTGCATCCGGAGTAAGCGTCCATCCTGTCCGTCGTCGAGCACGGTGGCGCGCGCATCGTCGAGGGTCCGCCGGACCTGCGCGTGATGACGCGCACGAACGACGCGAGCCTGGTGATCGAAGCGTGCTTCTCACACCGCGCGCGTCTGGCGTTGCTCTACGCGTCCAATCTCACGGACCGGTTTTTCGATCTCAGCTCGGGCGAAGCGGGTGAGATCCTGCAAAAGCTTCGGAACTACGGCGTCCGTCTCGCCGTGGTCTGTCCGCCGGGGTCGGTGCAGCTCAGCAGCCGGTTCGGCGAGATGCTGGCCGAGGAGCAGCTGCGCCGCGACTTTCGCGTGTTCGACACGCGCGACGCCGCCCAGGCGTGGTTGATCGGCTCTCCAGCTCAGCCCTGAGTTTGGCCCTACAATGTCCCCGCTTCCTGGAGGACACATGAGAGACCGACTGGGCCGGACGATCGTCTGTATCGCTGGAACGCTGTTGATCGGTGCGTGCGCCGAGCCTGCGCCGCCGCCGGTGGATCTACAGAAGGAAGAGCAGGCGATCCGCAAGCTGGACGACGACTGGAACGCGATGATCGCGAAGAAGGACGTCGACGGTATCGTCAAGCTCTATGCCGCGGACGGCGCGACGATGTGGCCGGACGCGCCGGCGTCGAAAGGGACGGACGCGATTCGCGCGGCCTGGGTCGAGCTGTTCAAGGCTCCGGGCATCAGCGGGACGATCGTCGCCGATCGCATTCAGATTGCGCAGTCGGGAGATCTGGCCCTCGATGAAGGCCACGTGAACCTCGAAATGGACACGCCGCAAGGCCGCGCGAAGGAGACCGTGAAGTACCTCGTCGGCTGGAAGAAGGTCGGCGGCGCGTGGAAGGTCGCGTACGACATGTACAACTCGAACGCACCCGCCGCGCCGCCGCCCCCGCCGACGCCGGCGAAGGGCAAAGGGAAGTGATGGAGTGAGCCTCTTTAGCGTCGCAGCAGTGAGCTTGGGCGCACGGCGATGTCCGGAAACGTCTTGAGAAGGCCCGCGTCGAAAGTCGCGAGTGGCAGTCCTTCGCGCGCCGCGAGCTCGACGAAGAGTGTGTCGTAGACGGCCGATCGGGTCCGATGGGCTCTCACCAGCGCTCCCTGCCAGAGCGTGCGATTGGGCACGCTGTGGATGCCGAGCCCTTCCGCCAGCGTCAACCGGCCCGCGGCGTCCTCGAGTGTCAGCACCTTGTGTCGCGTCGCCATCCAGAGCGCGTTAGCCAACTCTGCTTCCCAGACGGCCGGCGCCCAGGCCTCAGTGAGGTCGGCGAAAAACTCTCGAGCCTCGTCGACGAATCGCGCCGTCCCGAGCAGGAAGTACGCGACGACGTTGGTGTCGACGACGGCGTTCACTCGCGGCCAGCGCCGATCCAGGCGTCGATCTCGGTGCCGGTCGGCCGACGGGACTGGCGCGGCCAGCCCGCTTCGATCTGCTCGAGCACGGACCGGCGCTCGGCCACGTGCGATTCGAGCAGCTCGCGCACTTCCTGTTCCATCGACCGCCGCCGGCGGCGGGCGAGGGCCTTCAGCGATCGGACGACCCGAATCGGGACGCTGCGAATCGTGAGCGTCGGCATGGTGAGCTGTTCTCTGTTGCTAGCATAATGCTAGCATAAGATGACGCTAGCGGTCATTGCGAGAGGCGAATGGCCGTGTCACGGAAAGAACCCTCTGGAAGCTGCATGAGAACCGAACCGTCGCCCGCATCAAGTCGCTGGTCAGCAGGAAAAAGGATCTGGATGTCTTCGATGACCGTCGTCGGTCCGGTACGCAGCGCCGGCGCCTCGTGCATTGATCACCACGGACGTCGAACCGCGCCGTGCTAGCATCGCGGCGATCTACATGAACACCCGCCGCCAGTTCCTCATTCGCGCGCCGCTGGGCGTCCTCGTCGCGGCCGCCGCGTGCGGCAAGGAGCCGCCGCCGGCATCGGCGCCGCCCGCACAAGCGACGCCGACG
>DATEGZ010000072.1:0-15985 GCA_035279905.1 Vicinamibacterales bacterium
TCGTCTGGCGCAGCAGCTCCGCGGCCGCGCGCGTCGGTACGATCACCAGTCGCCGGCGAGCGGCGAACGGATCGCCGTCGGTGGCGCGATCGACGAGGGCGCGGCGGAAACCGGCCAGATCCCGAGTACGTACGAGGACACGACGTTGCATGGGCCGAACTGCCCGGCTACTGAATCTTTGGCGGGTAGAGCCGTGCGAGCAACTCCTGGCGTGCCTGGGCCGCGAGCATCAACGCGCCAGCCGCCGCGGCGGACGCCTCCCGGGCGAGAGGCATGTCGTTGGCGGCCACTGCCAGTTTACGGCGAGCGCACGCTTCGGCCGCCATCGTAATGGCGCTCGTGAGCGTGGCGTGGACGTCTGACAGGTCGTCCGGAACTTCCATCTCTTTCATGAGCGGCACCAGGGTCTTCAAGCGGCCGTCGGCGCGCACCAGCCACTCGAACCCCGGACCGGTCATGTCGCGAATCGCCTCGAAGATCGGCTTGAGGCCGTCGAGCGCGGACAACGCCGGGCGAGCCCGCCGCTCGTAGGCGAGCATCGGGCCGCGCATCATCGCGTAGTGATCGAGCGACAGCCGCTTCGCCCGCGCCAGGTCGAGCTTGCCTTCGAGCGACTTCATGAGCGACTCGAGCTCGTTCGGGCGCCGCGCGCCGAGCGACGCATCCTTCGCCTGCACGGTCGCCTGCAAGGACAGCAGCGCCTTCACGTCGCCGCGGCTCACCGCGACATCGGCCTTGGCCTGCACATCCGCGGCCAGCGCCGCATAGGCCGCGTCAGCCGCGCGTTCTTCCGCGAGCTTGACGCCAATTTCGGCGCGCAGGTCATCCAGGCCGGTGATCTTTTCCGTCGCGACGAGCGCGGCGCTCAACACGCCCTCACGCTCGGCGGCATCGTCGGTCGCCTTGGCGACCGCGAGCGCGGCCTGCAGCGTTTCACGCTCCGTCGGCGGAGCGATGAGCGGCTCGCGCGGGGGCGCCGTTGGCCCCATCGACAGATCGACGGAGAACTTGGACTCGCCGGCCGCGGCCCGCAGCTCGGCGATGACCTGATCGAAGAGATTCGTGAGCTCCTGCGCGTCTGCCGCGCGATACCCGTAGCTGTTCTTCGACCACTCGACCAGCCGCTGGCGGGCACGCTCGGCGATCAGGAGCCTCGCCTTCGGGTCCTCGGTCTTCGCGAGGTCCTCGAGCGCGCGCGAGACGTCGGCGGTCATCGCGGAGTAGTCGGCTTCGCCGCGGGTCGCGGCGTACCGGGCCGCCCGCACGGTTTCGCCGTACCGCGACGTCTTCTCGACGTCCACCAGGGCGATCGGAAGGCTGACCAGCTGGTACTGCGGGGAACTGCCCAGCGCGCCGATGACGAGCGTGAACACCAGTCGGTCGGCCACCTGGGCCGTCTCGCCGAAGCTCGGGAGGGTCTGGCCGTCCTTCAGGAAGACCCGCATGATGGCGCTCGAATCGGCGTCCTGTGCCACGGCGGCGGGCCCGGCGATCAGGCCGGCGGCGACGAGGAGGGCGGCAACCCGGGTCTTCATGGCGTCTCTATTCTGAGGTATCGGCCCGCCCGGCGCTACGCTGCATTCGGGGGTGTGGAAATCCTGTGCAAGGTGCGTGCATGGCCTGTTGACGGCCTGTCAGCGTCAAATTATTTTCCGCGGAGCCTCGAACAAACTCACGCGGTCGCTCACTTCTGGTGCAGCTTCGCATCGCGCTTCGCTTGCGCGCACGCCCACGCTCACTAGAATCGACACCGCGCACGCACGCGCGCGTCTTTCTCAGGACATGGCTGTGGACGCCGTTCGCTTCAGTGAAACCATCAACGGGCGGCCGTACATTATCGAAGTGTCGCCGGTGGGCCGTGATCGGTGGCGCGCACAACTTGCGCGCACGCCGAACGGCACGACCGCGCTGATGCCGTTTTACGGCCCGACACCCGATGAGGCGGCCCGGCGTCTCGCCATCTGGCTGACGCGCGCCGTGCGTGTCGCGACGGGAAAATGATGACGCCGGGAGTAGTTTTTACAATTTGGCGGTATGCCGGAAATTGTAAAAACTACTCCCGGCGTCATTTCACAGCCCGGCGCACGCGGATCTCGGAGTGCGTCGCGCCCTCCCCCGTCCACGCGACGACGATCTTGCCGCCGGCGACCGTCACGGACGGGTAGGACGCCGGGCTCTCCGCGCTCACCAGCAGACCGGCCGACGCCTCGGGCGCCCACGCCGCGGTGTCGCTCTGCGAGAGCCGCCGCAGCCTCACGCGGCGCTCTTTCGCCGGCGAGAGATCATCCCAGACGACGATGACATCGCGCCCGTCGAGGGCGATCGCCGGATGCGCCGCGCTCGTCCCTTGCGGATCGTCCAGCCGCTGGCGCGGCGAAAACGATTTCCCGCTGTCGGTCGAGTACGCGTAGAAGATGCCTTTCGACGGCGGCGTGCCCGGCACGAGCGTCGGCCAGACGACGTGGATGACGTTGGCCGCGTCCACCACCATCGCGGGCCCGTCGTCAGGGCACCCGGTGAGCTGCCAGTTGTCGAGGCTGACGCGCGTCGGCGCGTCGAACGTGCGGCCGGCGTCGGTCGATCGCGCGACGGCGATGTCACGCATGCTCGTCGGATAGATGTGCCGCCACGCCGCGTAGAACGCGTGGTCCGGCCCGACCGCGATCGACGTCTTGCAGCAGAAGCAGACGTTGGGCGCGACTTCGGTCTCGATCATGGACCCGTTGGCGGCCCAGGACGCGTGCATGATGTCCTGCCGCGGCGACGCGGCGGCTTCCGGCATGGCCTTGGCGCCCGAGCTGTCGTGATGATGCGCCATCCCCGCGCCGGCGTGCCGGCCGTCGAGCCACAGCGCGTGGATGACCCCGTCGGGACCAATCGCCACCGACTGCCATCCGCGGGCGCCGGTCAGACCTTCCTGGTGCAGCGTAACCGCGGGGAGAAAACTCTTGCCGCCGTCGGTGGACCGCGCCATGCGAATGCGCGACGACTCGTTCGCGCGCGAGGCCCACACGACGACGACGTCCTTGCCGAGCGCCACGCGCGGCGGCTGCTCGCCGGACACGCGCGCGTCGCCTTCGATGTCGTTCACGCGTACGGCGGGACCGAACGTCTCACCGTCGGTCTCGCTCATGGCCGCGTAGACGTCCGTGTGGCCTTCGCGCGTCTCCGCCCACGCGGCCGCGATCCGGTGGCCGTCAGACGCGAGCGAGACGCCGGTGCCGTCGCCATCGCCCGCGCCAAGGTGCGCGATGGCCTCCTCGAGCGTCAGATTCGACGAGCATCGCGCCGCGCCAACGGCGATCGCGCAAACAATCAGACTCGAGCTCACCCACCGGTTTCGCATTGTCAGTCGGAGCGGCGAGAAGGCGCCACGGCTCACACTATATGCTACGAGATTATGACCACGCGCGGCCGGACTCGTCATCTCCTCTCGTTCGTGGGCGCCGCGGCGTCCCTCGCGTTGTCCGCAGCGGCGTTTGCGCAAACGCCCGCGGCCGCGCCGGCGCCGCCGCCCAAGATCTGGACCGTGAGCGCGAGCGCCGGGCTGGCGTTCACGAAAGGCAACACCGACACGTCGTCGGTGAACCTTGGCTACAACATCAAGTACGACCCGCAGACGAAGAACGTCGTCAAGTCTGAGGGACTGTTCCTGCGCAGCACCGATCAGGGCGCGGTGACGGCCAACAAGGTGGCGTTGACCGGACGCGATGAGTACAGCCTGAACAAGCGCACCTACGTGTTCGGCCAGCTGGCGTATCTGCGCGATCCGTTCAAGGAGATTGAGTACCTGATCGCGCCGACCGGCGGCCTCGGCTACAAAGTCGTGATGCTGCCGAACACCGAGCTGTCGGTCGACGGCGGCCTCGGCGTCTCGTGGGAAAAGAACACGGGCAAGGACGTCGATACCTCCGGCGCCGTGACGTTCGGCGACAAGTTCGCGCAGAAGCTCTCGCCCACCGCGACGTTCACGCAGTCGTTCTCCGCGTTGTGGAAGACGAAGGACTTTGGCGACTCGCTCTACGTCACGAGCCTCGGGCTCGCCGCGGGCATCAGCGCGCACACGCAGCTGAAGGTCGAGTGGCTCGACACCTACAAGCGCAAGCCGCCGTCACCGACCGTCAAGCCGAACGACATGACGATGCTGTTTTCGATCGTCTTCAAGAACTGACGCCGCGCGTTACTTCGACGCCAGCACTTCGCGTCCGTAGAGCGGCTGCGTCGGCCGCGAATCGAACGGATAGATCTTGCCGAAGGCGTCCACCTGCGCCTGCGAGATCGGTTCAGGCGACTTCAGGACAAACCACGTGACGTCCTCGCTGCACGGCGGGGTCGTGAGCGATCCGCTGAACGTGTAATAGCCGTGGTCGGGCGGAAGCAGGCTGGCGACTTCCACCTGGACGTTGTCGAACGGCTGCTCCGGTCCCTCCTTCGACGGCAGGTGCTGCCAGACGCTCGCAATCACGGGGTTCGCGCTTCCCGCGGCGAGCAGCACCGCGACGACGGCGAGGTGGCCGTCCGCGGAGGCGTGCACGAGGTGCGCCACCATCGGGAAGCCTTTGCCTTCGATCTTTTCTTCGCTCGGGTGATGAAAGTGAAACTGCTTGAGCTCGTACCGCGTCCCGCCGACCGTGATGAAATTGCCTGGCGCGTAGTTGACCTGAATCGTGTGACCGTTGTTGACGATGTGCAGCGGCGTCGCGTGGTACGCGAACTGAATCGGCGGAAGGTCGGCGGGCTTCGGCGCGCGGATGTCGATCGGCGACTGATGATGGCCTTGCTGGCACGCGGCGAAGCTCGGGTCGAGCGCGCCCCAGTGATCGGGCCCATCGGCGCCCTTGTAGCTCCAGTGCGGCCCTGCGTGCCCCTGGGCGAGCGCGATCGCGCCAAGCAGCAGCACCGCGCCACTGACTCCACCAAGCCGCAGCCGTCTTCGCTGGCTCATGAATCCCTCCTCTTTCTGAACATCTCCGGCGTCACGCCGTACCAACGTTTGAACGCGCGATGGAACGGCGCGGGCTCGGAGTAGCCGACGAGGTAGGCGACCTCGCCGATCGCGAGCGCTGACGCGCGCAGATATCGCGCCGCCGCTTCCTTGCGCGCCTCGTCGAGCAGCTCCTGGTAGGACACGCCCTCGTCTGCCAGACGCCGCTGGAGCGTGCGCCCGGACGTGGCGAGCTCGCGCGCGACGGTGTCGATGCGGGTGTCGCCGCCGGCGACGCGCTTCGCGAGCGCGCGCTGGACGTCCTGCGCGAGCCCTTGTCGGACAGGCAACCGCGCGAGCACGTCGTTCGCTTGCGTTTCCAGCACCTGACGCAGCACAGGGTCGCGCCGGCGCAACGGCAGCTGCCACGCCTCCATCGGGAGGCTCACGCCACTCCAGTCGGCCCCTGCCCGGACGGGACACTCCAGCACGCGCTCGAATGCCGCGAGATCGTTCGGCACGTGCCGGAAGGCCACCTCGGCGGCCGAGAAGCGGCCGTCGGTCTCGTCGCGGAAGTGCAAGACCAGCAGCGACGCGCTGAATTCAGCGGCAAACGGCCAGGCGTTGGCGTTGAACTGGACGCGGATTGGATCGGCCTCGGCCTCGAGGGTCATGACCACCGGACTGCCAACGATGCGGAAGTACCGCACGAGCTGGTGCACGCCCGCGCCCACCGAGTCCGACGTCGCCACGAGGTAGTCGAGCAGCGGATAGGCGCCGACCGGCGTGCGTTGCGCGAGGTCGAGCGCAAGATTCGGCGAGGCGCGGAGTCGCTGCACGGCCTCGACCACGCGTCCGTACGCTTCGCACGGCACGCGCGCGTCCGGATCGCTGAAGTCCAAGCCGGCGACTCCCGCGGCGGCGAACAGCGTGGGCAGGTCAAAACCGAGCCGGGTGAGGCCGTTCGCGAAGGCCGCGAACTCGCTCGCGGGCGCCGTCGGCGCCGACCCCGCGGGCGCGGGCGGCGGCTTGACGCGATCGGTCAACGAATTGGCGCGCATGGCCATCGGCGGAATCCTGATGCCCGTCGATCATTCTGCCATGGCACAGTTCACCTCACTTCTCTATCTCGCCGCCGGCGCCGGCCTGCTCGGTCTCGTCCCGCGAATCGCCGCGCCGCCCGCTACGTGGCTCGCACTGACACTCCTCTTGCACGCGTCGCGCGCGATGCCCGCGTGGCCCGGACAGGCCTACGTGTGGATCGTGCTCTACGTGTCGGCCGCGATCGCCTATCGCGGCGTCCTCCCCGCTCCCGATCCGATCTACTTCGCGATTTGCGCATTCATCACGACCAGCGTGGCGCTGCCGTTTGTCGCCGATCGCCTGCTGGCGTCTCGATTCGGCGCGTTCGGCTCGACACTGATCTTCGCGCTGGCGTTTGTGGCCGTCGAGTTTCTCCGGTCGCGATTCGCGCCGCCGGCGACCTGGGGATCGATCGCGTACACGCAGTTCGGGGTCGCGCCGCTCATGCAGATCGCCGCGGTCGTGGGCATCTGGGGCATCACGTTTCTCGTCGCGTGGTTCGCCGGTACGGCGGAGCTGGCGTGGAGCCGCGCGTTCGACTGGAGCGTGATTCGCACGCCGGTCCTCGCCTTCGCATCGGTCCTCGCGCTCGTCGTTCTCGGCGGCTCCGTGCGGCTCGCGCTGGCGCCGACCGACGGCTCGTCGATGCGGACCGCCACGCTCAACCGTCCGGTCGATCTGTTCATCAACGGCGAGATGACGCGGATCACGGAAGGCCGCGTAACGGCCGACGAGTATCCACAGCTCGCGGCCAAGACGACGCGGCTGCAAGACTGGTTCCTCGACGGCAGCCGCCGCGAAGCGCGCGCGGGCGCGCGGCTGATCGTCTTTCCCGAAGGCAACCTGCTGGTCTTTGCGACCGACGAGGCGGCCTTTCTCGAGCGTGCGGCTCAGGTGGCGCGCGACGAGCGTGTCTACCTCGCGATCGGCATGGGCACGATCCTCCTCGGCGAGAAACTGCCGTTCGAGAACAAGCTCGTGCTCATCGACCCGGCGGGACGGACGCTCGTGTCGTACCGCAAGACGCATCCGGCGAACGACTGGGAGGCCGGCATCATGCGCGCCGGCGACGGACGCGTGCCCATCGTCGACACGCCGGACGGCCGCCTCGCCGGCGCAATCTGTTTCGACGCGGATTTTCCGGAGTTCATTCGCCAGGCCGCGCAGGGATCGGCCGATCTCTTGATCGTGCCGGTGAACGACTGGCTGGACATCAAGGACCTGCACTACCGGATGCACGCGTTCCGCGCGATCGAAACGGGCATGCCGGTCGTGCGCGCCGCCGCGTCCGGGATCTCGAGCGCGTTCGATCCCTGGGGGCGCGTGCTCGGCGTGAGCGACTTCTTCGCGCCGGGAGACCGGACGCTCACCGTGCAGGTTCCCGTGGGTCACGTGAACACGATCTACGCGAAGACGGGCGATCTGTTTGCGTGGCTATGTGTCGCGTGCGTCGTCCTCGCGATTGGCGTGACGACGCTCAAGTGAAAACTGCCGCGCGTCACCCGGCGCAGCGCATCTCGAAACGCAACGTCACCTCGACGCTGCCTGCCGCGATGGCGCCGCGAGTGAACTGCCACGTCGAGGCCGCCGCCACCGCGGCCGGTGACAGCACGGTGTTCCCTGACAGCACGTCGGTCCGGACGACGATGCCGGTCTCGGGATCGACGGTGAGGCGAAGGCGAACGTCACCGCTCACGCGTGCCGCGAGCGCGATCTGCGGGTAGATCGGCGGTGCGTACTTCGTGAATCGGAATCGCGCCGCGTCGACGAGCTCCGGCGGAAGCACGTCGCGGCTCGCCGGCGCTCCGTGATAGCCGCGCAAGTACCACGCGAGGTAGTTGCCGTGGCAGTCCTTGCCCGGCTGGTCCGAGCAGAGCCAGTCCGCATACGCGGCTTGGTACTTGCCGGACACCAGGTCAGGCAGGCTGTGGTCGCCGAGGGCCTCGAGCGCCTTCTGCCGGGCGAGCGGTTCCGCATCGAACCGGAGGCTCCGGCCGAACGCGCGGTCCTCGACGCGCAAGTACGTGCGCCAGAGGGCGTCGACCCTCGGCGCGAGGCGGCGCAGCTTCTGACGGTCGACCTTCTGTTCCCACGGAAACTGAAACACGCGTTCCTCGGCGCCGCAACGAGCGACAATGGTCTGGCTCGCCGCTTCGGTCACGGGGGTTACCTTCATCGGCTTGGCCCGGCCAATGGCGACGTCGACGTCCGATGGAGCGATCGCACACGCGGAGGAGCCGGTCACGCGCTCGACGGTGGTGCGCGGAATGATCTGCTCGGCAGCGCGCACGAGCAGGTTGTGGCAGTACGGGTTCGCGAACGAGATACGCGTCACCCGAACGCGCACGTCCGAGCCGACCGGAGACACGTCGAGCAGCTCTTCGTAGCTGCCCGAGAGGTCGTCGGAAAACGCGTGCAGCACGATGTACAGCGAGGACAGCCGCGCTTCCGCGCGCGCGCCGGTGACGACCGCGCGATCGGACGCGAGGACGCCGAGCGCCACGAGCACGCCGGCGGCGATCGGGCGAATGGTCATCGGTGCCCCCATGCTAGACGTATCGGCCGATCCCGGCGCGTCACGCGGGCGTTCCCTCGCTCGTCTTGTAGCGAGAGGGACGTACATTTGTGGAATTTTCGCGAAGAGGGCTCGGGGCGGCCGATCGTGCTGCTCCACGGCATCGGCATGTCGCACGCCGCGTGGCGACCCGTGATGCCATATTTGTCTGCCACGCGTCGGGTCATCGCGTTCGACATCGCAGGATTTGGATCGACGCCGCCGCTGCCGCTCGGCACGCCGCCCACCGTGGCCAACCTCGCCGAGCGCCTCGTCCAATCGCTTCGTGAAATGGGCCTCGACGAGCCGGTCGATCTCGCGGGCAACTCGCTCGGCGGGGCCATCGCGCTCGAGACGGCGAAGCGCGGGCTTGCGCGGTCGATCGTCGCGATCTCGCCCGCCGGTCTGTGGAGAGATCACGACACCTTTCACGTGAAGTACGTGTTCGGCGGCCTGCGATTCACGAGTGTGCACTTCCCTCGCATCGTCAAAGCGATCGTGCGGCGCGCGTGGCTCCGGGAACTGGCACTCGCGGTGCCGATCTCGATTGGGAGCCAGCGCATGCCGGCCGAGGACGCGGTCCGTGCCGTAGACGACCTGGCAGCCGCGACAGGATTCGAGGCGACGTTCAAGAACACGCGCGCGCCGTTTTCCGGCGCCGGGATCACGGTCCCGACCACGATCTCGTTTGGCGCGCGCGATTGGATCCTGCCCCGGCGGTCACAGCATCAAAACGGCCTGCCGGCCGACACGCGCTGGATCAGGCCGCAGGGCTGGGGGCACGTCCCGATGTGGGCCGATCCGGAGGGCGTCGCGCGGCTGATTCTGGATGGCACGCCGCTTCATCTATAATTGGGTGTTTGGCACGTCCCAAACGTGGGCCAGTAGCGCAGTTGGGAGCGCGCATGAATGGCATTCATGAGGTCACGGGTTCGACTCCCGTCTGGTCCACCATCCTTCGCTCGGCTTCGCCGAGCTACGGCTCGGCAAGCCGAGTGAAGGATGCCGCACCGAAGCCCTGAAGGGGCGAAGGCGGGCTGCAACCTCCACAGATCGCAATTCCTGCGAGCGTGAGTTCCTCCACAGATCGCAATTCCTGCACGCGTCAGTTTCCGGCTGGAGCCAATCGAGCACTTCTCTTTCAAGCCGCTCGGCATCGCCTTTGCTCCGAGGCGGTCCATGCCAGCAAAACGCGTCGTCTACGTCCTCAAGAGTCACTGCGAGCCGCCGAATTTCTACGTGGGTATCACCTCCGCAATCCAGGACAGACTCGCCGATCACAACGCGGGCCGATGTCCGCATACTGTGCGGCATCGTCCCTGGTCGCTGCACGTGACTATCGAGTTCGCGACGGAGGAGACCGCGCTCCGATTCGAACGGTACCTGAAGTCCGGCTCCGGACGTGCGTTTGCCAAACGGCACTTTGCAGCTGGGGCGCCGTAGGCCCCGCTGTCGCCTACGACCCGCCCTCGCGTTTTGTCGATGGCGGCACCATGTTCTTCATCCGGAAATAGGTCACCAGATTCCCGTAGTGCTCGACGTTGTGCGACGCATTGCTGAAGAGCGGCTGCACACGCGGAATCTGATTGTTGCCCGCCGTGACCATGTCCGCAGCCGACGCGGCCGTGAGCGCGCCATACACGGCGTCGCAGTACGCGACCGACTCGCCGAGTGCCTTCACAATCGCGGCCTTCGTGGTGGCGGTCTTCTCGAGCGTGCCGTCCGCCACGGGCGGCGCCTCCCCCTTGGAGCGGGCGCAGTAGAAATAGTTGCTGTCGGCGACGTGCGCCAGGACCTGCCCGAACGTGCGGACCGTGTCGACCGGCTTGAAGTTGTAGTTCGCCTCGGGCATCTGGTCCGCGGACTCGACGATGTCGCGCTTGGCGCTCGCCCACGCGCCCTGCACGGCGCGCAACAGGATGGCGCCGGCGCCTGCCGGCTGCGGTGCCGCTTGTCCGGCGCGTCCGTTCTGCGCGAGCGCGGGTGCCGCCAGCAGGCCAACGAGGACAGTGATGATGATCAATCGCATCGTTCCCCCCCTTGTGTCGTCATTGTGCCCGAACGGCCTGCTTGCTGTCGCGTGTCCGAATCGGGACGGTTGTGCCTGAGCAGAAAGTCACGAGCGACGCCAAGGCCTCACTCCCTGACGCACCGTACAGAAAACGCTCGGCCCTTCTCGCCTGCAGCCTGGCGATAGATCGCCTGCGCGCCCTGAGCGAAGTTGAAGAACGTCGCCGTCGCGGCGTCGTGTTCGGTTGCGGTCCAGTAGAACCCGTGCGTGCCCGCGCGCGCGTATTGGCCATCCTCCGAGCGGCCGCCGCCGAGGCGCGCGTTGAAGCCGGACGCGCCTCCACTCATGAGCGCCGCGTACGCCGCGTGACCTTGATCGGTCGAGTCGTCGGCGATGCCGCCGACGCTCTTCGCCAGCTGCCGCCACTCGTCCTCTGACGGGAGCCGCCATGCGTGTCCGAGTGCTCGACAGGCCTGGTGCGCTGATTCCCACGTGTACAAGCGGCCGTACTCGCCGCACTTCGATTCCGAATCCTCGTAGCAGTACGACGATTGGATGTTGGCGTGCAGATTCTCGGTCGTCCACTGCTTGCCGTCCGGCATCCGCGTGAACGAATGCATGACGCACGACGCCACTCCGAGCGCCACGCCGAACGCCACGGCCAGCCGTCGTCCCGGGCGCGGCGGCATCAGCTGCCCCACAACCGCTTGAGCCCCGCCATCGATCCATTGAATTTGTCGCGGTCGCAGCGGCCGATGCCCTCGACCGTGTGCGGCTCCGGGCCCATCGCGCCATCCGTGTACTGCCACAACGTCCAGCGCGGCCAGTTGACCGGAACGACCGCGGTCGGCCCCCACTGCGAGAGCCAGAACCAGCAGCTCGCGAGCACCGGATCCTTCGCCGTGCCGAGCAACTGCTTGATGTAGTGGCCCGAGTACACCCCGGGGAACCGGCCCGTCGCCTCGTTGACGTGCACGACGAACGCGCGCGCCTCGTCGAGCGTCATGCTCGGTCCCTGCGGGTTCGCTTCGAAATCGAGGACGAGCAGCGTGTCGTCCTCCGGCTGCACGACGTCGAGAAAGCGCTCGGCCTGCTGCACGCCGTCGCTTCCGGTACCGAAGTGATACGCGCCCCACAGCAAGCCGGCCTCGAGCGCCTCGGGCCGCCGGCTCGCGTACGTCGGATCGATGAACGTGAGACCCTGCGTCGCTTTGTGAATGACGCCGACGAGCCCGCCAGGATCGCGCGCGCGCTCGAAATCCGGATCGGCATTGTGATGCGAGAGATCGACGACGACGTTGAGCGGCCCGGCGGCGAGCGCTGGGGCGGAGCGACGCGATGACGAGCGTATCTTCCGTCTCTTCGGCATGACCTTCACACTCGACGTCGCGCACGCACCACGAGCCCGGGCACCGGCGAGCCCGCCTCCATGCGCAGTTGCGCGTGATCGATCGCGGAATCGAAACCCGCGTCCGCGAGCGCCCGCTCGACGTACGCGCGCGCGTGACTGTACCGGCCGTGATACTGCAGGCGCGAGTCCGCGTCCGCACCGGCGCCGGCGTCGTGCTCGAGCGTGAACACGAACACGCCGTACGGACGAAGCGCGCGCGCCGCCGCGGCAAACACGGCGTCGAGCGCCCCGAAGTACACGAGCGTGTCAGCGGAGACGATGACGTCGAAGGCCTGAGCGCGCGCACGAAGGAATTCGGTCAGCTCGGTTTTGATCAGCTCGTCGTAGACGCCCTTCTCTTTCGCGCGCGCGAGCATGCCGTCAGAAAGGTCCACGCCGGTGAGACGTCGCGCGTAGGGCGCGACCAGCGGCCCGCACAAGCCGGTGCCGCAGCCCGCATCGAGCACGTCGAGCCGCTTCGCGGCCTCGAGGCCCGACCCGGCGAGCGCGGCCGCGACGAGGGCGGGCGCGCGGTACGACAGCCGCTCGAGCTTGGACTCGAAGCTGGCCGCGAAGCTGTCGAACGTGCGTTCGACGAACGCGTCCGACGCGCGCGGCGGCACCTCGCGGCCCGTGCATGCCGACCACATGTGCCGCGCGATCGGATCGTCGGGCTCGTCCGCGAGCCACTCCTCGAAAATCTTCACCGCCTCCGCCGTCTCGCCGAGCGTGCAGTGCGCGAGCGCGAGCAGCCGCCGCGCGTCCTTGTGCTTCGGCCGCAGCGTGATCACCTTCGAGAAACACGCGGCCGCTTCCTCCGTGCGCTTCAACCCGTTGAGCAGGATGCCGAGGTTCGTGTACGCGTCGACGTGCCCGGGATCGATCGCGATTGCGGCGCGGTACTCCGCCTCGGCGCCGGCGGGATCGCCGGCGGCCCTGAGCACCGCGCCGAGATTGTTGTGCGCGTTGGCGTGGCCCGGCTCGATCGCGATCGCGCGGCGGTACGCGTCGATCGCCCGATCGAATCTCGCCGTCGACTGAAAGATGATGCCGAGGTTGCTGTAGCAGTCCGCGCGATCCGGCGCGACGGCCAGGCTGCGCTCGATGAGCGCGATGGCGTCGTCGTGCCGGCCCTGTTGATGCGCCAGCACGCCCGCGAAGTGCAGCGCGTCGGGATGCGTCGGCGCCGCCTCGAGCACGCGCCGATACACCTCGTGCGCCGCGTCCAGCTCGCCGTTTTGCTGCAGCGCGATCGCCACCGCGACCGCCTCGTCGATCGTCAGCTCGCGCGGCTCGTCCGGCTCGCTACCAGACCTTGTTGCCGACGATGTCGTACTTGAAGTGGATTCCGGCATCGAGCGACCCGTCAGCCTTCTGCGGCTTGTATTCGAGGTCGACCTTCGCGAACTGGATGGACACGTGCTCCGACGTCTCGCTGGCCTCGCTGCTGTGCGTGACCCCCGTGATGATGACGTCGTTCATCTTGATGACGAGGTACTCGAGCTGGCTCTTGCCCGCCTTGCGGTGGATGATCGTGGCGTCCTTGAAGTGCTCGCCGGTCGCGCAGGCGCGCATGAGCGCCGGCGAGGCCTTGTCGATGTGATGGGTGATCGACAGATCCTGGAACGTCGCCTTGCCGGACGCGCCGCCGTGAATGTTGCCGGGATTCGTGACGCCCCAGGAGTACGACAGGACCTCGATCTCGTCCCTGTGCTTGTCGTCGAGCGACTCGCCTTTGATGTCGCCAAGTTTCGCGAAGATGTCTGCGGCCATGGACGTGCTCCGTGCTTCTTGGCCGGGGAGGCATTAGAAGACTCGAGTTCGGCGGGTTCGACAGGTTCGACAAGGTTCCCCTGGTTCAGTGCACGCTGAACCCGCGGAACTGGTCGAACTCGTCGAACCTGCCGAACCCGTTTCGCCGCCTACCGTGTCGCGGCGGCGAGATCTCGTACCGCCTTCGCCAGCATCGTCGCCTTCGCTTTGTCCGTCGAGTTGGTCGCGGCTTCGCCGTCGAGCTGGGTCGCGAGCTTCTCGAGACTGGCCTTGCGGCCTGCGCCCGTGAGCTTCTCGGCGCCGTCGAGCTGGGTGCGCGTGACCGCGATCACGCCGGGCTTCAGGCCCTGCGAGCGCTCGAGCTGATCGACGTACGCGCGCGCGAGCGCGAAGCTCGGCGGCCACACGAACTTCTGCTGGCCCTGCACGTTCAGGTAGTCGAAGTGCACCGTCCTGGCCGCGTCGATCTCGTTTTGCGAGACCAGGCCGTTCGCGACGAGCTCGTAGATGTCGAGCCCGCGCGCGATCTCGGAGCTGACGATGACGCCGTTGTACCAGTAGGCGGACCAGGATCCGCCGCCGACCAGCCGCGTCGCGTCGATCGGGCCGCGGTCGTAGAACGCGATTTCCTTCGGATGCGCGATGTCGGTCCAGTCGAACACCGACACGCCGCCCTGATACCAGGCCTGCACCATCACGTCGCGGCCGGGGATCGGGATCAGCGAGCCGTTGTGCGCGACGCAGTTCTCGACCTCGCTCTGCGCCGCCGGCATCTTGAAGTAGCCGCCGAACTTCAACTTCTTGGCGCCGTTCACCTCGACGATGTCGAAGATGGCGTCGGCGCCCCAGTTGAGCGGATCGTTGGCGCGGCAGCGCGGCCGCGTGCCGCCGCCCCACTCGTCGGTGAAGATCACCTTCGTCCCGTCGTTGTTGAACGTCGCCGAGTGCCAGTAGGCAAAATTCTTGTCCGACGCGACGTCCAGGCGCTTGGGATTCTTCGGATCGCTGATGTCGAGCAGGATGCCGTTGCCGGAGCAGGCGCCGGCAGCCAGCCCGACCTCCGGAAACACCGTGATGTCGTGGCACTGGTTGGTCTCGCTCATCTTCTGCGTGCCCGGTCCGCTGTCGCCGCCCTTGTTGAGCCCGGCGATTGCGCCGGTCGCCGTGTCGGCAAAGATGCGCGGCCGTCCGATGATCTTCGCGTTCTGCGGCGCCGCGATCGGCACCTGGATGACGTCGATGCTGAAGAGCGCCGTGTTCGGATCTTCTTCAGGTTTCAAACCCGAGCATCCGGCGAGCTCCTCTCCCGATCTGACGCCGCTCGTGCCGGATCCGTACACGTAGAGGTTGGCCTTGTCGTGCGGATCGGTGACGAGCGTATGCGTATGCGATCCGCGGCAGGTCTGGATGGCGGCGACCTGCTTCGGCTTGTTGAGATCGGAGATGTCGAAGATCCGCACGCCGCGGAATCGCTCCGCGCTCACCGGCGTCTGAATCCCCTGCGTGCCGCAATCGAGCCGTCCGCGCGTCTGCTCGACGGACATGAACAGCAGGTTGCCATGGATCGAGACGTCGCCCTGCCCCCCGGGACAGACGGCCGACGCGGCGAGCTTCGGCTTCGTCGGCCGCTCGACGTCGTACGTGTTGAAGCCGTGGAAGCTGCCCATGAACACGTGGTTGCCGCTGAAGGCGAGATCCGAGTTTGCGAAGCCGAGCATGTTCGACATCGCGAGGGCGGCCGGCGAGTTCGGATCCGGCGGCGGCTCCGGCGGCAGCTTCGGATCGCGCTCGGCGGGAATCGGCGTGCCGGCGGGGTTGGCCGGATCGAAGAACCCTTCAGGCTTCGGCAGGCTCGAGATCCGCTTCATGTTCCGGGCTGCCTCGCCCGCGTCACGCAATCCCGGTTTGAGGCCCACGCGGGGATCGTTCGCGTCCGCCGGGCGCTGCTGCGCGCCTCCTTCGATGGCGGCGGCAAGCATCACGGCCGTAACACACAGTCCAAACGCGGCGGCGGATTTCATTTCTGCAGCTCCCTGAGCATTGAGCCCATGCGATCGATTTCCATGCGTTGATCCGCGTCCATATCGGACGCGTACGAAAAGATCTCCGGCGTCTGCCCCGCTCCCTCGGTCGCAAACAGATCGTGGACCATCGTGATGGCGCCGCCGTGGTGCTTGATCATGCCTTCGAGAAACAACCGGTCGAACTCCGCGCCGTGAGCCGCGGCCAGATGCTCCATCTCCTCTGGCG
>DATEGZ010000073.1:0-7803 GCA_035279905.1 Vicinamibacterales bacterium
ACACGTACATCCGTCGGTTCCCGGCGGTTCTCACGGCAAAGGTGATCAGCGCCAAGGAGAAACCGTACTTCGAGGTGACGAACGCCGGTGCTCGTGAGGTGCCGAAGGTAGACTTCTCGAATCCTGCGCCCGCAGGGTCGAGCAGTACCGCTCCGCCCGCGCCGTCACCGCATTGATCGTGCGGGGTATGTCCAGCTCAGCAGTAACTCGAACGGCGAGGCTCGCACTGCTCGCCGTTGTGTTTTTGGCGGCGTCGTGCGCCACGTCCGGCGGCGGGCGTCCGGGTGAACCGGGGCCGCAGATCGTTCGGATCACGTTCCCGCTGGCTGCAGATTCAGTGCGCTTCACTAGCGGCTTCGGCGATCCGCGCGACGGAGGCAGGCGCAGCCACAAGGGACAGGATATGTTCTGCCCTCGGTGGACGCCGATCCTGGCCGCCGTGGACGGCACGGTGGACTGGATGGCTACTGAACGGCCAAAGAGAGGTAAGGGCTACGAACTGCTGTTGCGCGGCGACGACGGGAACCTGTACTTCTACGCCCACTTGAACGACGATGACCCGGGCACGCGAGACGACGCTGCCGCACCGCGCTATGCGTACGCTCGTGGTCTCAAGGACGGTGACCGGGTGTCGGCGGGGGAGATCATTGGATACGTGGGTGATTCCGGGGATGCGGAGGCGTCGGGGCCCCACCTGCACTTCGAGATTCACATTAAGAAGTGGGGCAACGCGATCGATCCGGCTCCCTCGCTTCGAGCCGCGCTTGCCGAGCGCGATCGTTAGGCGCGTCACCGTTGGGTTCGGTACGCAAGCGCGAGGTAGTTTCGCGCCGGCCGGATGGTTGGGCAGCTGCCTTCGGGACGACCAAGGCGTCGCTGGACCCTGCCTTCCTTGACAGTCACGGCTAATTAAACTGTATTTGGCCATCATCTAGTAGGGCACTAGCCCTCTTATCGTTGACGTACCGGACTTGTTGTCCCATGATATGGCTTCGTTGGATTCGTTCCGGACCAGATAGGACTCTGATTGGCCCCGAACGGGATACTGACACTTTCTAGTTGCTGAAGCGCCAAGTCGGCGGCAAATTGTCAGCGTTTGACAACTTCGTCGCAGCGTCCGACGCTTCGAGCCCTCCTTCTATTCGCGTTTATCCGTGCCGCACCCATGCGCAGTTCTGCGGCATTGATCCTTGAAGTTTGAAGTCCTAACGGTCGTTGGCGTTCCTGACCTGCGTGCTGGCCGCAGAGGTCCGGGGCGTCTTCATGGCGCGGGCTCCTGCTCGCGCCGAGGTGGAGGTCCGGCCGGGATCTCCATCGCAGTGAGTGGTTCGGTTCTGTGTTGGTGTTCACTCACGGTTCACCGTCAGGTGAAGGAGGAAGCATGACGAGGTCTGTCCGAAGTTGGGCCGTCGCAACGGCCGCGCTGGTGCTCTTCCCCGCATGGGCGTTTGCCCAGCAGGGATCGATCACTGGCCGTGTCACCGACGCGGGCACCAAGCAACCGGTGCCTAATGTGCAGGTGAGTGTTGTCGGAACGCAGCGGGGCGCCGTTACCGATGAACGGGGCGAGTACCGGATCGGTAGCCTACCCGCCGGCACTGTTACCGTTCGCGCGCAGCGCATCGGGTATCAGCCAGTCGATCACCAGGTCACGGTGACGGGCGGCGGCAGCACAACGATGGACTTTGCGCTCAGCGTCAAAGCTGTCTCACTCGATGCAACGGTCGTCGTGGCAAGCGGAGGAACGCAGCGCGTACGCGAGAGCGGCGTCCTCACAGGAAAGGTCGACGTCGACTCGCTCAACAAGGCGGCTGTGACCAACGCGTCCGAGATGCTACAATCTCGCGTGCCCGGTGTCACAGTGCTGCCAACGAGCGGAACCGCGGGCGCGAACGCCAAGATCCGTATTCGTGGCGCAAACAGCCTGTCGTTGAGCAACGATCCGCTCATTATCATCGACGGAGTTCGCGTGAACAACGACCTCGGCGACAACGGCGGAACTGCCGGGTCGATCGGCGTCGGTGGTCAGACCGAGTCGCGCCTAAACGACCTGAATCCCGAAGACATCGAGGATATCGAAGTCGTGAAGGGACCGGCGGCTGCATCGCTGTACGGCACCGCTGCCGCCAACGGCGTGCTGTATATCACGACCAAGCGTGGAGCGTCCGGTCGCGCCCGTTGGCAAACGCACCTCGAGGGAGGCTCGGAAAAGAAGGCCGTCACGTACCCGGCGAACTTTCTCGCCATCACCACGAGTGGCGCCGACACGGCGGTTTGCCAGAACCCAGACGCCGCGAGCGGCACTTGCTCGGCGAACGGCTTGCTCCAGTGGAATCCGCTCGAGCAGGCGTCACCGTTCATCGGCGGCAACACGCAGAACTACGGAGTGAGCGTGACCGGCGGCGGCGACCGCTCCCAGTACTACGTGTCGAGCAACTGGGACAATCAGCAGGGCATCCTGCCGTGGAATAAGGCGCATCACTTCAACATGCGGGCGAACGTCTCAGCGCAGCCGCGCGACAACATGAACCTCTCGGTTTCGGCCGGCTACGTTCAGAGCCGTGTCCGACTTCCGCAAAACGACAACGATATTCTCGGCGTGTTGGGCGGAGGGCTGTTGGGTAATCCCCAGGACGACCCCTCGGGCCGCGGTTACATCCTCGGCCAGACTCCGCAGGAGATCTCGGCGATCAACACGCAACAGAATGTCGATCGCTTCACGACGTCGGCGAACGGCAAGTGGCAAGTGCTACCATGGTTGCAGCTACTCTCGACCGCCGGCATTGACTTCACCAACCAAGTCGACCAAGAGACGATCCCACCCAATAAGGTGTTCTTCTCCGACCTGCCGTTGGGCCAACGCACTTCGAATCCGTTCCAGACATTCTTCTACACGCTGGAGCAGAGTGCGCAGGCGGCGTTCAACCTCACACCGAGCATCCGGTCGACGACTAACGCCGGCGTCGACTACAACAATGAGACCGTACGGGGCACCTTCGCATTCGGCAAGCAATTGCTCGCCGGCACGGGATCGCTGTCAGGCACGACCGCCCAGTTTGCGGTATCCGAAAACAACACTGGCAACGTCACGCTCGGCGCCTTCGGCCAGGAGCAGCTCTCGTGGCGGGACAAGCTGTTCTTGAGCGGCGCGCTACGCGCGGACAAGAACAGCGCGTTCGGCGTGGGCTTCAAACAGATCTACTATCCCTCGGGAAGTCTGTCGTGGGTATTGGGCGAGGAACCGTGGTTCCCGAAGACCGACGCCGTGAGCTCGCTCCGGCTGCGGGCGGCGTACGGCGAATCCGGCCAGCGTCCGAACTTCCGTGACGCCATCACGTTCTTCACGCCGGTGTCCGTGATTACTTCGCGGGGCGAACAGGCAGCCGCCACCATAGGTGGTGTGGGAAGCCAGAACCTGAAGGCCGAACGGACGAAGGAGTACGAGACCGGATTCGATGTCGGCCTGTTGAACGAGCGGGCGTCGGTATCGTTCACGTACTACCATAAGCGCACGTCGGACGCCCTCATTGCAGCACCTCTCGCGCCGTCCAACGGTGAGGCGACATCGATCTTCCTCAACCTTGGCGCGATTCAGAACCAGGGAATCGAAGGACTGGTCAACGCCAACATCCTCACGCGCGATCCAGTGCAGTGGAACCTTGGTATCAACGTCTCGTCTAACCACAACAAGGTTCTGAACCTTGGTAAGGGTATCACGCCGATCATCTTCAACGGCGGCGACCAGGAGCACGTCAATGGCTACCCGGCCGGTGGCTATTGGCAGCGTCCGATCAGCTTCAAGGACGCGAACGGCGACGGTCTACTGAGCCCGAACGAAGTCACGGTTGGCGACACGGCGGTGTATTTGGGCCAGCCCTACCCGACGTTGCAGGCAACGTTGACCTCGACGATTACGCTGTT
The DNA here is from genome assembly GCA_035279905.1 of Vicinamibacterales bacterium. GTDB lineage: Bacteria > Acidobacteriota > Vicinamibacteria > Vicinamibacterales > SCN-69-37 > DATEGZ01. Next base: position 3,922 of record DATEGZ010000073.1, read on the forward strand.
CAAGTACTTCCGTGTCAACGGCCTGTTGGACTACGAGGGCGGGCAGAAGTTGCTCAACCTCACGGAGCGGTTCCGCTGCGCGTTCGGCAACTGTGCCGGCGCCAACGATCCGCACGCATCGCTTGCCGCGCAGGCCGCGAGCATCGGTGTCAACTTCTTCGGCACGGACGCTGGCTACATCGAGCCGGCCACGTTCTGGAAGCTCCGGGAACTATCCCTTACCATGTTGGCCCCCGAGAGCATCGCGCATCGTGCGGGCGCATCCGCACTCAGTCTGACCTTGGCGGGACGGAATCTGGCGACTTGGACGAAGTACAAGGGCTTCGACCCGGAGCTCAATTCCAGCGCCGCTGCCAATTTCTCGACGAGTGACTTCCTAACGGTGCCGCCGCTGCGACTCTACACCGTTCGCATCGACGTTACCTTTTGATGCACCCGGTCCCTAACGAGCGAGATATCATTCCAATGCGAAATCGCATTTCTAGACTGTTCGCACGGACCCGGCTTGGCGCGGCCGCGATAGGCTGCGCTCTGGCGTTAGCCGCGTGCGATCACCTGCTCAGAGTGCAGGACCCGGATGTCGCCGATCCGGGAAGCCTGTCCGGCCCCGACAAGCTGTCGACCCAAGTGTCGTCGGCCCTCGGCGACTTCCAGGTTGGTTACAACGGCGATGGCAACGGTGACGAGGGGATCGTGAACATGACTGGACTCCTCACCGATGAGTTCAGCTTCACGGAAACGTTCCCCACGCGTATCGTGATCGACGAGCGCAGCATGACGCCCGACAACGTTACGCTGACCACTATCTATTTCAACATTCAGCGAGCCCGGGCAAGCGCGTTGCGCGCGTCGGGGGCGTTCAATACCGTGCCGGATTCTGGCGGTAGCCCTGGACACTCAGAGGTGCTGAGCCTCGAGGGTTACGCCCAGACGCTCATGGCGGAGATGTACTGCGGCGACGTGCCATTCTCGACGTTGAATGCGGATGGTACGCTCGCCAACGGCACCCCGCTATCAACCGATCAGATGCTTCAGGCCGCGGTCGCGAACTTCGACTCGGCAATCTTGATTGCGCAGGCTGCCGGTAGCACCAAATTCGAGGATCTGGCGCGAGTTGGAAAAGCGCGCGCTCTCGTCGATATGGGTGGAGCGGGCTTGCAAGAGGCGGATACTGTCGCGGGGCCGGTAGGCGGCAGTTTCCTGTTCCAGATTCTTCACTCCGCCAACAGCGGTCGCGAGAACAACGGTGTGAATGAGTTGATTTGGCAGGAAGGCCGTTGGAGCATTGGCGAAACTGAAGGCACGAATGGGCTCCCGTTCGTAAGCGCAAACGATCCGCGCGTAACGAACACGTTCCTGGGCCGCGGGTTTGCAACGAACACCCAGGTCTGGGGACCCAATGCCGACAGTAGCCGCGCGTCGCCGATCACGTTGTCGAGTGGAGTCGAGGCGCGCCTGATCAACGCCGAGGCTGCGCTTGGCAGGAGCGACGCGGTGGCCTGGCTGGCCGATCTGAACGCGCTGCGGGCGGCCTCGGGACTTGGCCTAACGCCGTTGGTCGACCCGGTGACTACCACAGGGCGCCAGAATCTCATGTTCAGCGAACGGGCCTTCTGGCTGTATGGTACGTCTCACCGCCTCGGCGATTTGCGTCGGCTCATTCGCCAGTACGCGAGGAACAGCGAGACGGTGTTCCCAACAGGGACGTACATTTACCGTGGCATTCCGCACGGTACATACGGCCCCGATGTGAACTTCCCGATTCCGGTCGAAGAGGGGAACAACCCCGCGTTCGTCGGGTCGGTCTGCGACGTGACTCAGCCGTAACGGTCAGTCGCGGGATCCACGAAAACAGCGCGGAGGGGCCTGGCCCCTCCGCGCTGTTTTTCGTGAGCTCGTTTGTTCGACGCAATCGCCGTGCGGCTCCAGCCTATTCGTTAGGCGAAGTCTTGGTCGTGATCTCTATAACGCCGGCGGTAGCGTTCGTGCCTTCTTTGATCGTGCCCTGGATCGCGCCCATGATCCGCAGGCGCTCGATCGACAGCGCGGAGATGTTCTGCAACACACGCGGATCCGTGAAGCGAACGCCGTCGACGATCAGCATCGGTTCATCAGCGGATGTCAGCGTGATACTGTTCGTACCAAGGCGCGAATGGATCTCCGCCGATCGTCCGTCGACTGCCTCGCTCATGTCGACCACTCCCGATCGCTCGATGACGTCCCACGCTGTCGACACCTGCATCGTCGCGATCTGCTCCGACGTAATCACGCGATCGCCGTCAGGTGTGAGTGAGGGATTCACACGGTGGCTGGGACCACAGGCAGCTACCGCGCCGACGACCAACCCTCCAAGTAGACGTACTACATGCATACGCGCTCCTGGCCGGAGTTTGCCCACCACAACAGTTGTGCCACGTTGAGTTGTCCGAGCACAGAAGTCAATAGTCGTGCTAACGGCATCACCAACGGGTACGGTGATCGAGAGATCAGTCCGGAATCGCGCCAGCCGGCAGCACATACGTCAGCGGATCCACCACTTTACCCTGGACATGGATCTCATAGTGCAGATGCGGTCCGGTCGAGAGCCCCGTATTCCCAACGTTGGCAATGACCTGGCCGCGTTTGACGCGCTGACCCACACGGACCACGATACGCGAGCAGTGCGCGTACTTGGTGACTATCCCGCCCCCATGATCGATCTCGAGCACATTGCCATAGCCGGTCTGGACGGTCACCATGGTGACCGTGCCAGCCGCCGGCGCGACGATCGGCGCGCCCATCGGGGCGCTCACGTCGATGCCCTCGTGCGGCCGCGCGATGTGGAGGATGGGATGGAAACGCGAGCGACTGAAGGCGCTCGAGAGCCACCCAGCCGTCGGCATGATGGACGGGATGTGCGACAGCCGCTCGGCGTGCTGCGAGATCGTGTCGGAGACCTCGGCGAAACTCGCGGCGAGAGAATTGGCGCGGCGAATGAGGATGTCCAGGCTCGGGTGCTCGACTATTCCTTCGCGTTGCACGAACAAGCTGTCGGGCACGTGGTCCGTTAGCAGCGCGGCGACGGAGTCCTGCGGCAGGCCGGCCAGCAGGCGGATCTGCTCATCGCGGCGGGCAATGGTCTCGATGGTGTCGAGGAGGCCGTCCAAGCGCGCCTGGAACGCCGGCGAGGGCGCCACCGGCGCGTGGTCGCTCAGCTTGGATCGCGTTAGGCCAACACCCACGGAGACGGCCACCAGAATTGCCCCCGCACCGGCAGCACGCGCCGTGCGGCGCAAGGCGGCGCCACTGATGGTGAGCGTCCGCGCGGCGTCGCAGCCGTTCGGGACGAGCATGATGGTCCAACGGCGGTCGGCGCCCATGGAGGCCTCTGGCAAACGGTTGTAAGTGGGAGGCGTACACCAGGAGGACGCCGCCAAATGTTGCAGGGTCACGGGCTTGGAACATCTGTTTTCATCGCGCCACAGAGTGATCCGCGGCTTCGGGCGAGGTGACGGGCGGGGACCGTCGAGTGGGATTATGGATGCCGGCGGCCGATCAGGCCGAGGGCGTGTCTCGGGGGAAGAGCGCGAGCCCCTTTTCGACGCGCCATCCGGTGGGATCGAGCGGCGGCGCGGTCGGGTCATCCGAAGCGTGCCAGCGCCGCTCGTCCACGTTGCCGGGCCCGCCTAACTGACGCCACAGCTCCTGCGCCTTGGTGGGCATGAACGGCGCGAGCATGAGCGCTAGATGCGACAGCGTCCGCGCGAGCGCCGCGAGCGTGTCGTCGAGCTCCCGCGCGCGCGCCGGGTCCTTGGCCAGTTTCCACGGCGCTTGGCGATCCACGTACTCGTTCGCGCGGGCGACGACGCGCCAGGCGACCGCCAGCGCTTGGTGGAGCAGCAG
>DATEGZ010000074.1:0-20096 GCA_035279905.1 Vicinamibacterales bacterium
CGCCAGAGCCCGATTCGTTCGTGGCGGCCGGCGGGGTCGAGTCGCTGAACGTGCCGGTCACTTCGACCTGCTGCGTCACGCGCTCTTCGAGATTCACCTTTTCGGAGGCGGCGACCACCTTGAAGTTCAGGTGCTTCGCGCCGCCCTTGACGCCCTTTTCCTCGGCGTTGCTCAGCATGAACGTGTTTTCCGATGAGCCGGGTCCAAGGCAGCCGATGTAGGTCACTGTCTTGCCCGCCGCCTGCGCCGGTGCCGTCGCGGGCGTGGTCTTCGCCTGGGCCGCAAGAATCGAGGCGCTCGCGATCACGGCGCCAATGGTCGCTACAAACATTCGATGCATCTTCACGTGTCTCCTCCGATGTGTCTTCAGTCGATTACGACTGATAGGGAAGGAGCGTTTCTTCCATGTCAGCGTACGTACAGAGATCTGAGTCCCTTACGCATACTCGTGCTGACCATAGGCGCAGATCTGCGCGCTATCTCGGCTTCGCGTTCTTCACGTACTTGTCGAGCCAGTTGATCATCTCGGCCATCACGTGCTTGTTCGATTCGGCGGCGGCGTAGCCGTGCGCCTCGTAGGGCAGCGTGACGTACCGCGCGGTGGCGCCGAAGCCTTTGAGCGCCATGTAGAAGCGCTCCGACTGGATCGGGAACGTGCCCGAGTTGTCGTCCATCTCGCCGTGGATCAGGAGAATCGGATCCTTCACCTGATTCGCGAAGAAGAACGGCGACATCTTTCCGTACGTGTCCGGCACTTCCCAGAAGTTGCGGCGCTCGTTCTGGAAGCCGAACGGCGTGAGCGTGCGGTTGTACGCGCCGCTGCGCGCAATGCCGGCGCGGAAGAGCCGGCTGTGCGCGAGCAGGTTGCCCGTCATGAACGCGCCGTAGCTGTGGCCGCCGACGCCGATGCGATCGCGATCGGCCACGCCCAGCTCGACGGCCTTGTTGATGGCCGCCTCGGCACTCGCGACGAGCTGCTCGATGTAGTGATCGTTCGCCGTCTCGCCCGGCCCCACGATCGGCATCGTCGGGTTGTCGAAGACCGCGTAGCCCTGCGCAAGCAGCAGCAGCTGCGACGCGCCGCCGACCTGCAGGAAGTGATTCTCGTTGCCGCTGATCTGGCCGGCTTCGTCGGCGCTCGTGAACTCCGCCGGATAGGCCCACATGAACATCGGCAGCCGTGTGCCCGCCTTGTAGCCGGGCGGCAGGTAGATCGTGCCGTTGAGCTGCACGCCGTCGTTGCGCGTGTACGTCACGAACTGTGAGGTGACGCCCGCCAGCTGCGGATGCGGATCGCCGAACATCGTCACGGGCTTCAGCGTTTTCGCGGCGACGTCGCGGATGAAGTAGTTCGGCGGATCGGTCTTGGTCTCACGGCGCGTGATGATGCGCGCCGCGTTGTCGTCGAGGAGCGCGACGACGGTCTCGTAGCTCGTGTCGTCGCATTGCCACACGCGCTCGGGCTTGAGCGTACGCAGGTTGAGGCGATCGAGGAACGGCCGGTCGCCCTTCGGCGACGATCCCAGCCCCGTCATGTAGACGTTGCTGCCGACTTCCATGAACGTGCCGGTCGAGGGCCGCGGCATCGGCGTGCCCGGATCGCGATAGCGATCCTGCTGGCGCAGCTCCCAGATTTTCTGCGGCGAGGACGCGACGCCGTCGAGGTAGAGCCAGCTGCGCCGCATGCGCGAGTCGCGATCCGTTTCCGTCAGCAGGATCGATCCCTTCTCGCTGAAGGTCACGCCCGCCGCGCGCCATTCGGTCTTGAACCACTCGGCCGGCTGTCCGGTGAACGGCGCTTTGATCGCGACGATGCGATCGCGGAACGGAACCTTGACGGTCGGATCGCCCTTGTCGAGCGCTTCGGTGTAGATGAGCGTCGCGGGCTCGATCGGATGCCACCGGAAAGCGCGCGGGCCGGGGAAGACGCCGTTGCGCGGGAACGTGTCGGCCATCGGCACGTCGGCGATTGTCTTCGTCAGCTTGCCGGTCTTGTCCCAGATCTCGATGTCACGAGGGAATTGCGACGCCGGTACGACGTACGAGAACGGATGCTTGACGCGCGACACGAGCAGCCAGTTGCCGTCCTTCGAGATCTGCAGGTCGTTGTAGATCGCGGGCTTGCCGATCGGCGTCTTCTTGCCCGTCAGGTCGACCCACGCGAGCTGGCTCGTGTAGAAGTAGTCGTACAGCGCTTCGTCGTGCGGATTCTTGAGCAGGTCTTCGTACGTCGCGCTCGGGGCGATGCGGCCGTCGTTCTCCTGAATGGCAGGACCAGTCGGCACCGTCGGCTCGGCCGGCGGCGTGCCGCGGCCGTCAGGAATCAAAGAGCAAAGGAACCCGGACGAGTCGTCCAGCCAGTTGCAGCCGCCGCCCAGTCCGTTGATGCCGCCGTTGAGCACCGCGGCGACCGTGCCGGTCGCGACATCAGCGACTGCCAGCTTGATGCTGTTTGCCGTCGTAAACGTGACCGCGATCTTCTTGCTGTCGGGCGAGAACTGGGCGCTGTACGAGTCAGCGGCCGGCAGCACGACGTGACGGGCGGCGCCGGACGCGACGTCCTGGATCGCGATGGCCGTGGTGCCGTTCAAGACGCGTGGACCGTTCGTGCGCGGGTTGATGCGCGATCCACCGAGCCGGTAGAACGGCGCGGAGACTTCGGCGATGGTCGGCATGCTCCGGCGACGGAGCAGCAACAAGGTCCGCCGATCGGGCGAAACCGTGACGGCCGGCAGCGGCTCGGCGTCCATGATGTCGGCGACGACCTTCGGCGGCGTGAGGTAGCCTGTGGCCACCGACTGCGCCGACGGCGCCGCGCGCAGAACCAACGCGACGGCAATGCTGAACCCGACGAGAACGATCGCCTTACGCATGAGCCACCTCCGCCGCACAAATCATAGACGAGCTTTCTAGCGTCCACCGCCGCCGCCCCGAGTTTGTCGAGGGGCGCCGAGCGGCGTGCCCGGTGCGGGCGCCTTCCACAGGTCCGCGAGGCCCGGTTCCTTCATCACTTTCTCGACGTCGTCGATTTCCATCGGCAGACCGGCCGAGAGGTGCTCGAAGCCGGTGGGCGTGATGACGACGGGATCTTCGAGCCGGATGTAGACGCGCTCGTCGGCGATCGTGAGCGCCGGCTCGATCGTGAACACCATGCCGGGGACGAGCGTGTTGTCGCCGCGATCGCCCGACACGTCGTGCACGTCTATGCCGACGCCGTGGCCGTAGCTTCCGCGCGGATTCGCGTAGCCCTGCACGAAGCGCTCGGCGGCGGCCTTGATCTTCGGGTCCGCGAACGTGAACGTATTGAGAATCTTCACCATCTCGTCGTGCGCGCGCGTGAGCCGCTCGACCGCCGGGCCCGGCCCGATCGAGGCGAGCAGCGCCTTGTAGAGCTTCACGTAGATGCCGTAGAGCTCGCGCTGGCGCTGCGTGAACTTACCGTTGGCCGGGAACATGCGCGTGACGTCGCTCGCGTAGTAGTGAAAGTCCGGCGCGTAATCCATCAGCACGAGGTCGCCGTCCTCGAGCTTCGATTGCGCAGCGTGATAGTGCGGCCACGCGGCGTTTGTACCCGTGGCGACGAGCGCGAAGTACGCGATCCCCTGCGCGTTGTGGCGCTTGAAGAGGTAGTCCGCGACGGCCTCGAGCTCGTACTCGTACATCCCGGGCTTGGCGGATTTCATCGCCTCGAGGATCCCGAGGCTCGCGATGCGCGTGGACTCGCGGATCACGTCGACCTCGGCCGGGCTCTTGATCACGCGCAGCGCGTCGACGATGGGATCGAGGTTCTTGATCGACGACTTCGGCGCCGCGGCCTGGACTTTCTCCTTGAAGACGATCTCTTTGGGCTTGCTCTGGTCCCACGGGTCCTGCTGGGTCGCGCGCGCGTGCGACTGGACGCGATCGGTGGTGCCGGCGCCGAGCGTCTCCTCGCGATCGGGCATGTAGATCGTCCGGCCTTCGGCGCCGATGGCCGCGACGGCGTCGGCGAACTTCGCGCGGTCGAGGACGGCTTCGACGCCCGTCAGCCGTTTCGCTTCGTCATCGGGCGCGAGCTGCGGCCCCTCGTTGCTGGGACCGCCGGGGCCCAGGAACAGCGTCGACGACTTCGAGCGCCCGTCGATGACGAGAATCGCGCGCGGCACCTCGACGCCGCACAGATAGAAGAACTGCGCGCCTTGCCGGAATTTCGTGTACGTCGACGTTTCAGTGGCACCCGAGATGATCGCGACGGCATCGCCGATGGCGTTCATCACTTTCGCCCGGCGCGCGGCGAACTCGGCCGGCGTGAACGCTGTGGTGAAGAGCGGCGTGTCGGCCGCGACGGGCGCCTGACTCCACGCGAGCAGCGACAGCGCGGCCACGCCCATGGCAGTACGAACCTTCATACGAGCCCCCTTCGTCGGATGGCGTGAGTATACGCGCCCGATGGCAGAATGACTCGGTCACCATGTTCATTGGCCGCCCGGTTCCGAGAAAAGAAGGACGCGCGAAGGTCGTTGGCAGCGCGCGCTACGTCGACGACCTGACGTTTCCGGGGATGCTGTTTGGCGCGACGATTCGGAGCCCGGCCGAGCGCGGCCGCATCCGCGAGGTGCGGTTCGAAGGCGATGTGCCCTGGGACGAGTTCACCGTCGTCACCGCCGCGGACGTGCCGCCGCCCAACCGCGTCGCGCTCATCCTCGACGACCAGCCCTGCCTGGCCGACGGAGTCGTGAATCACGCGGAAGAACCGGTCGTGCTGATCGCCCACGCGGACAAGTCGCTCGTCGAGCGCGCGCGCCGATCGGTCGTCGTCGACGTCGAGCCGTTGCCCGCCGTTCGCACCATCGACGAGGCGATCGAGGCCCGCACGGTCGTGTGGGGCAACGACAACATCTTCAAATCGTTCCTGGTTCAGCGCGGCGACGTCGATGCGGTGCTGGCGCAGGCGGCCCTCGTCATCGAAGGCGAGTACGAAACCGGCGCACAGGAGCAGCTCTACATCGAGCCGCAGGGGATGATCGCCGTCGCGAGTCCATCGGACGGCGTCACCGTGTGGGGATCGCTCCAGTGCCCGTACTACGTCCACAAGGCGCTGACGACGCTGTTCGGCCTGCCGGGGCATCACGTGCGGGTCGTGCAGATGGAAACCGGCGGGGGATTCGGCGGCAAGGAAGAGTACCCGTCGCACATTGCCGCGCACGCGGCGCTGCTCGCGTGGAAGGCCGGCCGGCCCGTGAAGCTCGTGTACGACCGCGCGGAAGACATGGTGGCGACGACGAAGCGCCATCCATCGCGCACGCGCCACCAGACCGTCGTCGATCGCGACGGCCGGCTGCTCGGCATGGACGTCGATTTCGTGCTGGACGGCGGCGCGTACTGCACGCTGTCGCCCGTCGTGCTCTCGCGCGGCACGCTGCACGCGGCGGGCCCGTACTTCTGTCCGAACGTGCGCATCCGCGGGCGCGTGGCCGCGACGTCGACGCCGCCGCACGGCGCGTTTCGCGGGTTCGGCGCGCCGCAGAGCCTCTTCGCGCTCGAGCGCCACATGAACGTCGTGGCTGCCGCGATCGGGATCGCGCCGGACGAGCTGCGCCGGCGCAACTTCATCAAGGAAGGGCAGACGAGCGCGGTCGGCCAGGTCATGCGCGAGCCCGTCGAGATGGACCTGCTGCTCGATCGCGCGCTGGTGCTGTCGGACTATCGCGAGAAAATCCTGCGCTTCCGCGAGACCAATCGCGGCGCGCGCGTCAGGAAGGGCATCGGCTTCGCGACGTTCATGCACGGCGCCGGATTCACGGGATCCGGTGAGGTGCACCTGGCGTCCGTCGTAGATCTCGAAGCGACGGCCGAGGGCCGCGTGCGCGTGCTGGCCGCGAGCACGGAGATCGGTCAGGGGACGAACACGATCTTCTCGCAGATCGTCGCGGACACGCTCGGCATCGACTACGAGGACGTCGACGTCGCCCAGCCGGACACGGCGATGGTGCCGAACAGCGGGCCGACCGTCGCCTCACGTACCGCCATGGTCGTCGGCCGCATGGTCGAGATCGCAGCGCGATCGATCAAGCGGACGCTCGTCGACGCGGGCCTGCTCGCCGAGCCGTACACGGCCGCGGCGTTCAAGGCCGCGTGCCGCGAATACGCAGCAACACGCGGAGCGCTGCGCGCGTCGAGCCGCTACGAGCCGCCGCCAGGCATCCACTGGGACGATGAGAAGTACGAGGGCGACGCGTACGGCGCGTACGCGTGGGCGGTGTACGTCGCCGAAGTGAGCGTGGATACGGCGACCTACGAGACGCGCGTGGACGACTTCGTCGCGGTACAGGAAATCGGCAAGGTGATCCACCCCGTGCTCGCGGCCGGCCAAATCGAAGGCGGCATCGCGCAGGCGATCGGCTACGCGCTCTACGAGCACGTCGTCTGGCGCGACGGCCGCATGGCCAACGCGCAGATGACCAACTACATCATGCCCACGTCGATGGACCTGCCGCCGATTCGCGTGTACTTCGAGGAGCGGCCGTACGCGCACGGACCGTTCGGCGCCAAGGGCATCGGCGAGCTGCCGATGGACGGCGTCGCGCCGGCGATCGCCAATGCGATCGAGCAGGCGATGGGTGTGCGAGTCGATCGGATTCCCATCACGCCGGAAGTCCTGATGAGCGCGTGCGAGGCGACGACGGTTCATGGCTGAAGGGCCGGCGGTCGACGTGCGCCTCACGGTCAACGGCCACGAGCAGGTGGTGACCGTCCACCCCATGGCGCGGTTGCTCGACGTGCTGCGCGTCGATCTTCATCTGACCGGCACTAAAGAAGGATGCGGCGAAGGGGAGTGCGGCGCGTGCTCTGTGCTCGTGAACGGCGAGCTCGTGAACAGCTGTCTGACGCCCGTGCTGCAGGTGGACGGGGCCTCGGTCACGACGATCGAAGGCCTCGCGCCCGGAGACGATCGGCTGCATCGCGTGCAGCAGGCGTTTCTCGAGCACGGCGGCGCGCAGTGCGGGATCTGCACGCCGGGAATGATTCTGGCCGCCGTGACGCTCCTCGCACGGCATCCGCATCCTACCGACGAGCAGATTCGCGCGGGCCTCGCCGGCAATTTGTGCAGGTGCACGGGCTACATGCGCATCTTCGAGGCCGTCGTGCGGGCGCAACAATCATGAGGGCGTACCTTCCGGCCTACGATCTGCGCGCGCCCGAGACGATGCGGGAGGTGCTGGCGCTCCTGGCCGATCGCGCACGGGGCTGGCGTCCGCTCGCCGGCGGGACCGATCTGATGGTGCTCCTCGAGGCCGGGAAGCTTCCCGAAGGCCGGTATGTTGGTTTGTGGAAGCTGACAGAGCTCCGCGGCATCCACGAGATCGGCGGCGCGTTCGCGATTGGCGCGTTGACGACCTACACGGACGTCATCCAGGACGCGCGGCTCGCGAAGGCGTTTCCGCTGCTGGGGCGTGCGGCCGCGGAAACCGGCGGCGTTGCGACACAGAATCGCGGCACGCTCGGCGGCAACATCGCGAACGCCTCGCCCGCGGCCGACACGCCGCCCGCCTTGCTCGTCTACGACGCGGAGCTCGAGCTGCAATCGGTCCGCGGAACGCGACGCGTGCCGTACGATCGATTTCATCGCGGCTACAAGGAGATGGACCTCGGGCCGGATGAGCTCATCACGCGCATTCATCTTCCGCGGCCCCGCGCCGGCGGGCGCCACTACTACCGCAAGGTCGGCACCAGGCGCGCGCAGGCGATCTCGAAGGTGTGTCTCGCGGCGTGGATCGATCACGATCCGGCGACGCGCACGATTCGCGACGTGCGGATCGCCGTCAACAGCGTTGCGCCGATGGTGAAGCGCTGTCACCACGTGGAGGACGCGATCCGCGGCCGGGTGGGCGACGCCGGACTGGTGAAGGACGCGACGATCGCGCTGGCGAGGGACATCGCGCCGATCGATGACGTGCGATCGACCGCGCGGTATCGTCAACGCGTCGCCGTGAATCTTCTCGAGGAGTGTCTCGAACAGGCGATCTAGCGGCACGCCGGCGGCGCGCCCCCCAGCGTGCCGCGTTCCAGCACGTACAACACGGCCGGAAGCGCGCACCCGAGCGATGATCCGTGCGAGGCCGCCGGATCGGTGATCGACAAGCTCACCGGCAGCGATCGCGCGACGCGATCGGCGAAGGCCGGCGGCGTCACCGGATCGAACGCGCCCGAGACGAGCAGAGTCGGCACCGGCGTCGTCACGGGCGTGCGGGCGTCGGCCGCGATGTGTCCCTGAGGCCACGCTCGACAGGCGTTCCGATACTCGTCGAACAGATAGCGGCCGAGAAACGTGCCCGCCGTGGCCTGATCGATGTCCGCCTCGGTGGGAAACGGCACGTCTTCGGCGCAGAACACGGACAGATGCGTCCCGAAGGCAATCACCTGGTCCAGGCCCGCGTCGCGCGACCAGTAGGCCTCCGCGAACTCGCTGAAATCACCCGACGCAGCGGCGCGACCGATCATGTCGGGTAACTGCGAGACCGAATCCGCGCGATAGAGGATGCCGCGTACCGCGTAGCCGAAATCGCCGCGGCTGAAAGGCACGGTGACGCTGGTGCCTGCGGCCGAGAATGTCGTCGGCACGGGCCCCGCGTCCAGCCGGCGCAGCAGTCCGTCGAAATCCGCCGCGATCCGCGGGTGCCGCCAGCGGCACACGGTGCTCGCGTCGCACGCCGCCCACACCCGCTCGAGCGACTGCTGGGCGCTCGCGGCGTAGGTGATCGGAATGGCGTTGTCGAACGGCACGACGCCGTCGATCACCGCCGATCGCACGCGCTTCGGGAACCGGCGCATGTAGGCCTGCGCCATGCGCGTGCCGTACGAACCGCCGTGAAGCGAGATGCGCTCGTAGCCGAGTGCCGCGCGCACGTCGTCAACGTCCGCCACGGCGTCGTCGGTCGTGTACTTGGAGAGATCCGCGTAGCCTTCGAGCTCCGTGCGGCAGCGCGCGACGACCGCGGGGTCGAAGACGTGGCCGAAGACGCCCGCGGGATTGCCTTCGCCGTTCGAGGAGCATTGCAGCGGGTGCGAGCGGCCGGTGCCACGCTGATCGACGTAGACGATGTCGAGTGCTGTGCGCACGGGCGCGAGCCAGCCGAAGGCGGATCCTGCGAGATCGGTGCTGCCCTCACCCGGCCCGCCCGCGAACACGAACAGCGCCTCCCTCGCGCCCGGCGTCTCGGCGCGCGCGACGAGAAAGGCGATGTCGATCGTGCGGCCCCGTCGTGTCGCGCGATCCTCGAACACCGCGATCGTGCCGCACGAGGCCGGGCCGCGCCCGGTCTCGCACGGGTGGAGCGCGGCCGCGTTTGTCGTGGCGACGGGCGTCGGCGGGACGTCGCGACCGCCGCAGCGCGCGCTCGCGACGACCACGAACGACAGCCACCCGACGGCGACGAGCCGCATGTCAACGGATCATACGAAGAACGAGGTGTCTGAGAGCGGACAGCGTCAGGCGGCCGCTGCGGCGTCGAGCCACTGGGCGATTTCGGCCGAGGACACCACGCCCGCGTGCTGATGCAGGACGCGGCCGTGCTTCAACACGACGAAGTTCGGGATGCCTTCGACGCGGTAGCGAGCGGCGATCTCTGGATGGCGCTCGGTGTCCACCTTGAGGACGACCGCGCGGCCGGCCATGGACGACGCCACGCGGGCGACTTCCGGCCCGGCGGCTCGGCAAGGCCCGCACCACGCCGCCCAGAAATCGACCAGCACCGGCAGCGCCGTGCCGCCGGTGACCTCGTCGAACGTGGTCGCGTCGGCATCGATCGGCTGGGCGAGCGGCGTGAGCGGACGCTTGCACCTGCCGCACCGGACCGCCCGCGACAAGTTGGCGACGTCAAGGCGGTTCTTCTGTTGGCACGCCGGGCAGACGACGACCATCTCGACCAGCGTAGCCCGGGTGCCGCGCCGGTAGATATTAAGACCGTCTTCATATAGACTCTCTCCAGATGGAGCCGCTCTACGGCGTTCTCGACATGCTCGTCCTGCGCACGCTGCTGTTCGGGCCGCTGCACGGCTACGCGATCGCGAAGAGCCTCCGCGACGGATCGGGCGAGGCGATCGACATCGAGTTCGGATCGCTCTACCCCGCGCTCAAGCGCCTCGAGCTGAAAGGCTGGATCGCGTCGAAGTGGGAGACCTCCGAGCACAACCGTCGCGCCAAGGTGTATCGCCTGACCCCCGCGGGACGAAAGAAGCTCAACCAGGAGAAGTCCGAGTGGGCGGAGTTCGTGGGCGCCGTCGCGAGGATCATGAAACCCACGCCGGACTGACCGATGCGCCAAGTGCTCGCGCGTCTCTTGCTGCTTCTCCCCTGGCGCCGCCGCGCGGCCGAGCGCGACATGCAGGAGGAGCTGCGATCGATCGCGGCCATGGCCGAACCGCGCGAGCTGGGGAATCTGACGCTCGCGGCGGAGGATGCCCGCGCCGAGTGGGGCTGGATCGCGCTCGAGCAAACCTGGCAGGACATCCGTTACGCGGTGCGGACGCACCGCCGGGCGCCAGGGTTCACGGCGGCGGCCGCGCTTTCCCTTGCGATCGGCATCGGCGCGAACACCGCGCTCTTCACGCTCACCGACGCGGTGATGTGGAAGACGCTGCCGGTGAGCGATCCCGATCATCTGCTCACGCTCGCTCAGCAAAGGCGTGACGGCATCACCGACACGTTCACATATCAGCAGTTCGAGATCTTCCGCGACGATGTCGGCGCGCTGGACCTGGCGGCGTACGGCTACGCACGGCTCACCGTGAGCATCGACGGACGGGACGAGCCGACGACCGAGGCCCATCTCGTTACCGGCAGGTATTTCCCGCTGCTCGGCATCCGTCCCGCGGCCGGTCGTCTTCTCGACGAGCAAGACGATCGCGTCGTGATGGGCCATCCCGTGGCCGTGCTGAGCCAGCCGTACTGGCAGCGTCGTTTCGCGGGCGATCCAACCGCGGTTGGCCGCGCGATTGTGGTCAACGGCGTGCCGTTCACGATTGTGGGTGTCGCGTCGGCTGAATTCTCCGGCGTCGAGGTCGGCCAGTCGCCGAGCCTGTACCTGCCCGCGATGATGCAGCCGGCGCTGCTGCCGACGGACGGCAGTCTGCTCGAGAACCCGACGGTCTACTGGACGTGGCTGCGCGTGTTCGGCCGCCTCAAGCCCGGCGCCCCGCTCGCGGAGGCCGAGGCGCGGCTCGATGCACTCGCCGGCAATCCCGCCACCGAATGGCGCGAGACGGACAAGTTCACCCATCAATTCGTGGACGCCCGTCTGGTCGTGACCTCAGCGGCCGCCGGCTTGTCCGACCTGCGGCGGCAGTTTTCGCAGCCGCTCTTCGTCCTGCTCGGTGTCGCAGGTCTGGTGCTGGTCATCGCGTGCGCGAATGTCGGGCACCTCCTGCTCGCGCGGTCGGCGACGCGTCGATCGGAATTCGCGCTGCGCCTCGCGCTCGGAGCAAGCCGCGCCCGCGTGATGCGCCACGTCATCGTCGAGGGACTCGTGCTGGCGAGCGTCGGCGCGGCCGCGGGCGTGGCGGTCGCGTACTGGGCGGCGCCGGCGCTCGTCGCGTTTGCCTCGGCGGGCCGGTCCAGCGTCGTCCTCAATCTGTCGCCGGATCTCCGCGTGCTGGCATTTACGACGACGGTCGCGATCCTTGCCGGATTGATCTTCGCCAGTTCACCGGCCCTCCGCGCCGGCCGGTTCCAGGCCGCCAGGATCGATTTGGGCACAACAAGGGCGAGCGCGGACCGCGGTCCGGGCCGCGCCCTCGTCATCATGCAAGTCGCACTGTCCGTCGTCCTGCTCGTCGCCGCGGGGCACTTCGTGCGCACGCTGCAGAACCTGTACCGCCACGACTCCAGCATCGATCTCGATCGCGTGGTGGTCGTCAGGCTCGAACCGCTTGGCAGCGGGCGGCGAACGCCGGCCAACGCGCCGACCATGGATCGCACATATCGCGACCTGCTGTCGCGCGTGGCCGCGCTGTCTGGCGTGCAGTCGGCGAGCCTGGCGCGATCCTCGCCGCTCGGCCCGAGCACGCTGGGTTTTCTGATTACGCGGCCTGCCGGGGATCCGGGCCGGGTGTCCAGCACGATCGTCTATCCGCGCTACTTCGGGACCGTGGGGATTCCGATCGTCTCCGGGCGCGATTTCAGCGAGGACGACCTGCGTCCAGAGGCGCAGCGCGCGGTCATCGTGAACGAGGCCTTCGCGCGACAGATCCTCGACGGGCGCGAGCCGCTGGGCACGGCGCACGGTGTCACCTGGATGCAGCCGGGATCGAGAACTGTTCGTGAGCCGCTGAACATCGTCGGCGTCGTTCGTGACGCGCGGTTTCCGGGCTTGCGCGACGAGACGCCGCCGATGGTCTATCAGACGTTTCTTCAGGCAAACACCGGCATGGGGCAGATGGTCCTGCACGTCCGCGCGTCGCGCGAGAGCCTCGACATCATCCGGCCGGTCACCGATCTCGTCCGGACGATCGAACGTGATGTACCCATGGCCACCGTGCACACGCTCGCCGACGAGGTCAGCGCAGCGCTCGTCCGCGAGCGCCTCGTGGCGACGCTCGCTGGCATTTTCGGGCTCGTCGCGCTCTCACTGATCTCGGTCGGGCTCTACGGCCTGATGGCCTTTACGGTGTCGCGACGGACGCCGGAGATCGGGATCCGCGTCGCGCTCGGCGCGACGCGCGCGAGCGTTGGCTGGCTCGTCGGCCGTCAGGCGCTCGGGATCATCGTCGCTGGCCTCGCGATCGGCGTGCCTGCGGCGTGGATCGCCGGTCGCCTGGCGGCGCGGCAGTTGTCGTCGCTCCTTTATCAGGTGACCTCGACCGATCCCATCACGATGGTCGCGGCGGCGGGGGTGCTCGTCATCGTCGCGATGTGCGCCGGCCTGCTGCCCGCGCGGCGGGCGGCGACGATCGATCCGGTGGCGGCGTTGAGGAACGAGTAGGCGTCGTACCTGTCGTACCTGACGTAAACTTCTCGCCGCATGCCGCTCTCCCCAGGCGCACGTCTCGGTCCGTACGAAATCCTGAGCAAACTCGGCGAGGGTGGAATGGGGGAGGTGTATCGCGCCCGCGACACGAAGCTCAATCGCGACGTTGCGATCAAGGTGCTCCCGGATCTGTTTGCGAACGATCCGGAGCGGCTCACGCGGTTCACGCGCGAGGCGCAGACGCTGGCCGCGCTCAATCACGCCAACATCGCGCACATCTACGGCGTGGAGGGACACGGCCTCGTGATGGAGCTCGTCGAAGGCGAGGACCTGTCGGCGCACATCGCGCGCGGGCCGATCCCGCTCGCCGAGGCTCTTCCCCTCGCGCGGCAGCTCGCCGACGCGCTCGAGTCGGCGCACGAGCAGGGCATCATCCACCGCGATCTGAAGCCCGCGAACATCAAGGTCAAGCCCGACGGCACGGTGAAAGTTCTGGATTTCGGACTCGCGAAGGCGCTCACTGAAGACGCTGCTCGGAAAGAGGACGTCTCGAACTCGCCGACTCTCACCGCGGCCGCCTTCGCGCAAGGCTACGGCGGGCCAGGCACGCAGATGGGCGTGATCCTGGGCACGGCCGCGTACATGTCGCCAGAACAGGCGCGCGGCAAGTCGGTCGATCGCCGCGCCGACATCTGGGCCTTCGGCCTGGTGTTCTACGAGATGCTCACCGGCCGGCGCGCGTTCGATGGTCAGGAGATTTCGGACGTCCTCGCCGCGGTACTGCGGCAGGACATCGACTGGACGATGTTGCCCGCCGGCACGCCGCCGAACGTCAGGCGTCTGCTGAAGCGTTGCCTCGAGAAAGATCCGCGCAAGCGGCTGAGCGCGATGGGCGACGCGCGACTCGATCTCGACGAGTCCGAGCCGGTCGCGACAGGCCCTGTCGCTCCCGCGACGGCGCCGCCGTCGATCGCCGCTCGACTGTGGCCGGCGATCGCGGGCGTCGTGCTTACCGCGGCCGTCGCCGCGCTGCTCTGGCCAAAGCCGGCTACGGTGCGACCCGACGGCTTGTCGCGGCTCGCGATCCTGCCGCCGCCCGGCACCGAGCTGTATCCGGATTCCACCGGCGTCGCGATTTCGCCTGACGGCACGATGGTCGCGTTCGTCGTCGGCAGCGTGAACCAGTCGATCTCGACGCTATGGGTGCGATCCCTGGATTCGACGATCGCGCGCAAACTCGACGACTCGGACGGGGCGCTGCTGCCGTTCTGGTCGCCCGACAGCCGGCGGATCGGGTACTTCACCAGCCGGAAGCTGAAGACCATCGCCGCCGCCGGCGGACGCTCCGAGACGCTCGCCGACGCGCCAAATGGCCGCGGCGGGACGTGGAACGCGGACAACGTCATTCTGTTCGCGCCTGAAGCGACCGGTCCGATCTTCCGAATTCCCGCGACCGGTGGCACGCAGGAGCCCGTGACGACCGTCGATACGGCGAAGAAGGAGTACGGCCACCGCTTTCCGATGTTTCTGCCCGACGGCGATCATTTCCTGTTCGCGTCGCTTCCCGGCAAGGCCGGGAAGTTCGACATCTCCGTCGGCTCGCTGAAGGACAAGTCACGGACGTACGTCGGCGCGCTCGAGAGCGCGCCAACCTACGCCGATCCGGGGTGGCTGCTCTTCGTGCGTCAGGGCGTGCTGGCCGCGCAAGCGTTCGACCTGAAGACGAGGACGCTCTCGGGCGACCCGCATCCGCTCGAGGACGAGCCGACGAGCATTCTCGATCCGGCCGTCTCGTTCACGGCCAACCGCGCGATTTCCGTCTCGTCGACCGGCGCGCTCGCGTTCTACTCCACGCCGTCGATGAACACGACCGCGACGTGGTACGACGCCGCGGGAAAGGTCGCCGGCACCCTGGACCTGCCCGCCGGGCACTACGAATCCGCGACGATCTCGCCTGACGGCACGCGCGCGATCTTCGTGCGCTCGACGTCGCCGTCCGAATCGACGCTGTGGCTCGTGAATCTGTCGCGCGGCGGCGCCATTCCGTTGTCGACCGGCCCGGGCCGCAACGACTCGCCGGTCTGGTCGCCCGACGGCAAGCGCGTGGTCTTTGCGAGCGATCGGGACGGCCCGCAGGACTTCTACGTGAAAACCGTCGACGACGCGGCACCCGAGCAGTTGCTGTATCAATCGGAATCGCTGTTCAAGAATCCCGCCTCGTGGTCGGCCGACGGACAGTGGATGACGGTAACGCTCCTCTCACCAGGCATGGCGCAGGACACGTATCTGATATCCGCGACGGGCAAGGGCGAGCTCAAACCGCTCGTGCGCGGGCCCGCCCGCGAAAACGCCGGCCCGATTTCCCCGGACGGCAAATGGCTCGCGTACAGCTCGGACGAGACAGGGCGATTCGAAGTGTACGTCCAGGCGTTCCCGGAGCCGGGCGGCCGCACGCAGGTGTCACAGCAAGGCGGCGCCGGCGAGTGGTGGACGCGGGACAGCCGCCAAATCGTCTTTGCAGGCGCGGATTTTCGCTCTCTCTGGCGCGCGGATCTCGAGCCCGGCAAGGACCTGCACCTCTCGCCGCCGAAACAATTCGCGACACTGCCCCAGACGACGATCTCCGTGGAGGCCTCGCCCGATCGCCAGCGCTTTCTCGTGCTCGCGCCCGAGCGCACCGGTATCGGATCGGCCACCGTCGTCCAGCACTGGGTGGAAGCGTTGACGAAGGTGCGCTGAGTTCCGACGGGACAGGCGCATACTGTCGCCATGACGGCGATGCGATACGTTCTCCTCCTTTCTCTTGTGCTCGCCGGCCAGACGCCGCCGGAGCAGGCGGGGCTGCCATCGACGCCCTCGGCGTGCCTGAAGGTTGTCACCGACCGCATGCAGGAACGCCAGCGGCAGGCCGCGCCGATGACAGCCGACATCGCACGCGCCATTCAGGCGGATCGAATGGCCATGCTGAAGGCGTGCGCCGCGAAGTTCGATGCCGCGACGGTGCCCGCGGCGGAGCTCACAAGCCTCGCCGATCTTCAGGGACAAGCGGGTCTGTCGGATCTCGCGCGCGCGACGATCGCGAAGGCGCTGGCGGCCAAGCCGGCCTCTGAAGTCGAGCGCGCCGATACGCTCGCGCAGGCGGTGCGCACCGGCCTTACCGAACCGAAGGGCGATGTGCGCAACGCGCGCCTCGAGACGTACGTCGACGAGCTCGACGCGATGTCTCCCGCGGTGTTCGAGCAGCAGTTCCGCGCACACCAGTCGATGCTCGGTTACTACCGCGGCGACGACATCGACGCGGGGATCATCAAGCACGCGACGTGGATCATCGCGGCGTCGAAGAACTTCAAGCCCGCCGACCGTCAGCGCCTCGGCATGACCGTCGCGTCCGCCCACGTCGACATGGCCGAGGCCTGGGCGGGGCAGGGCATGAACGACAAGGCGCTCGCGCTGTTGAAATCCGGCGACGCCGCGTGGGGCGATCTGCCGCGCGTGCGCGAGAGCTATTTCACGCCGGAGATCGAGCGCTACAGCCTGGTGGGCCTGCCCGCGGCGGCCATCACCGCGCCGCGATGGCTGAACGCGCCGGCCGCGCAGCGGACGCTCGATCTAAAGGGTCAGGTGTCGCTCGTCGAGTTCACGGCGCACTGGTGCGGTCCCTGCCGCGAGAGCTATCCCGGCATCAACCGGCTGCGACAGCGTTTCGAGTCGCGCGGCTTTCGCGTCGTCATGGTGACGCGCTTCTACGGGTACTACCAGAGCGAGCGCAACCTGTCGGCCGACGCCGAGCTCGCGCGTGATCGCGACTACTTCGCCGACTACAAGCTCGATGTGCCGGTGGCCGTCGGCGATCTGGTCACTGTGCAAGTGCAGAACGGCAAGGTCGTGTATCTGCCCGGTCCGGATCAGAACGAGGACGCGTACAAGGTGACGGGCATCCCGCAGATCCAGCTCGTCGACCGGCAGGGCCGCATTCGCCTCATCATGGTCGGCTACGACGACGCGAACGAAGAGAAGCTCGCGGGAATCATCACGGGCCTGCTCGCCGAGCGCAAGTAACGATCACCGCACCGTGAGCCCGGCGTCGAACATCCGCCCGTACGAGAGGAACTGCCGCACCGGATCCCGCGGATACGCAATCTTCACGTTCGACGCCGCGCCGTTGGCGTCGATCGACGCCGTGACGTCGACGTTGACGCCGGCCCAGTACGTCGGCAGATCGAGCGCCTTGTACCGCGCGACGACCTGGTCGCGCACCGCCGGATCGAAGTGCACGCCGTACTTGTCGACGAGCGCTTTGATCGCCGCGTAGTCGCCTTCGCCCTTGATCCGCATCAGCTCCGCGAGCAGCTTGCCGACCCCTTCGCGCATCTTCTGGTAGTCGGTAACGCGGACGTACGTCTTGCCGTCGCGGGTGATCCATTCGATCGCGCCCGTCGTCTCCTTGACGTAGTTCGAGATGAGCGCGCGGTCGCGCTGGTGGTCTTCGTTGATCGTGTCGCCGCGCGGAATGCGCCGGAGCTGCTGGAGCGCGACGCTCGCGGCCGTGTCGTACATGGCCTTGGCGACTTCGTCTTGATCCTTGATGAGGCCGAGCTCCTTCAGCTTCGGATCCCACACGTTCCACAGCGCCATCAGGTCCGCGCGGCCTTCCTCGAGCGTCGAGAAGTACTCTTTCAGGAAGGGCTCAGCGCCCTCCTTCAGTCTCGCGCTCAGCTGGCCGGATCCGTGCCCGATGACCTCGTGCATCGCGGTCATCAGATCGTCGGCCTCTTCGCCGGAGGTCCTGGCGCGGGCGGCGATCTCAGGTGTTGCCGCGAACTCGGCGATGGACTTGCCGCCGGTCGCGCGGCCGAGCGCGTGGCTGCTGCCGATGAACAGGAAGTTCTTGGTCCCGTATTTCTCGTGAATCTCGTTTTCGTTCGGCAGGTTGTCGCCGATCGTTGTGACGTGAAAATCACCGGTCTCGACAAGCACCTGCACGGCTTTGACGACCGGCGGCTGAAACGCCTGCTTCTTGTATTTGGCGTCCCATGGCGCCTTGTCTTCGAAGTACGCGGCGTTCTGCGCGAGCTTGACCATCACGTCGGTCACGGGCCGATCGGTGATCGACACGAAGCTCTGCGAGCTGCCCTTGGCGCCGCGGGCGTCGCGATACACCTCGATGAACCCGTTCGCGAAGTCGACGGTCGCGTCGTTACGCACCCAGCCCGCGCCGAACTGCAGCCAGTCGCTGAAGCTGCCAGTCTGGTAGAACTTGATCAGCGAGGCGATCACGTTCGCCTGCGCCGGATCGGCGAGCGCGCGCGCCTTCTCGAGGTAGCCGATCGCCTTCTTGAGATACACGGCGTACAGGCCCGGCGCGATCTTTCCGTCCGGCGTCCCGGCGCGGTAGACGTCTTCGCGCAGCACACCGTTCGGTCCTTTGACCACGCGCGAGTTGAGCGGGAACTGTTCCTTGAAGTTCGCGAGCTCCGCCAGCGAGACGCCCTGATAGAACGTGTTCGAGCTGGCCTGCACGATGTCCTGTCCGGCCGGCGGCGTCTTCGCGGTGATCGACGGCTCGACGTTGGGATCGAAAATCGCGCCCTTCAGCGCGTCGAGCTCCTTCGTCAGGTCTGCGGCAGCCGGCAGGGCGGGCAGATCGCCGTACGGTGTCTTGAATCCGCCGGCAGCCTGCACTTTCAACGCTGCGTCACGCAGCTCCTCGAACGTGAACGCCGGCAGGAACTTCAGCGTCGTGCCCTCGTTGTGGTTGCCGCGATTGGCCCAGAAGAGCAGCGCGTACGTACGGATCTTCGCGAACGTCTCCGGCGCCACCGCGGCCGGACGCGCGACGATCTCTTCGAGCATCCGCTTTTCGCGCAGCCCGAACCGCGACAGCTGGTCGTAGATGATCGGGTCGATCGCGATCGAGGCCTGGGTCAGCCAGTAGGCGAGCGCTTGTTGCTTCGCGTCGAGCTGCTTGAAGCTTTCGGCCTCGATCTGGATGAACGCCGTGTCGGCGACGCGCTCGACGAGCGCGGTCGCGGCGGCCGGCGCCTGGGCGTTCACTTCCGGACGGATCGTCGCGGCCGCGGAAACGATCGCGAGACACAGCAACGAGAGTCGGCGAATCATGGGGCGATTGTACTATTGGGCCATTGGGTCATTGGGCCATTGGGTCATTGGGTCATTGAGATGCGCGACAGTCTTCGATCGCTGCTGAAGCGTCCCGGCGTCACGATGCTCGCCATCGCCACGCTGGCCCTTGGCACGGGCGCGAACACCGCGATGTTCACCGTCGCGAACGCCGTGCTCGTCCGGCCGCTGCCGTATCCCGGCGCCGATCGGCTGGTCGCCGTCTGGAGCAGTCCGCTCGACGCGCGCAACAAGTGGACGTCCGCGTATCCCGATGTCGCGGACTGGCGGGAGAGCGCGCGAACGCTCGACGGACTCGCCGCGTTCCGCGCGGATCGCGCGACGCTGCGGCGCGGGCGCGATCCGCAGCTGCTCGTCGGCGTCGCGGCGTCGGCGGACCTCTTCTCGATCCTGCGCGTGCAGCCCGAGCGGGGGCGCGCGATCTCGGCCCAGGACGACCGCCTCGAGGCGGCGCCCGTGGTCGTGCTGAGCCACGAAGCGTGGCAGGAGTACTTCGGCGCGGATCCGCAGATCGTGGGCACTGCGATTCCGCTCGCGGACCAGAGCATGACGGTCGTCGGCGTCATGCCGCCGCGGTTCAAGTTCCCGGTCGATCGCGCGCGGGTCGACTACTACCTGCCGCTGGCCGTCGCCTCCGGCGAGAAGATCACGCATCGCAGCGACATGTTTCTGCGCGCGGTCGGCCGGCTGAGCCCGGCCGCGAGCGTTGACCAGGCGCAAGCCGACCTCACGAGCATCGCGTTGCGGCTGGCGGCGACCTATCCCGACACCAACGCGACGCGCACCGCGTGGCTCACGACGCTCGCGACCGATCTCACCGGCGACGTGCGCCCGGTGCTGCTCGTGCTGCAGATCGCCGTGCTGCTCGTGCTGCTGATCGCGTGCGCCAACGTCGCGAACCTCCTGCTGGCCCGAGGCACCTCGCGCGCCAGCGAGATGGCCGTGCGCAAGGCCCTCGGCGCCGGGCGCTGGCGCGTCATCCGCCAACTGCTGACCGAAAGCGCCGTGCTC
>DATEGZ010000075.1:0-10469 GCA_035279905.1 Vicinamibacterales bacterium
CACGGCCGATCTCTGCCGGGGCCCTGGGAATCTCACCGCGGCGCTGGGCATCGACCTCGCGCAGAATCGGCTCGATCTCACGTCGAGCCGTCTCACCATCGAGGACGCGGGCGTGCGTCCGGCGAAGCTGGCGTGGTCACGGCGCGTGGGGATTCGGGTCGGCGTCGAGAAGAAGTGGCGCTGCTCGTGGGTGGGCCACCCGAGCGTGTCGGGACCCCGTCAGCGTTAGCGGTTGACCGGAACCGCTTTCTCGACCGGCACGTTCACCGTGATCGCGCGGCGATCCCGGATGATGCTGAGCTTGAGCGTGCTTCCCACCTTGGCGTCGAGGATCATGCGCTGGAGTTGCTGCGCGTCGGACACGTCCTGGCCATTGACGCTCGTGATGATGTCGTCGAGCTGCACGCCGGCCTTGTACGCCGACGCGTTCGTGAACATGTTGGAGACCAGCACGCCCTTCAGGCGTCCGTAGCCCGCGCGCTCGGCCCGATCCGGGTCGACGTTGCGCAGCGCGGTGATGCCAATCGTCCCGCGCACCACTTCGTGGTTCTGGATGAGCTCGCTCATCACCGACCGCGCGAGATTCGCCGGAATCGCAAACCCGATGCCCTGATAGCCGCCCGTTTCGCTGTAGATCATCGTGTTGATGCCGATGAGCTCGCCCTGGCTGTTGATGAGCGGGCCGCCCGAGTTGCCGGGATTGATGGCCGCGTCGGTCTGAATCATCTCCGAATAGCCGCCCAGCTGCGGGTCGTGCCGGTTGACCGCCGAGACGATGCCGAGCGTCACCGTCTGGCTGAACGCAAACGGGTTACCGATGGCCAGCACCCACTGCGCGACCTTCAACTTCGACGAGTCGCCCCAGGGAATCGGCACCAGGTTCTGCGCCTCCACCTTGATGACGGCCAGGTCGGAGACCGTGTCGATGCCCACCAGCTTGCCGGGCAGCTCGCGGTTGTCCGGAAGCGTGACGCGAATGTCGGTGCGCGTCGTGCGCAGGTCGTTGTCGCCGCTGATCACGTGGCTGTTCGTCAGGATGTACCCGTCGCTCGAGACGATCACGCCCGACCCCAGGCTCGTGCCGCTGCGCATTGTGTCGCCGTAGAAGCGCTTGAAGTACGGGTTGACTTGCACGTACTGCGTCGACGAGATGTTGACCGACGCCTGCACCGCGTGCTCGGCGACGTCCGAGAGATCCGGCAACGCGCTCGTGGCCAGGGTTGCGCTGCGTGATTGCTCGATCTTCGGCGCGGCGGAAATGTCGGGCGCCGACGTCGGCGCCGTCCGGCCGGAGATCACGAGACCCACGAGAAAGCCGGTCACGAGCAGCGACGTCCCGTACAGCAGTTTACTCATGGTGAATCTGGTCCTAGTCGACGCTCACGCGCCGCGGTCCGCCCGAGGCCTTGGGCACCACCACGGTGAGCACGCCGTCGGCCAGATCGGCCGTGATGCCGTCGGCATACACCGCGTGGGCGAACCGGAATGATCGGGAGAACTGGCCCTGGCCGCGTTCGAGCTGCTGGTAGCGCTCCGGGCAGCACCCTTGTCCGGGCCGGAGCCCACGGACCGTCAAGGTGCCGTCGGCGTAGTCCAGGTGGACGTCGTCGCGGGTCATCCCCGGCAGCTCGACGGTGAGCACGTAGCGCTCATCCCACTCGGCGAGGTCGACCGGCGGCACCCATCCCGGCGTCGCGCGTCCGAACAGGCTCTCGAGTCGCTCCTGCATCGTGAGCAGGTCGCGCATCGGATCCCAAGGCATACCTTTCGATAGTAGCGCACTAGCAAGGCGCTAGGCATCAGGCACCAGGCACTAGCTCAAAACCCGAGACGAACGGCGAGCGAGTGCCACGAGCGAGCCCGCGCGAACGGAGCGGGGCCGAGGGGCCCCCGCGAGTGAGCGCGCAGGGGGGGTGCGGGGGCGAAGCCCCCACGGTAGAATGAAGAGTTCTCTATCGGGTGACGGACGCCGACCTATGTCTTCGATTCAAGCCACACGCCTGCGCAAGGGCATGCTCATCAAGCTGGACGCCGACCTGTACCGCGTCCTCGACCTTCACCACATCACGCCCGGCAACAAGCGCGGCCACGTGCAGTGCCGCCTGCGGGACATCCGCAACGGACGGCTGATCGACCACAAGTTCCGCTCGGAAGACGACGTGGAGCGGGCGACGCTGGACGAGCACGAAATGCAGTTCCTCTACCGCGAAGGGGACCTGTTCCACTTCATGAACACCGAGAGCTACGAGCAGGTGCACTTGTCGCTCGAGGTGCTGGGCGACAGCGCGCTCTATCTGCTGCCGGAATCGATCATCAACGTCGAGTTCTACGATGTCGAGCCGGTCGGAATTCATCTGCCGCTCACGGTCGACCTCACGGTGAAGGACACCGTGCCCGGCATCAAGGGCGCGACCGCGGCGGCCCAGGTCAAGCCCGCGACGCTCGAGACCGGGCTGGTCGTCACCGTCCCGTCCTTCGTGAACACCGGCGACAAGGTGCGGGTAAACACGGAAACCGGGGAGTATCTGTCTAGAGCATGAGTAACTTAGAACTTAGAACTTAGAACTCAGAACTTGAGGCTGCACAGTTCTGAGTGCTGAATCTTAAGTTCTAAGTTTTAAGTTCTAAGTTCTAAATTGCAGGCATCAAGTTTCCATGGAACACCACTACACCCCAAAGCCCGGCTGGATCGAAGTGATCACCGGCAGCATGTTCAGCGGGAAGAGCGAGGAGCTGATCCGCCGCCTGCGGCGCGCGCGCATCGCGAAGCAGAACGTTCAGATCTTCAAGCCCGCGCTCGACAACCGCTACAGCGAGGACGAGATCGTCTCGCACAGCGAGATGAAGATTCCGTCGACGAACGTGACGACCGCGAAGGAGCTGTTCGAGAAGGTGCGGCCCGAGACGGAGGTCGTGGGCGTTGACGAGGGCCAGTTTTTCGACGCCGAGCTGCCCGCCGTGCTCTCGAAGCTCGCCGACAGCGGCAAGCGCGTCATCGTCGCGGGGCTCGACACCGACTACCTCGGGAAACCGTTCGAGCCGATGCCGCAGCTGCTGGCGATTGCCGAGTACATCACCAAGACGCTCGCGATCTGCATGGTGTGCGGCGGCCCGGCCAATCACACGCAGCGGCTGGTGGCCTCCAAGGAGCGCGTCCTGGTCGGCGCGTCGGGCACGTACGAGGCCCGTTGCCGGCACTGCTTCGATCCGAAGCTTGGTGGGTGAAGACGGGCGACGGTCGGACTATCCGACGACCGAGTGAAAGATCTGTTGCACGAGCCCCGGCTCGCCGACGGCCATCGGGTCGCCGAGCCAGTCGGGCGGCGTGAGCCACACGAACGCGAGGATCGCGATCACCCAGATGTCGTAGGCGAGGGTCGTCCGCTCGTCGGTCCAGTAGAACGCGCGCACGAAGAAGCCCTTGAATCCTTTGGTGCGAGGCTGCGGCCGGCCGTTGAGCTCCAGATATGTGTAGTAGATGCGATCGACGACGGTGACAACCGACAGCACGCCGATGACCCACATGACGGCGGCCATGCGATTCGTGAAGGCGCCGATCATGAACAGCACGATCCGCTCGGGCCGTTCCATGAAGCCGACCTTGCACTTCGGAATGAGCGACTCGGCGCGCGCGCGGGTGTAGCTCGTCATCGTCGCGAAGACCATCGCGATCGAGGTGATGAGCACGTAGTCGGTGCGTCCCTCGGATGAGTACAGACAGATCAGGCCGACCGACAGCGCGAGATCCGAGAAGCGATCGATCACCGAGTCCCAGAAGCCGCCGAACCGGCTCGTCATGCCGGTCTCGACCGCGACTTTGCCGTCGATGAAGTCGAAGACGTTCGCCGCCACGATGATGATGCCGGCCGTGAGAAAACTGCCGGTCGCGAGCGCCCAGCCGGCGGCGATGTTGATGACGACGCCGGTGAACGTGAGAAGATTTGGGTGGATCCGGAGGCGGACACACGCGGCAGTGATCAGCCGCAACGGGTAGTTGAAGGTTTTTCCGACGGCGCCCGTGAAGGTCACAGGGTTCGGTGTCCGGCTGCCGGCTCGCGCAAGAAACTGTCACGCATCCTAGCCCATGGCCATTCACGATCTCAAGGGCCAGATCGCCCGGCTCCCGGAGCAGCCGGGCGTCTACCTCTTCCTGTCGGAGGGCGGCGAGACGCTGTACGTCGGCAAAGCACGCGTCCTGCGGGATCGGGTGCGCAGCTATCTCGGCGCCGGCGGCATGAGCCCGCGGCACGACGCGCTCCTGCGTGAGGCGGCGTCGCTCGAGGTCGTCGTCACCGACTCGGTCGTCGAGGCGCTGACGCTCGAGAACCGCCTGATCAAGCAGCGCAATCCGCGGTACAACGTCCTGCTCCGGGACGACAAGACCTATCCGTACCTCGAGCTGACGGTGACCGAGCCCGCGCCGCGACTGCTCGTGGCGCGTCGGGTCGAGCGCAACGGCAACGTCTTCGCCGGACCGTTCATGCCCGCGCTCGTCGCGCGGCGGACGATGGGGCTGGCGCACCGGCTGTTCGGGATCCGGTCGTGCAACGAGATCATCGACGGCAAGCGCGACCGGCCGTGCCTCGAGTACGACATCAAGCGGTGCCTGGCCCCGTGCGTCGACTCAATCTGCACTATTGAGGAGTATGGGCGCGCCGTCGAGCAGGCGCAGCTGCTGATCGAGGGCCGTCAGGACGAGCTCGTCGAGAACCTGCGGCGCGAGATGACGGAGGCCGCGGCCGGCGAGCGCTTCGAGCGGGCGGCGCACCTGCGCGACGCCGTCCGGACCATCGAGACCGTGCGCGATCGGCGCAACAAGATGGAGACGATCACGCAGGGCGATCGCGACGCGTTCGGGTTGAAGGTGGGCCCGCGCGGGGCGGTCGTGCTCGTGTTTCAGGTGCGGCGCGGCAAGGTGTGCGACCGCATCGAGCTCGTGTCGGACGCGACGACCGATCCGCTGGAGACCGAGACGCTCTCGGCCGCGGTGCAGCAGTTCTACAGCGAACACGCGCCCGCGCCCGAAGTGCACCTGCCGCTCGAGATCGATCCGGACGAGCGCGCGGCGCTCGAGTCGTGGCTCAACGAGCAGGCCGAGCGGCGCGTGCAGATCGTCGTGCCCAGGCGCGGCGAGAAGCGCGGGCTGCTCGAACTGGCGTCGCGCAACGCCGCCGTCGCCTATCAAACGCATTTCGGCGAGGGCGCCGTCGTCAGCTTCGACGCGCTCGACACGCTCCGCGCGGCGCTGAATCTTCCCGCGCTGCCGCGGCGCATCGAGTGCTTCGACATCTCGACCTTCCAGGGCCGCGAGACCGTGGCGTCGATGGTCGTGTGCCTCGACGGGAAGATGAGACGCGGGGAGTACAGGAAGTACAGGATCAGAGGCGACTTCAAGTCAGGCACCAGGCATCAGGCATCAGGCACTGGCACGGGTCTCAGTCAGGCGCTGGTGCCTGGTGCCTCGGGCCTAGTGCCTGATCCTGCCCTTGTCATCCCCGATGACTTCGCCGCGATGCACGAGGTCGTGCTGCGCCGCTACAAGAAGGTGCTCGAGCAGGGTGGGCCATTTCCGGATCTCATCGTGATCGACGGCGGCAAGGGCCAGCTCACGGCCGCGTATGCCGCGCTGCGCGAGCTCGGACTCGAGCAGCTCGTGGCCGTCGGCCTGGCGAAGCAGGAGGAGCTGCTGTTCACGCGCGATCGCACGGAAGGGCTGGCGCTGCCGGCGCAGTCCGCCGCGCTGCACCTCGTCCAGCGCATCCGCGACGAGGCGCACCGGTTCGCGGTGACGTTCCACCGTCGCGCTCGGGCGCAGCGCGACATGCGCTCGGAGCTCGACGAGATCGCCGGCATCGGGACGCGCCGCCGCAAGCAGCTGCTCACCTCGTTTGGATCCGTCGCCGGCGTTCGCCGCGCCAGCCGCGACGAGCTGGCCGCCGTCGTCGGCGCCAAGGCGGCCGATGCGGTCATTCGGCACTTCGATCGGCGATAGGGCCATGCGGCAAGTGTTGTACAGTCTCTAGCGCGTGGGTGCTTTTTCGCCGCTCGAAATCCTGCTCAGATTCGTCGTGCTCATCGTGTCGTTGACTTTTCACGAAGCGGCGCACGCGTGGACGGCCAATCGCCTCGGCGATCCGACCGCCCGCGACCAGGGCCGGCTGACGCTCAATCCGCTCGCGCACATCGACTGGATCGGTACCGTGCTGTTTCCCCTGGTCGCGATGTACTCCAACTTGCCCTTGATCGGCTGGGCGAAGCCCGTGCCTGTGGACGGGAGGAATCTTCAATCGCCGCGCCGTGATTTCGCGATCGTCGCGGCCGCGGGACCGATCAGCAATCTCATTCTCGCCGCCGGCTTCGCGATCATCCACATGGTCGTCGTGGGCACGACGTCGAGCGCAAATGACGCGGCTTACATCCTCAGGGTGTTCCTCTACATCGGCATCGCGACGAATGTGCTGCTCGCGCTCTTCAACATGATCCCCGTGCCGCCGCTCGACGGCGGCAACGTCGCGATGGGCGTGCTGCCGGCACCGCTGGCAGGCGTCTTCGCGCAGATCCGGCCCTTCGGGTTCCTGATTCTCTACGCCTTGATGCTCTCGGGTATCCTCTGGGATCTGATTGATCCTGTGAATCGCCTCCTGCTGGGCTGGCTGTCGTGACTCCTCGCAAACGTGTCGTCTCGGGCATGCGGCCGACGGGCAGATTGCACCTCGGCCATCTGGTGGGCGCGCTCGACAACTGGGTGAAGCTCCAGGCAACGTACGACTGCTTCTACTTTGTCGCCGACTGGCATGCCCTCACGAGCAACTACGCCGCGACCGAGCCCATCGTCGAGGACGCGCTCGACAACGTCGCGGACTGGATCGCGGCGGGGCTCGATCCAGAGCGCAGCACGATCTTCGCGCAGTCGCTCGTGCCCGAGCACGCCGAGTTGTATCTGCTGCTCCAGATGGTGACGCCGATCCCCTGGCTCGAGCGCGTGCCGACCTACAAAGAGCAGATGGAGCAGTTGGCCGAGAAGGATCTGACGAGCATCGGATTCCTCGGCTACCCGCTGCTCCAGACCGCGGATGTCATCATCTACAACGCGGACATCGTCCCGGTGGGCGAAGATCAGGTGCCGCATCTCGAGATGGGCCGCGAGGTCGTGCGCCGGTTCAACAACCTCTACGGCCGGACGTTCGTCGAGCCGCAAAGCGTGCTGACGCCGACGCCCCGGCTGCCGGGCCTCGACAACCGGAAGATGAGCAAGAGCTACAACAACGCGATCGACCTGTCGGACTCCGCCGAGACCGTCACCAAGAAGATCCGGCAGATGTACACCGATCCCAAGCGGGTTCGCGCCGACATCCCGGGAACCGTCGAAGGCAACCCCGTCTTCGTTTATCATGACGCGTTCAACAAGAACCGCGCGGAGGTTGACGACCTCAAGGCGCGGTATCAGGCCGGGAAGGTGGGCGACGTCGAGGTGAAGACGAAGCTGGCGGCCGCGGTGAATGCGCTGCTCGAGCCGCTGCGCGAGCGGCGCGCCGCCGCGCTCGCCAGGCCGGCGTACTTGCGCGACGTGATCGTCGAGGGATCGAAGCGCGCCCAGGCCGTCGCGCGTGAGACGATGGTCCGCGTGCGCGAGGCCATGCACTTGAACTATCAGCGATGACTGAGCCCCAGCCTCCCGAATTCGAGTCGATCCTCGAGGACTATCCAGTCCGCCTGCAGAACTTCGAAGGCCCGCTCGACCTGCTGCTGCATCTGATCAAGAAGAACGAGCTCGACATCTACGACATTCCGATCGCGCTCGTCACCCAGCAGTACCTCGATTACCTCGACCTGATGCACGAGCTGAACCTCGACGTCGTCGGCGAGTTCCTCGTCATGGCCGCGACGCTCATCCACATCAAGTCGCGGATGCTCCTGCCGCGGCCCGACCCGACGCAGGAAGATCCGGAAGAGGATCCGCGCGAGGCGCTCGTCCGCCGGCTGCTCGAGCACCAGCGGTTCAAGGCCGCCGCCGAGCTCCTGCACGAGCGCGAGATCCAGCGCAGCGCGCAGTGGGCGCGGCCCGATCAGCGCGTGACCGATCTGGTCGGCGAGGCGCCGGAGCCGGAAATCGAGGTCGACCTCTTCAGCCTGATGGCCGCGTTCCGGCAGGTGCTCGAGCGCGTCCGCCAGCGTCCGGTCGTCCCGCTGCCGGTCGAGCAGATCCCGATCGAGACACGCATCGAGCAGCTGCTCGCGCGGCTCTCGGAAACGGACGCTTGCGGCTTCGAGGATCTCTTCGCCGACGTGAACTCACGCGGCGGGATGATCGTCACGTTCCTCGCGCTGCTCGAGATGATTCGCCTCAAGCTGGTGCGCGTGTTCCAGTCCGGCGCGTTCGGACCGATTCGCGTATATAAACGCGCCAAACTGGAAGGCGCGCCGACGTTCGAAGGGATGGAGCACCAGGGCAATGAGTGATCTGAAAGGCGTCGTCGAAGCGCTCATTTTCGCCTCCCCGGAACCGGTGACGATGAAGACGCTCGTCAAGCTGCTCGACAGCGAGCCGAAGGAAGACATCGTGGCCGCGATCAACGAGCTCAAGCAGCAATACGACCGGCCGGGCGGGCTGCAGATGGTCGAAGTGGCCGGCGGCTACCAGATCGTCACGCGGCCCGAGCTGCACGAGTGGGTCCGCCGCCTCTTTCACGAGCGGACGACGACGAAGCTGTCGGTCGCTTCGCTCGAGACGCTGGCAGTCGTCGCCTACAAGCAGCCGATCACGTCGCCGGAGATTGCGGAGATCCGCGGCGTGAACACCGCGGGCGTGCTCGGCACGCTCATCGAGCGCAAGCTCATCAAGATCGTCGGACGAAAACAGGTCGTGGGCCGGCCGTTTCTCTACGGCACGACGCGGGAGTTTCTGACGCGCTTCGGTCTCAACGATCTGTCCGACCTGCCGAAGGTCGAGGACATGTCCGAGCTCCTGGGCTTCGAGCTGCCGGCATCGGTGAGCGAGCCCGCGCCGCAGAGCCCTCTGCCGTTCGAAAAAACGGACGGGGAATCGATCCATTGATGATGTGAGATTTGTGATTGGTGATTGCGTCGATGCCGCCGGTCCGTCTCAACAAACTGCTCTCGCAAGCCGGTGTCGCGTCCAGACGCGCCGCGGACGAACTGCTGCGCCAGGGCCGCGTCGAGGTCAACGGCCAGGTCGTCACCGAGCTCGGGACGAAGGCCGATCTCGAGCACGACGAAGTGAAAGTCGACGGACGCCGGCTCAAGCAGCCGCCCGCACGGCGCTACCTGCTGATGTTCAAGCCGCGCGGCGTGGTCAGCACGCGCTCCGATCCGCAGCGGCGGACGACCGTCGTCGATCTCGTGGCGCGCGGGGGCGTCGGCGGCTACTTCTATCCAGTGGGCCGGCTCGATTCCGATTCTGAAGGCTTGATTCTGCTCACCAACGACGGCGAGTTCGCCGAGCGCGTGACGCATCCGCGGTACGAGCTGGAGCGGACGTACGAAGCGCAGGTCGCCGGCGTGCCGGACGATCGCGACCTCGATCGCCTGCGCCGCGGCGTCGAGATCGACGGACGCCGCACGCTGCCCGCGCGCGTCCGGCTCTTGCGCGTGCTCTCGTCAGGCGGCGAGCCGCGCGGCGTGATCGAGCTCACGATTCGCGAGGGCCGCAACCGGCAGGTCCGCTTCATGTGCGACGCGATCGGGCATCCCGTGGATCGGCTGCGTCGCACCCGCATCGGCACGATCGCCGACACCACGCTGCGGCCGGGCGAGTTTCGCGATCTGACGCCGGCCGAGATCCGCGCGCTCACGACCGCGCGGGCTGATCGCGCGGCTAGCGGGCCGCGTCGAGCATCTCCTTCCAGAAGCGCACCAGCCGCCACGCATCGCCCGCCGCGACGTCATCGCTCAAAGTCGCGTGGGTGAGCAGCGGCGTCAGCAGGTACTTCACGCGCGCGTTTCCGTGCGCCGCGAGATAAGCGGCGGCAAGCGGCGTCTCTGACGAAGGAATGATGTTGTCGGTCGCGCCGTGGAGCAGGAACACGGGCACGGCCGTCGCCGGCGATCGATCCGCCGAGAGCGCGGGCGCGCCGCCGAGCGTCTCGATCAGCGGGAGCAACTTCTCGCCGAGCGCCTTCGCGTTGCGATCGTTCACCCACTGCATGTACGTGCGCGCCGGCTCAGACAGCCCGGCCGTGCGCGCGCGCGCCAGTTCGAAGAGCTCCTTCGATTTGGGCACGTCCGTCTGGTCGAAGCTCGACGCTTCGAGGAAGGTGAGGATCGCTGCGCGCAGCGGCTCGACCTGATCGGCCGGCACGAGGTGCTCGAGCGCGCCAATCAGAATGAGCACGATGCCGTACTCG
Organism: Vicinamibacterales bacterium; assembly: GCA_035279905.1. Lineage (GTDB taxonomy): Bacteria > Acidobacteriota > Vicinamibacteria > Vicinamibacterales > SCN-69-37 > DATEGZ01. The sequence goes on from DATEGZ010000075.1 coordinate 10,365, forward strand.
TGCGGCGTGCGGGCCGTGCCGTCCGGCAGGACGCCCGTGCAGAGAAAGGTCATCACGCGCGGGAGATCCGCGTGCCCGCCGAGGGAGACGACGAGCTGCACTTTG
>DATEGZ010000076.1:0-21315 GCA_035279905.1 Vicinamibacterales bacterium
GGCGTGCCGCCTCGCCCGCCGCCTCGTCCACCGCCCCGACCGGCCGCCGCAGCTGCGGCCGCCTGCGCGTCGGTGAATGTCTTGAACGCCGTCGACGCGTCCCACGCGGATTGCAGATTCAGCGCGAGCGATCGCGGCTGATACGAGCCGAGGCTGACCTGGATCGTCGTCGTCGCCGGCGCCGGCACGTTCACCGCGTTACCACCGCCGCGCGCGCCCGCGCCTCCGCCGCCTCCGCGATTCGCTCCGCCGCCGCCGATCGCGAACGGCCCGACTTCTTCTTCGGCCGCGTTGATCTCACGCCCGCCAAGCACCGGCACGCCGAGCCGCACCGTCACGTTCGGGGCGGCCTGGCCGTAGCGTTCCTGCAAGCGCAGCACGACCTCGTCGCTGTCTTCCGCTTTCTTCATCGCGACGATCGCGACCTGTCCGGTCGTGTCCGCCAACCCGTTGTTGAGGATCGTCGCCATCGAGTACGCGCGACCGAGCGCGCCCGGATGCGCCGTCGTCTTGAACGCGACCAGCGGCTGGTTCACCGCGGTCGCGCGGACTGGCATCCGGCCCTGGCGCCAGTCGCCGGCGTGTCCGGCAATCGCGTACACGAAACGGTGATGCCCGAGGTCGTTGCTGCTCTGATACGTGTAGCCGGTGTTCGGACGCGGCGTGTGCAGCAGCGTCAGCCGGATCGTGTTGTCGGCCGGCTTGTCCCAGCCGTACTTGCTGTCGTTGATGATGCCGACGCCGAACGTGCCGCTGAGGTCGTCGATGTCCGCCCACTTCTGCGCGGGCACCTCGTACTTGTCCGGCTCGTTGTTCGTGCGCGCGATCGTGCCGAGGCCGAGGTCGTAGACGGCCTTCGGGCTCGACGCGGTGAGCGGGAACGACGCCTTGAGCTCGGAATTCGGCGATCGCCAGTCAACCAGGTTCTCGACTTCGACGCGATCGCCACCCTCGGCCAGACGGATGCGCTGCACGAACGTCGAGCCCGACGCCTTGCGCGTGATCTCGAGTCCCGCGCGCACGGGGCCGCGCTCGATGATCTTGATCGTCGGATTCGACACGTACTCGCGCGCGGGCGACTGCACGGTGTCGTACAGCACTTCCCACGCGGGCCACGACGGCGACGGGTTGTCGCGCAGCTCCAGCATGATCGGCGCAGACAAGAGCTCGTGCTTCGCGTCCTTGTCGTAGATCGACGCGATGTCGCCGTTCTCGTCGATCTTGACGCGGATGCGGTTGTTCTCGAGCGACGAAGCCGTCACTTTGAGTGACGAGGGCGCCGCCGCGGCCGCAGGGACCGGCTTCACGTGATACACCGCGAAGCCCATCGACGGCACGTCCGCCTGGAATGCGATCGTCGTGCCACCCGCTGACGACGAGACCACTTGAGACGGCACTGTGGCGCCCGTGCTCGCGTCCACGACGGTCACCGCCGTGGACGGCACGGGCAGACTCACGGTCGCTTCGACCGGCTCACGTCTGTTCATCGACACCGGGTTGTAGACGACGATCGGCGTGCCTGTGCCAGAGGTATCGAGCAGCGACGACACCGCGCTCGTCGAGCTCGTGAGCACGCCGGCGAACTGGTTGAGCGACGCGATCTCATCGTTCCACGAGAACTGATACGCCTGCGGGATGCACGTCCCCGTCAGGTCGTCATGGAACTGATGCCAGAGGAAGCGAATCCACGCGTCGCGAAGCCGCTCCGTGGGATACGGCTGGCCCGCGAGCACCATCGCCGACACGCCCGCCTTCTCCGCCGCGTCGGCCAGCAGCTCGTTCGCGCGGTTGAAGCGCTTCATCGCCGCCTGCGACGTGTAGCAGCCCGTGCCGTGCGTCTTGAGGATCAGCTCGTCGTTGTAAGACGGCAGCGCCGCGCGCTGCTCCGGCGTGAGATCCTTCGCGAGCTGATCGGGCGACGTGTTCTTGACGACGAGTCCCTGCGGCGGCGCGGTCAGCGCCTTCTGGACGATCTGCACCGACTGCTCCGTCGGCCCGCCGCCGGTGTCACCCGTGCCGAAGTACCGGAACTCGAGCGCCTGGCCGCCGCCGATGTTCGTCGGGTCGTTCAGCCACGGCGTGTTGCCGCGGCCGCCGTTCGTGGACGTGAAGCTGATGTCCTCGGTCATCCGCGTGCCGTAGCCGCCCGGGTTGAGCTCGGCGATGATCTCGCTGCCGTCCACGCCCTTCCAGCGTCCGATCGGAAATGGAATCGGCCGGCCCCACGTGAGCTTCTGCGTCGAGAAGGAGATCAGCCCCGAGTGCGCCGCGATCGACGGCAGCGCAAAGCCAAACCCGAAGCAGTCAGGCAGGTACACGTCTTTCGGTTCTTTCTTGAACTCCTGGCGGAAGAATCGCTGCGCGTAGAGCGCCTGCCGGAAGAGCGACTCGGGCGACGGCATGTTCGTGTCGACGGCGTCGATCCACGATCCCGCCAGCCGCCACCGATCCGCCTCGACGTACTTCTGCACCTTCGCCCACTCGTCCGGGTGGTACTCCTTGAACCACATGTAGTGGATCGCGCCTTCCCACGTGAACTTGTAGTCGGGGTATTTCTCGAAGAAGTCGAAGTTGGTGTGGAACGTCTTGGGGATGTGGTCGCGGATCGAATCCTGGACCGTCCAGTTCCACTGCGAGTCCAGGTGCGCGGTCGCCACCATATATAAGGTGGTGCGCGTCGCCTGCCCTTGCGTGCCGACTGGCGTCAGACCGACGGTCAGCGCGAGCACCAGCGTTGCCCACATCCCCCAACGTTTCATGTCCATCACTCCTGCGCCGTGATGCTACGGCGGCCGGAGCGCGGTTTCAAGTTCGGGGGTGGTTCCGGGGTTCCGAGGTTCCGGGGTTCCGGGGTTCGCTGGCCGTGAACCGCGACGTCTCGGCGCGCAGAACCTCGGAACCCCGGAACCTGACGATCAGCTATGCCCGTTGAAGTTCTGGCAGGACACGTTCGGGTTCCAGTTCGCGAACGGGCCGTTCGGATTTTCTTTCCAGGCCCACACGTGCAGCGTGTAGAACGCGTCGAGCCCGAAGCGGTTCGGGAACGTGATCAGGTGGAAGAGCTGACCGAACAGCTGCGGCGGATTCTTCGGATTGTTCGCGTCCCAGTCGGCCTGCAGGACGGCGTAGTCCACGCCAGTGATCTTCTGCTTGCCGCCCGGAAGCGCCTCGTAGAGGATGATCTCCGGCGTGTTCGGGTTCAGCGCGCCGCCGTCGAACACGAGGTCCGTGTTCACGTAGTGCAAGCCCATCGCGCCTTCGTTGCTGTCGCCGCTCACGCAGCCGAAGAGGAGGCCGTAGCCGCTGGGAAGATTGGCGGGACTCTGAAACAGAAACGTGTTGTCGCGCACGGTCTGGATGAGCAGGTTCGCGTTCTTCTGCTGCTCGGGCGTCATCGGCTTCGCCGGCGTCTGTCCGTGATTGTGATCGTCCTGCTGCGCCCGTACGGGCAACGACCACACGCTCACAGCGACGAGGCAGGCAGCGAGCGCCGCAGCGATCGGTTTGGTCAAGAATTGAATCTTCATTATGAGGGGACCTCCTTGAGTCCGGGCTCGCGCGGACACAGTGTCCGCGTGAGTCATCAACTCAAGTAGGCGGAGACGACCGATATCTTTCTAGGAACCGGGCAGACCGAAGAGGCTTCTCGCCTGTGCGAAATCGTCGGCGTCGAGCGTCCACCCACCGACGAACCCCGTGAAATCTGCTGGCTCGGGCCGTGCGGCCGGATGGCGCACACCGACTTCTTCCATGACCGGACTCGTCACCACGACAACGGCGGGCTCCGAAGCAGTCGGCAGGTACAGCCGGCCGTGCTGGCTCGCGGCCTCGGGCCCGGACGGCGGCTCATTCCATTGGCCCCAGAACACCGCGAACTTCACAAAGCGTCTGCCGCTCAAGCGACTGGTGAGACTGCCGCGCTCGATCGTGCCCTCGCGCCTGATCCGCGTTTCCCACAAGAACGACGTGCGGTCCTCATTGCCGACGCGCACGAGCGTCGGGCCCGCAACATCGCCGTAGACCATGATGTACGACGGGCTGATGGCGAAGACTGGCTCGAGAGACACCAGCCACAAGATCGCAACACTGACGATGGCAGCGCGCATCCGAGTCATGGGGCCTCCGGGCTGGGTCGATTGTCAGGATTGTAACCGCCTGTCCGCCCCCGCGCCCGCTCTCCCGGACTTGGCACACGTGGCCCCGGATCGGGCACAATCGTGCCAGAGGTCTTGATGTCACCGACACCTGCCGGTCCCGACTCGAGCGACCGGATCCTCGTCGTCGAAGACGACGCGGCACAGCGAATGGGGCTGCAGCAGCTGTTGCGCAGCTGGGGGTACGCCGTCGATGTGGCCATGAACGGCCGCGACGCGCTGGAGAAGATCGCGCACGAGCGCCCGACGATTGTTTTGTCAGATCTCGTCATGCCGTCGATGGACGGCCTCGAGCTGCTCCGCGCGCTCAAGCAGCAACCGGATCCCGAGGTCACCGTCGTGCTGATGACGGCGCAGGGCTCGGTCGAAACCGCGGTCGAAGCGATCAAGCAGGGCGCCTACGACTACGTCGCGAAGCCCGTCGATCCGCAGCGGCTCAAGATTCTGCTCGACCAGATCGTCGAGCGGAACGGGATGTCGCGCGAGATGCGCGTGCTGCGGCGCCAGCTTCGCGAGCACGGCACGTTCGGCAAGATGATCGGCGCGAGCGACGAGATGCGCCGCATCTACCAGGTGATCGAGCAGGCAGCGCCGACGAGCGCGTCCGTACTGGTGACCGGCGAATCGGGCACGGGCAAGGAGCTGGTCGCGCAGACGATTCATCAATTGAGCCCGCGTGCGTCGCATCCCTTCGTCGCGCTGAACTGCGCGGCGATTCCGGACACGCTGCTCGAGTCCGAGCTCTTCGGCCACGAGAAAGGCGCGTTCACGGGCGCGATCGCGCGCCGCGCGGGCTGCTTCGAGCTCGCCAATCGCGGCACGCTGTTCCTCGACGAGATCGCGGAGATGACGCCCGTCACGCAGGCCAAGCTGCTGCGCGTGCTGCAGGAGCGCACGTTCCGGACGCTCGGCGGCACGCGCGAGCAGGCCGTGGACATCCGCGTCGTCGCCGCCACGAACGCGGAGCCGACCGAGGCCGTGCGGCAAGGCAAGCTGCGTGAGGATCTCTACTATCGCCTCAACGTCTTCGCGATCCGGCTGCCGCCGCTGCGCGAGCGCAAGGACGACATCCCGCTGCTCGCCGAAGCGTTCATCCGCGAGTTCAACGCGCGCAACAACCGGTCGGTGACCGGCGTGGCCGATCGCGTGGCGCAGATGTTCCAGCGGCACGACTGGCCCGGCAACGTGCGCGAGCTGCGCAACGTAATCGAGCGCGCCACGATCGTCGCGCGCGGATCGGCGATCGACGTGCAGGATCTGCCGCCGCTCGCGAGCGGGTCGGCCCCGGCCCCGGTGGCCGGTGTCGGGCTCGCGGCCGGCACCACCGTCGACGAAGCCGAGCGCAAGCTGATCGAGCTGACGCTCGAGCACACCGGCGGCAACAAGACGCGCGCGGCGGACCTGCTCGGGATCAGCCTGAAGACGCTGCACAACAAGCTCAACCGGATGAAAGAGAAGACGTCGGCCGAGTAATCCATGCGGCTCAGCCTCAAGACGAAGCAGGTCGCCGGCGTCACGGTCATTGCCGGCCTGGCGTCGATTCTCCTCGGCGCTTGGTACCTGTCGTCGCTCGGCCGGATTCTGCTCGAGGAGAGCCACTCACGCGCCGAGTCGCTCGCGATGGCGATCTACCACCGCACGCGCGATGTCGTCGCGACCAGCAACGCGGATGCCGATCTCACGGCGAACCTCCAGAATGACGGCGGCTTGACGTCTCTGCTGCAGACGAGCGCGTACTACCCGGGCGTGCTCTACGCAGCGATCGTCAACCCCGCGGGTCGGATCATCACGCACAACGATCTGGGGCTGGTGAACGTGCCGCTGCAGCCGGCCGACGACTTCGACGCGCTGCTCAAGGCCGGGCCGGTGGCGCAGGCCAAAGCCATCTACACGCAGGGCGGCCGCACCTACGAATACCGCGTGCCGCTGCTGCTCGGCACGACCGAGTTCGGATCGATTCGTGTCGGCGTGTCCACGCTCCTCATCCGAGACAACTTTGAAAAGGCGCTGACGACGCCGCTCATCACGGTGGCGATCGTGCTCGTCGCGGGGGCGCTGTTTGCGATGCTGCTCGCGCAGGTCACGCTGCGGCCGATCCACGTGATTCGCAGCGGGCTCGCCAAGCTCGGGCGCGGCGAGCTCGACGTCGACGTCGACCTGCCGACGGACCCGGACATCGGCGACCTCGGCGATTCCTTCAAGGCGGTGAGCGCGCGGCTGGCCGCCGACAGGATGCAGCTGGCCGGTCAGCGCGCGACGCTCGAATCGGTGGTCGAGCACCTGGAGGACGCGGTCGCGCTGTTCGCGCCGGACGGCACGCTGCTCTTTGCCAACCCCGCGATGCGCGCGTCGTTCGACGGCACGGGCGCCACGCTCAGCACGCTCTTGTCCGACAGCCATCCGTATCGCGCGCTCGTCGATGCCACGACGAAGGACCGCACCGGACGAGGCCCGCAGACCGTGCAGGCCCCATCCGGCGGCGAGCGGCTCGTGCTCACCGATGTCGTCGAGGACGCGGACCACGGCCTGGTCGGCGTGATGCTGGTCGCGCGCAATCTGTCGTACCTGAGCCAGGTCGAGTCGACGATCAGCTACTCGCGCAAGCTGGCGGCGCTTGGCCGCCTCTCGGCGGGCATCGCGCACGAGGTCAAGAACCCGCTCAACGCGACGATGATCCACCTCGAGCTGCTGAAGATGCAGCTGGCCGACCAACCCGCCGCGAAGGAGCACCTCGCGATCATCGCGGCGCAGATGCGACGGCTCGATGAGGTCGTGCAGGGCTTCCTGCGCTTCACGCGCCCCGAGGATCTGAAGCTCCAGAAAGTGCGCGTGGGCCGGATCCTCGACGACCTGCTTCCCGTGATTCGCGCCGAGGCGAGCACCCACCACGTCGAGCTGCGCGTGGAGTGCCCGCCCGATCTGCCTCCGATCAGCGCAGATCCCGGCTTGCTCGAGCAGGCCTTCCTCAATCTCGCGATCAACGCGTGTCAGGCGATGCCCCAGGGCGGGCGGCTCCGGATCGCGGCGACTGCGCGGCCCGGCCGCCGCGTCGAGATCGTGTTCGAGGACACCGGCGTCGGGATTCCGCCCGACCACCTCGCGCGCATCTTCGATTTGTATTTCACGACCAAGGAACACGGCAGCGGCATCGGGCTGTCGCTGGTCTACCGGACCGTTCAGCTCCACGACGGCGAGATCGAGGTGCAGTCAGTGCCCGGACGTGGGACGACGTTCCGGCTGTTGCTGCGCCAGGACGTCACAACTTCGACGCCCGCCGCCGTGGTCTCTGCGTCATAATCAATGTGGTGACGCTCCTCCCCGCGCGCGCGGCCCTGGCCATCGTGCTCCTCGCCAGTGTGTGTGCGTGCGGCAAGGTGAAGGCGAACGTGCCGACGGCGCTGCCGGTGCTCGACATGCCGGCGCCGCCGGGGCGATTGATCGTCCCCTCCGCGATTCCGGAGCCGGCACCGGAGCCCGTCGCGCCCGCGCCGACGCAGACGCCGACTCGTCAGAACAATCCCCCGGCGACGCGAGCCTCAGAACGATCGTCGCCGCCGGCAAGCACGGCGACACCACCGCCGGAGCCGACGCCGCCGGCCGCGCCTCCCGTCTTGCTTACGACGCCGAACGCCGGCGACCTCGAGAAGAAAGCGCAGGCCAACATCATCGCGGCCCGCGCCGATCTCGAGAGAGTGAAATACTCGGCGCTCAGCGCCGACGCCAAGCTGCAGTACGACACCGCGCGGCAATATCTTGGTCAGGCCGACGACGCGCTCAAGATGAAGAACTACGTGTTTGCGGGACAGCTCGCGGAAAAAGCGGCGACGCTCGCCAGCCTGCTCGTCAAGAGCCAGGGCAAGGAACCACGGCCAGCGGCGTGGAGTCTCGTTCCCATTTCTTTTTGAGCTCTTCCCACTGCGCCTTGAGGATGGTGAGCGCGGACTGCGCGTCACCGTTCGGCGCGAGTTGCCGCGCGCGTTCGGGCAGGATGACGTTGACGACGAGACGATCGAGGTCGTCGCGCAGGGTCACGCCGCGCGGGCCCAGCGACCCGGCGCGAATCCAGCCGGCGATGGCCGCGCCCCACGCGCGCTCGAGATCTTCGGCGCCTCGAGAGGCCGCCGCGATCCAGTAGACGGCGACTGACGACTGCGGATCGCGCGCGAGCTCGGCTTCCGCGCGGCGAAGAATTCGGGTGTAGAGCGGCTTGCGGTCGGCTTCCAGCGCGGACTGCGCCTCCCGGTCCAGCGCTTCGGCCCACCACTCGAACAACGTCTCGCGCGCCGTACTCGGCGACGACTCCGCGCGCGCCAGCGCCGACTCGAACATCTCGGCCGCGGCGCTGTATCGCGGCGGCTGATCGAAAAACAGCGACTCACCCAGTCCGACCAGGAACTCGACGTGATCGCTCGCCGACAGCCTGGCCGCGTTCACGCTCTTCAGGGCCTCGCGCGCGCGGTCGAGATCGCTGGTCTCGCGATGCTCGCTGTCGCTCGCGTGGTAGCGCTCGAGCAGCGCCCGCGCCAGCACCACGGCGGCCGAATCGGCCAGCTCCGGCGACTTCCCCGCCTCGGCGGCCGCGGCCACCGCGTCGTCGAACCGGTGCTCGTTGTAGGCAAGGCGCGCGTGCGCGAGCGCGTCGCGCGGCGTGACGGCGGCCTGCGGTTGAGCAATCAGCGAGAGGAAGAGAACGAACCCGGCAGTCATCACCCTCGGCACTCTATCGCCCGCGCCGGATGCCGTGCAACGGGCCCTCCGGGCGCTTTGGTGCGGCCTTGGTCCCGGTAACTCTTACATACCCAAGCGGATCGGCCGATAAACACTGGCAGGATTTTGGGCTGATTCCGGCCCGGGGAGTTGGCAAGGAAGTTGATATGGAGGTTACCGTGCGTCTGAGAGTCCTCGGAACACTCGTTGGCTTGCTCACCGGCGGCGGTTTCGCCCACGCCCGGCAAGTCTCCGAACAGCAGCCGGTGTTTCGCGCCAGCGTGGACCGCGTCGCGGTCGCCACGATCGTGCGGACGAAGAGCGGTCGGCCGGTGACCGACCTCAAGCCGGAAGATTTTCAGATTTTCGACAACGGCGTGCGCCGGCCGATCGCGGAGTTCCGGTCGGAGCAGACGCCGGTCAGCGTGGCGATGCTGGTCGACTTCAGCGGCAGCATGGACGTCGCCGACAAGCGCGAGACCGCGCAGCAGATCGCCGGGCACATCGTCAGCTGGCTGACGCCGGGGGAAGACCGGATCGGCCTCTACTCGTTCGACCGCGATCTGCAGGAGGTCTCGCCCCTGCGCGCGGCGCCGAGCGACGTTCTCCAGAAGCTTCAGACGATCAAGCCGTACGGCGTCACGTCGCTGTTCGACGCGATTGCCAAGACCGGCCGCATGTTAGCTGAGCACGAAGGTCCGCGCCGCGCGGTCGTCGTGCTGACCGACGGCGTGGACAACGCAAGCTCGCTCACCGCCGCCGAAGTGTCGGGCATCGCCAGCTCGATCGACGTGCCCGTCTACATCGTCATCGTCGTCTCGCCGCTCGATCGCGCGGGGAAATCCACCGTCGACGACGCCCGGCTGGACGCGGTGCTCGAAGGCCGCCTCGCCGACCTCGCGCATTGGACAGGCGGAGAGATTTTCGCGGGAATGGGCCCGGCGCAGGACAGCCGGGCGGCGCGGCAAATCGTCGCCGAACTTCGTCAGCAGTACATGCTCGTATTTCAGCCGGACACCAAGCCGGGCTGGCATCCGATTGACATCCGGACACGCCAGAAAGATTTCGTTGTTCGCGCTCGGAGCGGGTACCTGGTTCAGGGCCAGCCGGAGCGGCACTAGGTCAGGAGGAGAGACCGCCATGCGTAAGTCGCTATATACGTTGACACTGCTCGCGTTCGCGTTCGGGGGCACCACCGCTTGCGCGACCAAGGGTTTCGTCAAGAACCAGGTCACGCAGGTCAGCAGCAAGGTCGATACGCTGAGTCAGTCGCTCGAAGAAACGCAGGAGCGGACGAAGCGGAACGAAGCGAAGATCAATGACGTCGACGGCAGGGCCGGCGCCGCGCAGGGCGCTGCCGACCATGCGCAGTCCTCGGCGAACGAGGCCGACTCGAAGGCCGTCGCCGCCGGCGACGCCGCCAAGGCCGCGGCCGCGAAGGCCGAAGAAGTCGACAAGAACTCGAAGCGCCTGGTCTACACGGTGGTACTGAGCGAGGACGAGGGCGGCTTCAAGTTCAACAAGGTTGACCTGCCTGACGACGCGAAGGCGAAGATCGACCAGCTCGTCAGCCAGATCAAAGCCGATCCGAAGGGCGCGTACTTCGAGATCGAAGGCCACACCGACAACGTCGGCGACAAGGCCGTCAACGAGAAGATCGGAATGGAGCGCGCGCAGGCTGTCGCTCGGTATCTCTACGAGCAGCACCAGATTCCGCTCCACCGCATCAACGTGATCAGCTACGGCGAAGACAAGCCCGTCGCCCCGAACAACACCAAGGATGGGCGCGCGCAGAACCGCCGCATCGTGATCAAGGTGCTCATCTAGCCTGAGCGAAGTCGAAGGCTCGAGCCTGAGCGAAGTCGAAGGCTCGAACCTGAGCGAAGTCGAAGGCTCGAAGCTTTAAGAGTTGTCTGCCTGGCCGATTCTCGGCCACACGGCGGCGGATCCACCTGCCCGGATCCGCCGCCGTGAGTTTTTTTAGGTCTGGGGGCTTTGCCCCCAGACCCCCAACACGCTCACTCGCTTCCGCCTCAGCTCGGTCTTGCTCCAGCCTCGCGCACTCGAGGAAACATATGATTCCTGAATGCCACTACGTGCGTGCTTGCTGGCGCTGAGCCTCCTCTCCCTCGCCTCTCCGGTATTCGCACAGTCAGTTGATCAACACGCGGGACAGTTTCTGTACGGCCTTTCGACGGGCGCCGGACGACGAACGACGAGCGGCACGCTGAGTTCGTCGTCGTTGCCTTTGAACGTCGGGCAGCCGCCAGGTGGACAGACGATCGGCGTGCTGGATTTGAGCGGCGGGGTGACGCTTGGGCGGCGCATCGGCGTGCTCGCGGTGTTCGAGCAAGCGAGCGGCGCCGAAACGAGCACCGGCAAATGGGGCACGCTGGCGTTTCACGGCGTCGTGCGCGGATGGGTCGCGCCGCGTGTGTGGGTCGAAGGCGGATTCGGGTCGTTCGATCTGGGGTACCGGCCGCCGGGACAATCAGGCAACAACGGCGTCACGCGCCTGTGGGCGGCGAGCCCTGAAGCGGCGGCCGGCGTCGACATCTTCCGCGGCGCCCACGTGACGATCGGCGTGATGGGCCGGTACTCGACGGCGACGTTTGGCGACTTCCGCGTCAGTCACTTCTCCATTCAGGTCGAGTTGCTCGGACGCCAGTAGTCAGTCACCACAGACGCGCGCGGCTTCTGTTAGGATGGCGCGCTCTCACCTTCTTCGAGCACGCGGACCGTGATACTCCCCCATCGTTCCTCCGTCGTGCTGGCTCTCGTGCTGGCCCTCGTCCCCACTCATCAGGCGACGCCGGCAGCGCTCTGGGGTACCGTGCGATTGCCGGGAACGGCCTCGGCGGCGCGACATCTCGTCGGCCTCGACGCGTCCGCGGCGCAACTCGACGGGAGCGCGCTGATCGACCTGCTGCGACTCGCCCACGGCAACAACACCGGCACACGAACGTCCGAATTGATCGAGCGTTACGTCACGACCGTCGCCGACCTGCTCGCGGACCGCGAGGCGTCGCCTGCGGGCCTGCGCCTGCCGACGGTTTCCACGCCGAAGAAGGATCGCGAGCTCGTCGATCACATGGCGGACCTGATGGGCCTGCGGCTTCGTGAGCGGCGCAACGTGTACGCGCTCGAGATCGAGGCGTCCGAATCATCGGCCGAGCGCGCGGAGTGGATGCTCGCCAACGGCATCGACCTGCAGCAGATCATCAAGACCGCGAGCCCGGACGCGCCCGTACCCCTCGCGCTCCAGAACACCGACCTGCCGCTCCCGCTTCCCGAGTTCTGGCAGAAGGAAATCTTCGATCCGAAGCACCTGCCGCTGCTCGACATCACCAACGATCGAAACTCCTCGCTGCTCTACGTCGGTCTCATGGCGCTCGACGACGAGACGCTGGAGTTCCTCGCGGGACACATTCAGCTCGTGAAGCATCTGCGGGAGGAGCATCCCGGGCCGTTCGCGACGTTCGGCCGCAGCCTTCGCATCCACGGCGGCAGCGTCGACGTGCCGGGCGGGGCAAGCGCGGCGCCGATCTGGGAGGAACTGGTCGGCCGGCCGCCGGGCGACGCCGAGCGCTTCGTCCGCGATCTGCTGGCGAAGGACGACGGCCGGCTGGCGTATTTCTACGATCTGGTCGATCACCTCGATGCCGGTCGTCGGGCGTTCGTGATGGGCGATCACCTCGAAGCGGCCGCGCGCCCGCGGTTCGTGAAACGCGTCTACGAGCGCGCGCCCGCGACACCCGAGTGGAACATCAACGATCGCCCCTTCTACCGGCCGCTGCTCGACGCGCCGATCGTGTTGTCCTTCGTGGATGTCAACGCGGACGGCACGGCTGGGCCGGCGTGGTGGCCGTCTTTGCTCGAACGCGCGGCCGACGGCGGCGACTGGCCGACACGCGCCGATCGCGTGCTCTCGGAGATCAAGGAACGGCCGCTCGACGCGGCGTGGCTGCTCGAGTGGATCTTCGCGGATGCGAAGGACGCCGCCAATCGATTCCGTCTGTTCCGCTTCGCTCAGCGTGTGCTGGTGTCCGCGCCGCGTGAAGATGCGTTGCACGTCGAGCTGGCGTTGAGAACCCAGCGCGAGTTTCCGGCGCTCGCTGCCGCCCTCGAGCGCATGGGCCTGACCGATCCGTCGCTCTATGCCGCGCTGGCCGACGCCGCGCTGCGCGTGACCCAGTCGAGTGACGCCGTGCCCGCCGTGACGCGATGGCAGGCGGCACTCGGGTTGCTCGAGCAGGCCAGCCGTCTGCACCGCGTGGCGCCCGAGACGCTGACGCGCCTCCTGAAATCGCTCGCCGACGTGCCCGCGAAGAATCAGGACGAGACGTCAGGCTGGCTGGCCGGATGGTTTGTCGAGCAGTTCGTGCCGGCGTTCGCTCCGATCGAAAGTCCCGAGCTCGAACCGGCGTTTGTGGCGGCACTGGCGGGCGGGCCGACACCCGGCACAGCGGAGTTTTCCTGGGAAGGACAGGACTACGTCGTCGACACCGCCGGCACGGTGACGAAACAAGTCACGGCCATCCGGCAGAGTCAGCACGCGCCGCGGCTGCAGGATCTCGCCGCGCTGCAGAATGTGCGGCGCCACATCGAAAAAGGCGTGACCTCGCTCGACGAGCTCCAGGCGCTCACGACGGAGATGGCGCGGCTCCAGCCGGCGGTCGCACAGGTGCCGGCGATCGACGAGAAGCCGCAGTCGATCGTGCGCGACTTCAAGGACGCCACCGCCGAGCTCGGCAAGATCAAGAAGCCGGAGGACCTCAAACGCGTCTCGAAGCAAGTGCCGGATGTCATCCGCGCGATCAACGCGGTCGCCGACGCGATCATGACGCCACTGCTCTACGCCTTCGCCGCCACGCCGACGGACCAGCCGTCCCAGGTCATCGCGACCGCGTGGCGCGCGCACAGTTTCCTGCCGGGCTCGTCAGCCGACCGCCGGCCCTGGACGGCGATCGCGTGGCAACGGCCCGAGGTCGAACCCGGCAAGACCAGTGGTCTGACGGTCCGAGGCTCGTATCTCAATCTCGACCTCCCGCTGGCGAGCACGCGGCTCCCGCAGGTGCCGATCGACACGGCGGTGCCGGCTCGTATCACCGGCGAGGACAAAGCCGCGCTCGTTCAGGCGATCACGCTCGGCCCGGCGTCGCCGCCGGCCGCCGACGAGGGCGCCGCGATGTTGGCGGCGCTCGGCAAGGGCCGCGCGCTCACGAGCCAGTGGATGCAATCGCCGCCCGATCGCGTCACGCTTCGATCGAGCTTGCGGAGCGCGGGCGTCGACGAGTGGCGCACCAACGTGACCGCGTGGACCGCCGAGCGACAGCCCGACCGCGCGTTCGCCGCGCTGAGAGCCACGGAGGTCTACTACCTCGGCGGCGGATCCGCGCTCCCCGCCGCGCTCGGATGGCCCGCGTCGCTCGTGGACGGCTGTCCGTGCCGGCTGTTGCCCGGACGTCGCGTGCCCGAGGACGTGCGCGGCCGCGTCGGCGTGCAAGCCGGCGCACTCGACGTCGATCTGCTGCTCCGCCTGAGTGAGGACCTGGCGGCGATCAAATTGCCGCCGCGGCTGGCCACGCTGCTCCTGCCCATGATGACGGCGGATTGGCTCAACCACGCCCTGCAGGTTGGCGCGTATAACTGGGAAGCGTTGTCGGGTTGGCCAAACCGCGTGCCGCCTTCAAAAGTCGAAGATGCGCTGCTCCACCTCGTCTCGACGGGGCTGCTGGCGCCGCCGCGCGGCGGTCCCGCGCAGGACCACCGATGAAAACGCTCCTCCCGTGCGTGCTCGCGCTCGTCTGTCTTGCAAGCGACGCGGCGCCGCCCGTCCTCGCGCAAGCGCCAGTGCTGAAGATCGTGCAGCCGACGCCGGACGTCTATCTGCTCGGCGCGGTCGAGCTCGTCGCCGACGTATCGCCCGCGAGCGTCATCGTCACCGACGTCACGTTTGTGGTCGACGGACAGCAGGTGTGCAGGGTCACGTCGCGGCCGTTCAAGTGCTCGTTTGATGCCGGCAGCCGCACGGGCAGCCGGACCGTGCGCGTCAAAGCGACCCTGGCGAGCGGCATGCCGCTGGTCGAAACCGTTCGCACCAAGGGCCTCAACCTCGCGCAGTCGGCCACCGCGGAAGCGATTCTCGTCTCGGTGCACGTCAGCGACGACCGCGGGCGCTTCGTCGAGGGACTGACGCAGTCGCAGTTCCGGGTGCTCGAAGATGGGGTGCCGCAGGACGTCACGTCGTTCCTGGCAGAGAATGCGTCGAGCAGCCTGCTGCTGGCGCTCGACATCAGCGGCAGCATGAGCCCGGCCGTCGGCGAGCTGCGGAGCGCCACGTCACAGTTTCTCCAATCGCTCCGCCCCACCGACCGGATCACACTGACGGGCTTCAGCAACTCCCTCTTTGTCCTCGCCCCGGCCAACGCCGACGCCGCCACGCGGCAGGCGGCGCTCGAACAACTGCACCCGGCGGGCGGCACGGCGCTGTACGACTCGATGATCCGCGGCGTCGAGCTCCTCAAACCGCAGGCGAGCCCGCGCGCGATGGTGGTCTTTACCGACGGCGACGATGACGCGAGCCTGGCGACGCTGGATGACGTGCGGTCGTCGCTGCAGTCGAACGACGTCGTGCTGTACTTCATCGCGCAGGGCCGGGCGGACCGCGACGCGACGCTCCGCGGCGAGCTGGCGAAGCTGGCGGCGGAGACCGGCGGCGCCGCGTACTTCTCGTCGCGGATGAGCAGTCTGCAAGAGCACTTCGCCAACATCGTTGCCGACCTGAGCCATCAGTACGTTGTCGGCTACTCGCCGAAGCGTGACCTCGGCGATGGCGGCTTGCGGAAAATCAGCGTGCAGGTCGAGGATCGCGATCGCAAACTGACGGTGCGCCACCGCCAGAGCTACCTGGCGGTGCACCGCGGCGGCGTCCCCTAGCTACGACGGCCGCGGCTTCAGGACGCCGATCTGAATGAGCAAGCCGGTGAAATCGTAGATCCGCCGCTCGTGCACGATGTGCCCGTTCTCGAGCTGGTAGACCAGCACGCCGTGGATCGTGAAGCGCCGGCCGCTGGGCGGGATGCCAAACATCTCGTTGGTGTGCGTTGCGTGCCACTTGAAGAGCGCGACCACTTGATCCTGCGCCTCGTCGATGACGATCCCTTCCTGCTCGAACGTCGAGTCGGCGAACGCGCGAAACAGGCTCGCATAGGATTCTTCGATCGCGGCGCGGCCGCGGACGAGGCCGAAGATCGGGCTCTCGACGATGCAGTTCTCGGCGTGGGCCTTGGCGAGCCCCGCGGAATCGTGACGCCGCAGCAATTGCGCGCGCGCCGTGAACAGAGCCTCGATGGCCTCTCGAGTCATGACGGTCTCCTGCGCTCCTGTCGATGGGGAGACGGCCAGCATAGCATCGCCCCTCGCTGTCGCGGATAATGCCGGGGGGACAAGTGCCAGTTCGATCTTCAGGACGTCCGCGTGTCGTGATCATCGGCGCCGGCGCCGCCGGCGTGTTCACCGCGTACCGCCTGCGCACGCTGCACGGCGACGCGTACGAGATCGTCCTCGTCGAGCGGCAGGATCGCGTCGGCGGCAACGCTCTGACCATGACGCGGACGATCGGCGGCAAGCAGTACACGATCGATTGCGGGGCGCAGTTCTTCTACAAGAATCCTCAGCCAGGTTACCTGCGCGTGTTGCGCGATCTGGGCCTGCTCGACACGCCCAGGCAGATCGACGCGCGCGCCACCGGTATCACGGTGTGGGACCGTCAGGCGGCCGATCGTCTGCTCTGGGTGCCGTCGCACATCGACGGATTCCTCCGATACACGCCGCAGGACTGGGCACGCATGACGGCGTTCGCGAAGTTCCTGGTCTACGCGTTGCTGCTCGATCGCGATCCGCGCGACAACTGGGACCTGAGCCTCGACGACTGGATCGCGACGCTCGCGCTGATCGACGCTGAGTTCAAAGACACGGTGCTGCGGCGTTTTCTGTACCAGTTCGTCACGTTGCCATCGAATCGCCTCGGCGAAGCCTCCGCGCGCTACGCCATCACCTACTTCGCCCGCAACGTCTTCGGCGAGCCGGGCAACCTCGCGACCGGTCCAGGGCTGCCGACGGCGCCCGGAGCGGCGACGTTCGAGGTCTACCAGAGCCGCATCGGTCTCGATGGGGTGCTGACACGCGCGCTCCAAGCCGCCGGCGTCGTGCCGCGGTTGCACGAGCCGGTGGCCGCTGTGAGCAGAAACGCCGACGGCACGCTCCAGGTCACGACCTCGGCCGAGACGATGCCCGCCGATCACGTCGTGTTCGCGACGGACCCGCACGCGGCCGCGTCCATGCTGCTGGCGGGCGGGTTTCCGGCGCCCGATCTCATCAGCGCGCTTCAGCAGTGCGAGTACGACGACCTCGCGATCGCGATGCAAGACGGCGAATCGTGCTGGATGCCTGGCGACACGCGGTTCTGGGAATCGGTCAACACGATCGTGGACGGCGACGCGCTCACGTTCACGGCGTGGTTCGGTCCGCTGCGCGACACCGACAGCAGCGGCAACACGATTCCCGTGTTCAAGTCGTGGGCGTCTCCGGATCTCGATCCCGCGTCGTGCGCGGGCACGTTCTTCAGCCACACGCATCGGATCCTGCTGCCCACGACGGCCTTCATGGCCGCGCGATCGGACGTGCTCGCGCACCAGGGCCACGGCGGGCTTTGGATTACGGGCGGATGGACGAATTGGTTCGACAGCCAGGAAGCCGCGCTCGACTCGGCGACCGACGTGGTTCAGCGGATCACCGGTGGGCCGCTGTCCGCACCACGGCTCGCCGCGGATCCGGCGCGGCAGTGCGCGCACCTTCAGCACTGGCTCGCGCGCGTCGCCGCACACTCGCCAGCCGAACATCGGAAGAAGTTGCTCAACGTCGTCGAGGAGGTCGAGACGGCGGGATAAATCTGGAGCCGGCGCGCGGACTTGAACCGCGGACCTGCTGATTACGAATCAGCTGCTCTACCAACTGAGCTACGCCGGCTCTGAGGCGACTAGATAGTTTACTACGGCTTACCGGCAATGACTGCGCGCCCTGATACCCTGCAACTCCAAACGCGCCATGGCTGATCCTTCAGCGAACCCGTCCTCCCAGAGCACGGCGCCCAGAGAGAGAGTCGGCAGACTGTCGGTGGCATAGTTCTCGGTGCCGCTCCAGAAGATGTCCCGCACCTCGTGCGCGTGAATCAGGCCCGGCGACCCGTTGTCGCAGAGCGATTCCGACTGGCCGGCTCGAACGGTCGGTGGCGCGCCTGACCTCATCGCGTATTCCTCAATGCGCCAGGCACGGATCGGCGCATCGCGCAGGTTGTTCAGCCGAACCATGATGTCGGTCGCCGTCCCGGCCCGGGACGTGGCCACGATCGACGTGACTGCGGTATCAGACGTGATGGCGGGCCCAAGGGTCGCGGAGGAACCGGAGGGGCCCAACTGCGCTAATTGAAGAAGGACCGCCCTCGCCCCTTCGCCATGGCCGTCCTCGAACAAGGCGGCGGTCACAACGGCCCGCGACGACGGCGCCGGCACGCGCACGACCAGCGTTCGCGTTTCGCCAATGAGAATCGTCGCATTCGGAACGGGCGCGGCACCTGATCGGTGATCCGAGAATCGGAATCCCGCATCGATTGGAGGCGCCGAAAGCTGAATGGCCACCACCGGCCGCGTGTATTTGTTCGTCACCGATACGAGCACCGCCGGTACGATCTTCCGGACAACCTCGGCGGTCGCTGACCTGACGCGCGCATCGCCCTGCGCACCGAGGATCGCTGGCACGAGCAGCGTCAGGGCGCCCAGCACCAAGCGCGATGCGTGCATGCCAGTAGTCTACGCTCGGCCCCGCGAGGTAAAGAGCCCCCAAGAGGCGGATCGTCGATGTCGATTCTGTACGCCGCGACGAGCGTTGTCCGCCACATCTCCGCTCCCTCCGCTGCGGGTGCGCCGCGCTTTCGCTCCCTTCTCTGGATCGGGTCTTGCACGCTCTCGCCGATCATGCCAAGACACCTGCCGGCGCTCGTTGGCGCCTTGGTCTTCCTTCAGATCGGCGCCATGGGCGCGCCCGCGGCGCAAACGGGCCAGCCGGCGCCAGAGGCGACCCCCAAGCTCAGGCCCGAGCAATTCAAGGTGGGCGATCCCTCGGCGTTGAGCCGGCGCCTCGCGGCCACGCTCGAATGGGAGACCGACGCCTACCTTGGCGAGTACGAGCGTCACGGTCATCGAGATTCACACTGGGACGACGCGGTCGAGAGCGCCTTGCGGCTGCTCGCGCGCGATCACGCGCACGATCCGCTGCGTCCCGCCGACCTCAACGATCAGGCGTGGTACGCCCTGCAGCAGGCGACGACGGCCGGATGCGACGACTCGCTGATCGAATATTTGAACGCCGAGCTCTCGCGGCAGGACCTGCCCAAGAGAGATGCCGCGATTCACATCCGCAACGCCGCGCTGCGCCTCGAAAAATCGCGTTATTCCGCGTACCGCCGCGGCTCGGCCCTCATCGGCGCCGCCTCGGCGCTGTACCAGGCCAGCCGTGGCATGACCAAGGCGGACTGGGATCAGACGTGGCCGGAGATCGATCGACTGCTCGACCGCTCGCTGATGCTCGTCGCCGAGGTCGCGCGCGACAAGAAGATGCCGGACGACGTGCTGTTGCAGTACGTCAACACCAACAACTCCGTGTGGGTCGACACGATGAAGAGCGATCGTCGCGTGGCGTTCGACTTCGCGTACGCCGCGATCGCTGCAGAGCGGAATGCCAAAGACCCAATCCTGCCGCTTCTCCGCACGCGCTTCTACGCCCTCTATGCCTGGGACATCCGGGGCACCGACCTCGCATCGAAGGTCAAGGACGAGGCGTGGAGGCCGTTCAAGGAGCGGCTGCACGAGGCGGAAGACGCCGCCGCGGAAGCGGTTGCCCTGGGGTCGACGGATGCGGTGATTCCGCGCAGCATGTCGCAAGTCGTCAAGGGGCTTCGCGGCAATCTCGACGAGCTCGAGGCGTGGTTCGCGCTCGGCGTGGCCGTCGATCCAGGGGATCGATCCTGGTACGAAGCGAAACTGGATTGGCTGATGCCGAAGTGGTACGGATCGATCGACGAGGCCGTCGACTACGTCAACGCGGCGCGGCGGACGGGCAGCTGGAACTTGCGGGTTCCGCTGCTCGTCGTCGATCTGTACGACCAGCTGCGGCTGGCGATCGATCTGCCGCAGTCGACCTCGCTGTTCGACTTACCCGGCGCATGCGACGACATCCTTCCGGTGTACGACGCGTTTCTCAAACGCTATCCGAACGCCGGGTGGGATCGCGGGCGATATGTGCTCACGCTCGCGGACTGCCGCCAGTGGAAAGAAGCCGATCGTCAAATGAATCTGATCGCCCCCGACCGGCTGCGAGTCGGGGCCTTCGGCGGGCGTGACGCGTACGACACGAAGCGCAAGCTCATCGCGCTGCATCTCCACTGACGCACGGTCGATCACGAGCTTGCTCAGTTCGCCTTGCCTGCGAGCCTGGTGGCGACGTCCGTGTCCCACCGCCGCTGTTTCTCGGCATCGCGTCCGTTGCGTGTCTCCTCGTCGTACCGCGCCTGCTCGGCGGCCTCGGCGCGCACGAAGCCTTCGGCAGCCGTCTCGAGCTCCTGATCGGGCCGGAGACACGGCTCGTACAGTCCCGCCATATACGCGCGCATCTTGCGGGCGCGCAGCTCCGTCAGATTGAAGTGCGTCTGCTCGTGCTGAAGAATTCGGGCGTTGTCGGCCGGCGACGCCACCACCGACCGCCGCACCCACGAGTCGCCGGGAATCATCGCCGCGATCACGCGGAAATCGAACTTCTGGCCGATACACCGCGCGCCGTAGAAGAGGCCGTACTCGAGGTGCGCGGCCTCCTCGGTCACCGCCTCCGGCACCGTCCCTTTGAAGTCGTCCCACGTCAGCCGACGGCTGCCGGACCAGGCCAGACCGTCGCGCGCAGCCACTTGGTGCTGCACGGACTCGAGGAGCGACACCTGCGACGCTTGTGACGGACGCCCCACCGTCACGGCCGCGGGGACGGCCACGCGCGAAGGCGGCAGGCAGAGGTGACTGTCGCAGACCTGGTAGCTGACCATCACGGTGATCGACTGCGCGCCGGGCTTGACCGCGGCGTCGACCTTGACGGGCAGGACGAACGTCACCGCGTCTTCGAAGTACGACGTGTCGCGGTCGAAGTTCGGATCGTATTTCGTCTGAGGCAGCGGCTCGGTGATGTCGCCGGCGAGCGAGAACGGCTGGCCGGCGGACAGACCGACGATCGTCGGCGCGGGCCCCTGCGGTACGGGTGTCAGCGAGTAGAGGTGCCAGCCGGCCTCGAGCTCGGCCGTGAGCTGCACCGTGACGCGATCGCCGGGGCGCAGCGCGCTCGCGGGATCGGCCAC
>DATEGZ010000077.1:0-4986 GCA_035279905.1 Vicinamibacterales bacterium
CCTTCCGTGTACAGCACCAGGCGCTCGACATCGTCGCGCAGCCGGCTGATGTCGCCGCCGGCACGCTCGACCAGCACCTGGAGCACCCGCGGCTCGACGGTCCGGCCGCGCTCGGCGAGCTCTCGCGCGATCTGCTCGATCGCCGATGCGCGCACTTCGCGCCGGCCGCCCATGCCCTCGACCATCAACCCGGCGAACTCGGTCACGGTCGCGTGCTCGACCACGCGCTTCGAGAATCGGCGGCCGCGATCGATGCCCGCCGCCACGAACACCAGCGTCGTCGAGTCCACCGGCGACTCGACATACGCTTCGAGCGGCGCGAGATCGACGGACTCGGCCGCGTCTTCCTCGGGCGGCTCCTCGGCCTCACCGGCTTTGGCGGCGCGCTTCGGCTTGAGAAAACGCTCAGCCCGAAGCACGATCACGATCCGCCGGTTGCCGAGCATCGGCAGGCTCCGCGCGGCCGCCGCAATGTCGATCGGCGTGCCGCCCGCCTCTCCGGCGTAGACGCGCTCCACCGCAAAGGGCCGATCGCCTTCGTCGATGGTCGCCTCGATCGCATCGACCATCCGGTCAATCATCTTGACGTCCTCGCCGACGAAGACGTGCACGCGATCGAGTTTTCCAGCCTTGAGGCGCGTTTCGAGCGCGCGAGGATCGAGGGTGGGCACGCGGTCCCTGATATTAGAACGCTTCGAGAATCGACGTGACGATGTTCCGGGCGAAGTTCTTGGACAGGCGCTCGAGCGCGTTCGCGTCCTGACGGAAGAACGAGGACGCATCGGCGCCCACGGCGTTCGAGTTCACGTCATACTCGTCGCGAAACACGAGTCCGGGGTTGGTCCAGAGGACTTTGTTGTTGTCCTTGACGTCCTTGAACTCGACATTCGTCGAGACGATTACTGCGTAGCGGCTCGCCTGGTGCGTCGATTGATTGAATGCCGTGACGACGTAGGTGACGCTGTTGATCGTCGCGATGAGCACCGCGTCCGCGCCCTCGACCTCGGGATTGACGGTGTACCTGCCGTGGCTGTTGAACTCCTCGCGCACCGCCTGCGTGAGCACCTGGTCGATGTCCGGTGTCTGCGAGTGGTTGACGAAGAGCGGGATGCCGATGATCTTGATCGTCGCCGGCAGCGTGTTGCCGCGCCCGGCGAGCGCGTAACCGCACCCGGCCGCACCGAGCCCCACCGCGAGCACGATCGCCACGGCCACGACACCCGACGCACGAGACCAGTTCCGCATCGCGCGATCCCTCGTCTTCATTTGACCACAATGCTGACGAGCCGGCCACGGGCAACAATCACCTTCGCGACCTGCTTGCCGGCGAGATGAGGCTGGACCTGCGGTGACGTGAGCGCCGCCGCTTCGATCTCCGCCTCACCGGCGCCGGCCGGCACCGTCACGCGCCCGCGCACCTTGCCGTTGACCTGCACGGGGATCTCGATCTCGTCCTCTCGCGCGACGGCCTCGTCGAATTGCGGCCACCCGGTCGCGCCAATCCCGCCGGCGTGCCCGAGCCGCTCCCACAGCTCCTCGCAAAGATGAGGCGTGAAGGGCGACAGCACCAGGATCAGCGACTCGACGGCTTCCCGGACCACGGCCGCAGTCTCGCGCCGATCGATCGTCGCCGGCGGCTCGTCGTCGCGGCCCATCGGCCTGATGCCCCGCTTGTCGCAGAACGCGTACAGCTCGTTGACGAGCTCCATCATCGCGGAGATCGCCGTGTTCAGGTGCATGCGCGGATCGATGTCGCCGGTGACGCGCTTGATCGTCTGGTGCGTCGATCGCCGCAGCACGCGCTCGTCGTCGTCGAGCGTCAACCCCGCGGGCGGCGCCGCCGACTTCACGGCCGGCGTCACGTGCTCGACGATGCGCCAGACGCGGTTGAGGAAGCGGAACGCGCCCTCGAGGCCGGTGTCCGTCCACTCGACTTCCTTCTCGACGGGCGCGACGAACATCACGTACATCCGCAGCGCGTCGGCGCCGAACTTCTGGACCATGTCGTCCGGATCGACGACGTTGCCCTTCGACTTCGACATGACGGCGCCGTGGTTGAGCACCATGCCCTGCGTCAGCAGGCGCGCGAACGGCTCGGCAATCGTCACGAGCCCGAGGTCGCGAAATACGCGGCTGATGAAGCGCGAGTAGATCAAGTGCAGGATCGCGTGCTCGACGCCGCCGCTGTAGAAGTCGACCGGCCCCCAGTAGGCGACCTTCGCCGGCTCGAACGGCATCGACCCGTTCGCCGCGTCGCAGAACCGGTAGAAGTACCACGACGAGTCGACGAACGTGTCCATCGTGTCGGTTTCCCGCTTCGCGGGCTTGCCGCACTGCGGGCACGTCACGTTCACGAACTCGGGCACGTGCGACAACGGCGAGTCGCCGCGGCCGCTGAATTCGACCACCTTCGGCAGGACGACGGGCAGTTGCTCGTCCGGCACCGGCACGAGGCCGCAGTCCGGACAGTGAATGATCGGGATCGGCGTGCCCCAGTAGCGCTGGCGCGAGATGCCCCAATCCTTTAGGCGGTACTGCACGGTGCCTTCGCCGAGGCCGCGCGACTTGGCGTCGGCCGTCATCCGCGCGCGGGCGTCATCCGATCCGAGGCCCGAGTACGGCCCGGACGCGACGAGCACGCCGTCGTTCGACGCGGCTTCCGTCAATCCGACGCTGACGGGCGCGTCGCCATCCACGGGCCGGACGACCGGGACGATCGGCAGGCCGTACTTGCTCGCGAACTCGAAGTCGCGCTGGTCGTGCGCGGGCACGCCCATCACCGCACCCGTGCCGTACTCGCCGAGCACGAAGTTCGCGATCCAGACCGGCACAGGCTGGTTGGTGAACGGATTGATCACGGTCCGGCCGGTGTCGAAGCCTTCTTTCTCGACCTCGCCCATCAAACGTGCGGTGCGATCCTGCGATCGGAACTTCGCGGCGCGCGCCCGAAAGCCCGCGGGATCGGGCGACGCCGCCGCGAATTGCTCGACGAGCGGGTGCTCGGGCGCGAGCATCACGAACGTCGCGCCGTAGATCGTGTCGATGCGGGTCGTGAAGACTTCGATCGACGGCGCGTCAATCCCCTGCCCCGCCGACACCGCGAACTTGACGCGGGCGCCTTCCGACCGCCCGATCCAGTTGCGCTGCATCGTCAGCACTTTCTCGGGCCAGTCCTTCAGCTCGTCGAGCGTGTCCACCAGCTCGTCGGCGTAGTGCGTGATCCGGAAAGACCACTGCTCGAGCTCGCGCGTCGTCACTGGCGTACCGCAGCGCCAGCACGCGCCGTCGACGACCTGCTCGTTGGCGAGCACCGTCTGATCGGTCTCACACCAGTTGACCGTGGAGCGCTTGCGGTACGCGAGGCCGCGCTTGAACATGCGCGTGAAGAGCCACTGATTCCAGTGGTAGTACTCCGGCAGGCACGTCGCGATCTCGCGACCCCAGGCGTAGCTGATCCCCAGCCGCTGCAGCTGCCCTTTCATGTGGGCGATGTTGTCGAGCGTCCATTTTTCGGGATGAACGTTGTTCTTGATCGCGGCGTTTTCTGCGGGCAAGCCGAAGGCGTCCCACCCGAACGGATGCAGGACGTTGTAGCCGCGCATCCGCATCGTCCGCGCCATGATGTCGCCGATCATGTAGTTGCGAACGTGGCCGACGTGCGCGTGCCCGGACGGATACGCGAACATCTCGAGGCAATAGAACTTCGGACGCGACCGGTCCTCGGTCACCTCGAACGCGCCGCTGGCGGCCCAGCGTGCCTGCCACTTCTTCTCAATGTCCTGCGGGGTGTACATGAAACTTCTAATCTAGCACGCGGATCGCGCTCTCCAGGCACTCGCGGAGCGCCGCGAGGTGATACCCGCCCTCGGTGACGAGCGCGATGCGGCGTCCGCACACGCGCGACGCGACGTCGTCGAGCCGGGCGAGCAAGCCCGTGTAGCCCGAGGTCGTCAGCCGCAGCCCGCCGAGCGGATCGAGCTCGTGCGCGTCGAAGCCCGCGGAGATCAGCAGCGCGTCAGGACGGAATCGCTCAACGGCCGGGATGATCGTCGTGCCGTACGCGGCTTCGAAGTCGGTGTCGCCGCTTCCCGCCGGCATCGGCACGTTCAGCGTGTACCCTTCGCCGGGACCGGCGCCGGTCTCGTTCGCGGCTCCCGTGCCCGGATAGTACGGATATTGATGGCTCGAGACGAACAGCACGGTCGGATCCGAGTAGAACATCGCCTGCGTGCCGTTGCCGTGGTGCACGTCGATGTCGACGATGGCCACGCGCGCGGCGCCTTCAGCGCGCAGCGCCGCGGCCGCGACGGCGATGTTGTTGTAGAGACAGAAGCCCATCGCCCGCTCGGCCTCGGCGTGGTGTCCGGGCGGACGCACGAGCGCGAGCGCGGGCGTGCCGGTCCGCCACGCTTCGCGCGCGGCGTCGATCGCCGCACCGGCCGCGAGGAGCGCGATCTCGTGCGACTCCGGGCTCGTGAACGTGTCAGGGTCGAGCATCGCCGCGCGTCCCGCGGTCGCGGCGATGCGATCGAGATACGCCGCCGTGTGCACGCGCGCGAGCTCCTCGCGCGTCGCCGGCCGCAGCGGCCGCTTCGATCCGCCCTGCCGCACGAATTCTTCGGCCACGAGGTCGAACACTTCCGCGCGCTCCGGCCGCTCCGGATGGCCCGGCGGCGTCACGTGCTCGGCGAAACGCGGCGACGCAAAGAGAATCATGAATGAGGCGTGAGCATATCAAGAGCTTTGGCTTCGAGCCGAGCGAGCGACGCTTCGAGCTGCTGCCGGTAGTCCTCGATCGTTGCCTCACCCGACTTCGCGGGAACCTCGATCGGCGCGCCAATTGCGATCGCGACGTCGCTGCCCGGCTTCGGCACTTGATGCCGATCCCAGCTGTTGATCGTCCAGAAGCTTGCGGCTTCGATGTGGAACGGCACGATCGGATTTCCCGTGGCGCCGGCCAGCCAGATGGCGCCGGGCTGCGCGACG
>DATEGZ010000078.1:0-12784 GCA_035279905.1 Vicinamibacterales bacterium
CCCCCGCCTCGCCCGCCGCCCCGACCGCCCGCGCCGCCTGCGCGCGGCGGGGGCATCGTCATCGCCTCACCAACCCACTTGCCGTTCTTGTCGGCGTAGCGGAGCACGGTGCCGTCGCCGTAGTCGAGCATGCGGACCTGCCGCACGGGCTGCGTCAGGACGATCTTGCCTTTCAGTTGGCCGCGGTACTTCAGACAGTCGGCCTGATTCGCGATCACCGGCCGCACGACGTCGGCCGTGATCGTGCCCGCGATGCCCGGCGTCCAGGACTTCGGCACGCCGATGATCGGCATCACGCGCGGCGACGTCATCGTCGCGTGAAAATTCACGAGCGACCAGCCGTTGCCGAACGCGAAGCGTTCCTTGTGGACGTTCGCGACGCCCCACGACTGCAGCTGCTTCACGGCCCAGTCGCCGGCTTCTTCGAACTCCGGCGAGCCCATCAGGCGCGGCCCGTACCGGTCCGTGAGCCAGAACATCGTGTCCATGATCTGCGAGCGATTCAGGCCCTCGTCGCGGATCCTGGAGAAGGCGGCGGTGTCGAGGCGTTCGGTCGTTTGCGCGGCGAGACCAAGAGTCAGCGCGCAAACACTGGCAACCGCAACGAGGCGTTTCATAGGTCCTCCAGGACGGAGGGATCCTAGCAGGACTTCAGCGAAGGCCGAGCGGGTTCGGTGGCACGCTGGCGCGGCGGTGGCGTTCGAGCAGCGCTCGCCTGCGCTCGGTGCGGTAGACGGCCGCCGGCGTCGAGGTCATGAGGAAGATGACACTCACATAAAGATTGAATGCCGGTCCCAAGAACAGGCGCAGCCACGAGGGGTCCACCATCAGCGGCGACCGAGAAGGATCCAGGTGCGCCAGCACGGCCGCTGCCAGGATCACCGTCAACCACACCACCAGCTCGCGCTCGCCGACGTGCAGCAAGCGTTTGGTCGCGCGACGGTACGTAAACGCGCAGCGCAGGGCCACGGCTGCCTGGACGAACATCAGCGAACCGAGCCCACCGCCAAATGTCCACCCGTGGAGAACGCCCGCGATGGCACGGGCGATCAGCTCGAGCGCCGACGCCGTCAACCCGATGACGACGAGATCGAAGATGGTCTGTCGCCTCGGCGCCTGCAGTTCGTCGGCGGGCTCACGTGCCGACCAGTGGCCGATGGCCCGCGCCCATTCGCGTCCGGCGGCGCCAAGGATGTCGACAGTATCCAACCAGGTCAGGTCGCCGCGCGCGTCCAGCAGCGCGACGAACTCTTCCTCGTACCGTTCGCGCCACGCGCGGGGATACAAACGAACGAACTTGCGCGCGACAGAGGTCTTCATGACGCCAAGGCCTTTGCCTTCGGGCCAACGATGTCCTCGCTCACGAGCCACGCAGCGAGGACCATGCCGCAGAGTTGCTCGCCGCTGAACCCGAAGACCATGCTGACCGCGAACACGGGCACGAGCGAGATGATCCGCACCGTGACTGGCGAACGACTCGCGTGACCGCTTGCTCGCGTCAGGACAAACCACGGCGTCGTCAGCGCCGCGGCCAATGCCATCGCGGCCGGCATCTGGACGACGAAGCTCTTCGCGAGGTCGAGTGAAAGGAACGGCAGCGTCACCGTGGGCTCAAGACCGAACAGGAACCGCAGGACACCGGTGATGAGCGAGCCGATTGACGCGGCCACGAGCGAGTAGACGACGGCTGTGAGCCACGCCTCGAGGCCAAGCGCGAGCCCGCGGCCAATCCAGGTCATCCGCAGCCATTCGCGTGCAGCACCTCGGCCGACGTCCATGACTTCGCGCCAACCCAGGTCGCACACCTCGAGCAGCGCCACAAACTCTGCCTCGTACCGCGCGCGCCACGGGCGCGGATAGAGACGAATGAGTCGACGAGCGAGGCGCGGCGACATGTCAGATCAGTGTGGACACGTAGGCGATGACGAAGAGCAGCCCCATCGTGCCGCCGACCAGCACGGCCTGCGCCTTCCAGGGCTGGCCCTTCAAAACCCAGAACGGCATCGACAACGTGAGCGACACGGGAAACGCCAGCGACGTGAGCATTTCGCCCGTCGCGGCCCAGCCGCGGTGGCGCGCCGCGACACCGAGCGCGACAGACACGAACGTGGCCAGAAGCATCACGCCCGCACCGATGAGACCATCGCGTGTCGTATACCGCACTCTCGAATTTCTGCAGACGTATGAAAGCGAGCTCATGGTCGTGCCTCCCTGTCGAGCACCACCCGCGTCGGTCGCGCGCCGGACGTCGGACGACAGCCACGCGTCGATGGCCCCCGAGACGATGTCGACGACCTGCTGCACGCGCAGCGGGGCGTTGCCGATCGCGGCCAGGAACTCCTCGCCGTAGCGGTCGCGCCACGCGCGCGGATACAAGCGAATCAGCCGCTCTGCCGTCATGGCCCGGTGACCTTACCCTTCGGCCAGCCGCGAGTGTCCGATGCGTGTGACGGCGCGCAGGCTCTCGAGCCGCGCGCGCAGCACTTTCTGCCCAGCGCCGGTCAGCCGGTACGGCCGCCGCCGCTCCTCGGCCGGCAGCGGCTCGATCCACTTGCGCGCCTCGAGCCGTGCGATCGCGCCGTAGAGCGTCCCGGGCCCGAGCTTCTGCCCCGACACGACCGCGATGTCCTGCGTCATCGCGTAGCCATGCTTCGGGCCGTCCGCGAGCGAAATCAGGATGAGCAATGCCGGCTCTGAGAACCGGCCGAGATCGGCGAGCGAGTCGTGGAGTTTCTTCATGACTACTACACCATACGTAATACTACGTTCTGCGAAGTAGTGTCAAGCGTGGCAGAATGGCCGGATGCGGTCGCGGACGTTTCGCGGTATCGGCCCGGTTTCCGAAGTCGGCTACGGCTTGTGGGGCATGGGCGGCTGGTCCGGCTCGAACGACGACGAGTCCGTCGCCGCGCTCGAGCGCGCGGTCGCGCTCGGCTGCACGTTCTTCGACACCGCGCTCGCCTACGGTCAGGGCAAGAGCGAGCAGCTGCTCGGACGCGTGCTCGCCCGTCATCGCGACAAGCGCCTCATCGTCGCCACCAAAATCCCGCCCGGCAACCTGAAGTGGCCAGCGCTCGACGAGTACCGGCTCGAGGACGTCTTCTCGGCGGATCACATCCGGCGATCGACGGAAACGAGCCTGAAGAATCTTGGACTCGCGTCGGTCGACCTGCAGCAGCTCCACGTGTGGTCGGACACGTGGGCGGATGACGCGCGTTGGCAGCGTGCGGTTGATGATCTGAAGCGCGAGGGCCTCATCCGCGCGTTCGGGATCAGCGTCAACCGCTGGCAGCCGGCCAACGTGATTCGCGCGCTGCGCACGGGTCTCGTCGACAGCGTGCAGGTCGTCTACAACGTGTTCGATCAGAATCCCGAGGACGAGCTCTTCCCCGTCTGCCGGGAGCTCGGGGTGTCGGTGATCGCGCGCGTGCCGTTGGACGAGGGCAGCCTGACCGGGACGCTCACGCGCGACAGCCGCTGGCCCGAGGGCGACTGGCGCAACCTGTACTTCACGCGCGATCAGCTGGCCGCGACGCTCGCGCGGGTGGAGGCGCTCCAGCGCGACGTGCCGGCCGGCATGACGCTGCCTGAGCTGGCGCTGCGCTTCATCCTCGCGAACCCCGACGTGACGACGGTGATTCCCGGCATGCGGCGCGTGCGACACGTCGAGACGAACCTGGGCATCTCAGACGGCAGCCCGCTACCCGCCGACATGCTGGCGCGCCTCAGTGGTCATCGCTGGGTGCGGACGCATGTTGTTGTGTAGTAAGGAGTTAGCGAGAGGCATCGGGCGCCTCTGAACTTCGAGCTTCTGACTTCAAACTTCGAACTTGTTATAATCACCTTTTGCCCGTGTTCGTGAGGAGCTGACCGTGAAGCCTGCGATCCATCCCAAGTACTTCGAAGTCGAAGTCCGCTGCGCGTGCGGCAACACGTTCAAGACGCGCTCGACCAAGCCCGAGCTGCATCTCGAAATCTGCAACGCGTGCCACCCGTTCTTCACGGGCCGCCAGAAGCTGATCGACACCGAGGGCCGCGTCGAGCGGTTCACCAAGCGGTTCGGCGCGCAGACGGCTGACGCGCGCAAGCAGGCCACCAAGGCCGTCAAGGCCGCGAAGGCGGCCAAGCCCGCGAAGAAGCAAGCAAACGCGTAGGGAAACTTAGAACTGAAAACTTAAAACTTAGAACTTCGGAGTGTTCGGCGTCTCGGTCTCCAGTTCCAAGTTTTGAGTTCTAAGTTTTAAGTTAACAGGTTCCTGTTCTCCCGCCGGGCAAGCTTTCGATCCAATCGAGTCAACCGGCGTCTTGTATCCGACGCCAGCCGGCCCGTGGCGCGCGCGTTGAGGGTCTCGGCGAAGCGGCGCGCGGTGTCCAGATCGCGCGCGCGATGCTCGTGATGAATCGCGAGCGCCTCGGCGGCCCGTCGCGTGAGCGGCGACGCCGGCTCCAGCATCGACAGATCCAGCACGTCCTGCCATGCGGCCGCGGCTTCGTCGTATCGATGCTCGCGCCGCCGCAACACCGCGAGCCCCGCGAGCGCCTGGCGGCGGACCGCGCGATCGCTCGCGGCGGCGGCCAGCTCGTACGCGCCGGCGGCTCGTGCCGCATCCCCCACCCGCTCGTAGAGCCGGCCGAGCGCGAGTTGCTCACCCGGTGAGTCGCACGCCTCCGCGCCATCGCGCGCGATCGCCAGCGCGTGCGCGGTGACCGCGGCGAGCGAGACCACGTCCTGCCGGTTGTGTTCCAGCACGCCCTCAATCGCCCCGACATCTCCCGTCCGCAGGAACTGGAAGTACCGCGTCGGAATCTCGAAGCCGGGCACGTCGCCGTAGCGGCGCACACCGAAGAGCGAGCGCTCGAGCGACGACAAGCTGCAGTCGGATTCGCCGCCGCCCCACAACCGCCGCGCCGGCGGCAACATGTCGAAGTGCGGCAGCGCCTCGGTCGGCGCGTCCAGGCGATGAAACGCCCATCGCATCTCCATCACCGGCACGTCGAACGAGCGGCCGTTGAACGTGACGAGGAGCGACGCCGCGCCAAACACCTCCGCGAGCGCGTCCAGCATCGCGCGCTCATCGGCCGGCCCGCTCAGAAAAAACTGTCGAACCCGAAAGCTCTCGTCTTCGAACCAACCGCAGCCCGCGACGAAGGCGAGCGTGCCCGCGCCGCCGCTGAGCCCGGTCGTCTCGACGTCGAAGAACACGACGCGATCCGCCCAGGCGGCATGCGCGGCGAGGCGCGGATCGTAAAGAGAGATCGGCAACGCCGCGTCGAGCGCGCACGTCTGGATCTGCTTGCGCCCGTGCCACGCGTCGGCCGGCCACACGCGGTCAATCGCGACGCACGAGCTCGAGGCTTGCGAGTGGACGACGCCGCCAAGATCCGCGGCCGTGCGGCCGACGTCGCGGCCTCCGTCGAGATCGGGCACGTAGGTGAGCTCGCGGAATGGGGCGGGCTCGCCCGTCGCGCGCGCGCGATCCGCGTCCTGCTTGACGATGCTGCGCAGCCGAGCGGCGAGATCACGCATGGTCGATCAGGCCGCGGCTCGTGCCGCGACCAGCGCCTTGAGCAGCCGCGACGCCACCGACTTGGCGAGCGGGCCCGTCGCGCCCTCCGGGCCGACGCACGACGGGCAGCCCGATTCGCACGGGCACGTGTCGATCAGCTCACGCGTGCGCGCGAGCAGATCTTCGTGCAGCGAGTACAGCGGCTCGCTGAGGCCAATGCCGCCGGGATAGTTGTCGAACAGGAAGATGATCGGCTCGGCCGCGATCGCCTCGGGCTTGCCGCCGCGCTTCGTCCCGCCCAGCCGCGCCCCGCCCTCGAGATTCACGCCGTCCACCGACAACCCGAGATCGTGGCGATCGCACATCAGCAGCATCGGCGCGATGTTGTGCATCGCATACGCGAGCCCGACGACCCCGTCCCGTTTGTCCGCCGTGCTGTCGGGCAGCGCCGCGAGCACGTCGCGCGGAATCGTCAGCCAGTAGGACGAGGTGTGCATCTGCTGCTCGGGCAGCTCGAGCTCGCCCGATCCGACGTTCTCGTTCGTGTAGAACTTGATCTTCTTGAAGCCCACCACGCGGGACACCACGTGGACTTCGCCGTGATTCGCGTAGGCACCAGGCGCCAGGCCTTGGGCACTAGCCACGGCGTGCGTGTCACTCGCTGGTGCCTGATGCCCAGTGCCTGGTGCCTGACTGAACGTCTCTAAAATCGTGACCTTCGTGTGCGTGATCGCGTCCGTGTAGTAGTCGCACTCGACCGCGCGCACAAACGCCTTGCGCCCGTCGAAGTCCAATCGCTCGACCTGGAAGAGCTGGCCCTCGACGATGTAGATCGCCTTCTCGTGCAGCGTGGATGGGCCGCTCGTGAAATCCGTCTCGCCGATCACGCGCTCGTCGTTCGTGATGTCGACGACCACGAAGTTGTCGGACGTGACGGATCGCAGGCTGACGGCATTGGCCGGATAGGATTCCTGCGTCCACTGCCACGTGCCGTCGACCAGGTGCACGAAGCCCTCTTCGGCGAGCACCGCGAGGATCTCCTGCACGTTGATCGACCCGAACGCGTCGGCCGCCGTGAACGGCAGTTCGAACGCCGCGCACTTCACGTGGTCGAGCAGAATGTGCAGGTTGTCCGGATTGACGAGCGCGTGCTCGGGCGACGCGCCGAAGAAATACTCGGGATTGCGGACGACGAACTGATCGATTGGCGCGCTGGACGCAACCAGCACCGCCGCCGATCGTCCGGAGCGGCGCCCCGCGCGTCCCGCGCGCTGCCAGGTCGCGGCAATCGATCCCGGATAACCCGCCATCACCGCGACGTCGAGCGCGCCGATGTCGATGCCGAGCTCGAGCGCGTTGGTCGAGACGACACAGCGCACGTCCCCGCTGCGCAGCCCGCGCTCGATCTCGCGGCGGCGCAGCGGCAGATACCCGCCGCGATACCCGCGAATCACGTCGCTCGCTCCGGGCGGACCCGCAAACGCTTCCTTCAAATACGTCGTCAGCAACTCGGTCGAGAGCCGGCTCTGCGCGAAGACGATCGCCTGCAGGCCGCGCTTGAGGAACTCGATCGCGACACGCCGCGATTCGGCGAGATACGACCGGCGGATGCCCAGCTGCGCGTTGACGACCGGCGGGTTGACGAAGAGAAAGAACTTCTCGCCGCGCGGCGCCCCGCTCTTCTGCACTTCCTCGAACGGCGCGCCGACGAGCCGTTCGGCCAGCTCGCGCGGATTCGCAATCGTGGCCGACGAGCAGATGAACGTCGGATTCGATCCGTAGTGCCGGCAGATCCGCTGCAGCCGCCGGACGATGTTGCCGAGGTGGCTGCCGAAGACGCCGCGATACGCGTGCAGCTCGTCGATGACGACGAACTTCAGATTCTCGAAGAGCTTGGCCCAGCGCGGATGGTGCGGCAGGATCCCCGAGTGCAGCATGTCGGGATTGCTCAGGACGACGTGCGCGCGCGCCCGCACCGCGCGCCGCGCGTCCTGCGGCGTGTCGCCGTCATACGTGAACACGCCAATCTCGCCACCGCCCTCGCTGCCCACGAGCTCGGCCAGCTGGTGAAGCTCCGCCAGCTGATCCTGCGCGAGCGCCTTCGTCGGAAACAGATACAACGCCCGCGACGACGAGTCGGCGAGGATGCTCTGCAGCACCGGCGCGTTGTAGCAGAGCGTTTTGCCCGACGCCGTCGGCGTCACGATCACCGCATGGCGGCCGGCGAGCGCATGGGCGATCGCCTCGGCCTGGTGCGTGTAGAGCTGCTCGATGCCCCGGGTCCGAAGGGCCTGGGCCAGCCGCGGATCGAGCCCCTCGGGAAACGGCGCGTATTGCGCCGCCACGGCCTCCAGGCGCCGCACGGCGGTGACGTGGGGGTGAGCCGCCTCGTATTCGGCCAGGAGCGGCGACAAGGCCACCGTGAGCGACTGGTCCTTGTCGGAGGGCAGGGCTGGAAGCGAGAGCATCAGCGGTCCGAATAGTACCGCTCGCCCCGCGGGCGATCAAGAGGCGAAAGCGTATGGTAGTGTCGATTTCGGCGGCGCCGAGCGACTAACTGGTGCACGCACGAACGCGTGTCGAACCCAAGGAGCACGACCGTGAGATACCTGTGCCTGATTTACGACGACGAGAGCAAGTGGACGAAGATGGCCAAGGCCGAAGCCGACGCGATGATGGGCGAATACTTCGCCTTCACCGAGGGCGTGAAGAAGAGCGGCCACTACATCGGCGGCGAGGCTCTGCAGCCGACGCAGGCCGCGACAACCGTGCGCGTGCGCAACGGCAAGGTCTCCTCCACCGACGGGCCGTTTGCCGAGACGAAGGAACAGCTCGGCGGCTACTACCTGATCAACGCGCGCGACTTGAACGACGCGATCCAGATCGCCTCGAAGATCCCGTCCGCGAAGATCGGCTCGATCGAAGTGCGGCCGATCATGGAGTTCGATCGCCCGTCGTGACCGCCGAAGACCCGGGAGCACGCGTCCGGGCCGGGATCGAGACGATCTATCGATCCGACTCGCGGCGCGTGCTCGCGACGCTGATTCGCCTCCTCGGTGATTTCGATCTCGCCGAGGAGGCGCTGCACGACGCGTTTACCGCGGCGCTGGACCGGTGGCCGATCGACGGGCTGCCGGACCAGCCGCGCGCCTGGCTCGTGTCGACCGGCCGGTTCAAGGCGATCGATCGCCTGCGCCGCCGCGCGCGATTCGACGCCGTGCTCGGATCGCTGGCCGACCAGCTGGAAGCCGCGCCACCGGAGCTCGAGCTCGACGAGGGCGTCGATGACGATCGGCTGCGCCTGATCTTCACGTGCTGTCACCCGGCGCTGACGGCCGACGCGCGGATCGCGCTGACGCTGCGCGAGGTGTGCGGGCTCGCGACCGAAGAAATCGCGCGAGCGTTCCTGACCTCGCCGCCCACGATCGCGCAGCGGATCGTGCGCGCGAAGGCCAAGATCCGCGACGCGCGGATTCCGTATCAGGTGCCGGCGCGCGCCGATCTGCCCGATCGGCTCGACGCCGTCCTGCACGTTATCTACCTCGTGTTCAACGAGGGCTACTCCGCGTCCGCCGGCGATTCGCTGACACGGCGCGATCTCGGCGACGAAGCGATTCGGCTGGGACGCCTGCTCGTCGATCTGCTGCCCGAGCCCGAGGCGCTCGGGCTGCTCGCGCTGATGCTGCTGCACGACGCCCGGCGCGCCGCGCGCACGTCACCCGACGGCGATCTCGTGCTGCTCGACGATCAGGATCGCACGCTTTGGAATCGCGCGCAGATCGCGGAAGGCGCCGCGCTCGTCGAGCGCGCGCTGTCGTCGCATCGCGTCGGCCCGTACGCGCTGCAGGCCGCGATCGCCGCCGTCCACACCGAAGCGCCGCGCGCGGCCGACACCGACTGGCGGCAGATCGTCGGCCTCTACGACGTCCTCGCCAGAATCGACCCGTCGCCGGTGATCGAGCTCAACCGCGCGGCGGCGATCGCGATGCTCGATGGGCCCGACGCCGGCGTGCGGTTGATCGACGCGATTCTCGATCGCGGCGATCTCACCGACTACCACTTCGCTTACTCCGCCAAGGCCGAGCTCTGCCGCCGCCTGGGCCGGCGCGAAGACGCGCGCGCCGCCTACGCGCACGCGCTCACGCTCGCGCGGCAAGGACCGGAACGGAGATTCCTCGAGAAGCGGTTGGCTGAAGTAGATGCGCCCTAGAACTTCTCGCGATCCAGCGTCACATCGTCCCACGACGCCGGATCGTCGAGCGACTCGAGGTGCGTGAAGACCGTGACGCCCGGCAGCGCCTGGCGGACATCAGCTTCGATTCGCTCGAGCAGGTGATGGCCGCGCTGCACCGTCCACTGCCCCGGCACGAGCACGTGCACGGACACGAACCGCCGCGCGCCCGCCTGCCGCGTACGGAGCGCGTGGAACTGCACGCCGTCCGTCGCGTAGCCATCGAGCACGGCCTGCACGCGGCGCTCGTCGGCCTCGGGCAGCGCGGAGTCCATGAGCCCTGACACCGACGAGCGGACGATGCCGACGCCGGTGTAGACGATGTTGGCGGCGACCGCGAGCGCGATGATCGGATCGATCACGTGCCAGCCGGTCAGCGCCACCGCGCCGATGCCGGCGATGACGCCGGCCGACGTCCAGACGTCGGTCAGCAGGTGTCTCGCGTTGGCCTCGAGCGAAATCGATTGATGCCGGCGTCCCGCCCGCAAAATGACGAGGGCCGCGGCGAGATTGACCGCCGACGCCGCGATCGACACGCCGATTCCGAGGCCGATCTGCTCGAGAGGCCGCGGTTGAAACAGCCGCTCGACGGCCGCGATGCCGATGCCGACCGCCGCGGCGAAGATCAGCGATCCCTCGAAGAAGCTCGAGAAGTACTCGGCCTTGCCGTGCCCGTATCGGTGCTCCTCGTCGGCGGGGCGCGACGCCACGGTGAGCATCGAGAGCGCCATCACCGCGCCCACCAGGTTCACCAGCGATTCGATCGCGTCGGACATGAAACCGACCGATCCCGTGAGCACGTACGCAGCGGCCTTGAGCGCCATCGTGACGATGGCGGCGGCGATGGAGAGCCAGGCGAAGCGAACGAGCGATCGTGAAGGCATGACGATCGATCGGCTACCGCTGGCGGAAATGATCGCGGACGAGCACGACGACGCCCACGGCGACGAGCGTCGCGAGCACAACGGCCGCCACGACGCCGTACCAGCGGAGCACACGCCAGGTGCGAATCCTCGTCAGTTGAAGACCGGCGACGAGCAGCAGCACGGCCAGCACCGCGAGGAGGCGGCGCGTCACGCGCGCGGCGACTCCAGTCGCGCCCGCGCGTACGTGGCGGCCAGGCCGCTCAAACCGATCAGCCCGATGACGTTCGGAAAAACCTGGAGCGCGTTCATGAGATCGCCCCAGGCCCAGACGACGTCCGGCTTGAGCACCGCGCCAAACGGGATGAGCAGGCAGTAGATCCATCGATACGGCAGCGTGACTTTTCGGCCGAGGATGTACTCGAGGAACTGCTCCCCGTAGTACGCCCAGCCGATGAGCGTCGTGTAGCCGAAGAGAAACGCGCAGAACGCGACGGTCCAGCCGCCGACGGTCGGCACGGCGGCGTTGAACGCGCTCGCGACCGCGGCCGTGCTGGTCACGAAGGCGGAGCCGGCGTGTTTCGCCGCGATCGACTGCTCCGCGACGCCGCTCACGAGGATCGTCATCGCGCTGATCGTCGCCGTGACGAACGAGACGATGAACGTCTCCATGACAGCCTGCAGCCCCTGCTGCGTTGGTTGCGTGGTCCGCGCGGTGCCGTACGCGACGGCCGCCGTGCCGTAGCCGGCTTCGTTCGCGTAGATGCCGCGCGCGATCCCGTAGCGCATCGCGAGAAACATCCCGAAGCCCATGACCGACCGCGTCGTGAGCGCCTCGTGCACGACCATCGACAGCACGTGCGGCAGCCGGCTCGCGAACGAGATGATCACCGTCACGCCGCCGATGATGTACAGCGCAACCTTCAGCGGCGCAAGCTTCTCGGCGGCTCGCCCGATGGACTTGATGCCGCCGATGATGACGGCCCACGTCAGCACGGCGATGATGATGCCGGCGACCCACGTCTGCATGCCGAACACGCTGTTGAGCGCGATCGCGATCGAATTCGGCTGCGTGAACGGGGTCGTCGTCAGCGCGGCGACGCCGGCGACGAGCGCGTAGATCCACGCGAGCGCGGGCGACTTCAAGCCGTCGCGCAGGTAGTACATCGGGCCGGACTGGATCGTGGCGCCCTGCGTCTGGCGAAAGCGCACGCCGAGTACAGCCTCGGAGAACTTGATCGCCGTCGCAAGAAAGCCGTAGACCCAGATCCAGAAGAGCGCGCCGGGACCGCCGGAGATGATGGCGGTGGCGACGCCGGCGATGTTGCCGGTGCCGATTGAGGCGCCGAGCGCCGTCATGAACGCCTGGAACGGCGAGAGGACGCCTGTGGCGCCGGAAGATTGCGCGGCCAGCATCGTGCGCAGCGCTTCCGGCAGCCGGCGGAGCTGGACGATGCCAAGTCGCAGCGTGAGAAAGAGGCCGACGGCCAGCAACACGCCCACGACGTAGGGCATGAACAGCGTGTCGGCGAGCGACTGGATGATGTCGGCCATCAGATATTCGACCTCGACTGACCGCCGTCGACGGTCACGCACGCGCCGGTGATCCAGCTCGCGCGCGGCGAGGCGAGAAACGCGACGAGCGCCCCGACTTCCTCGGGACGGCCGAAGCGTCCGAAGGGAATCTCGCGCCGCACGAACTCCGCGGTGCCCGCGGGTTCCGCCTGCTGGCGCTTCCACCACGATCCGCCCTCGAAGAGGATCGACCCGGGGGCGACGCTGTTGACGCGGATGTTGTCGCCGGCGAGCTGTTGCGCCATCGACTTCGCGAGGCTGATCTGGGCGGCCTTCACGGCGTTGTAGGTCATGCGGCCGCCGGCCTCGCGGCCGTAGATCGAGGCGATCATGAGAATCACGCCACCGCCCTGCGTGCGCATGTGCGGCACGACCAGGCGCGACATGCGGATGGCGGGAAAGAGCGTCTGATCGATCGCGCCCTGCCACTCGGCGTCGGGCGTGGAGACGATGTCGCGACCGCCGGCCTGCGCGACGTTGTTGACGAGGACGTCGATGCGGCCGAACGCGTCGAGCGCGGCGCGAACGACGCGTTCGGCGCCGTCGGGCGTCGCGACGTCGGCGGCCACGGTCAGGATCGAGGCCGCCGGGCGGCCGCGCGCGACGAG
>DATEGZ010000079.1:0-64490 GCA_035279905.1 Vicinamibacterales bacterium
GGGCGTACTCAACCGGTCGGCGCAACATGACGGAGGATCTGGTCATGGGGCGACTGACGGTACCGGCGCGCGCAGACATCTGGATACGACACCAGCGAGGTGAAGTCCAAGCGGCGATTGCGCGCGCGCTGCAGGTCAGCCACGTCACGATCTCCAAGACCTTACAACGGACCGGCGGCATCGCCCCGCCGCCGCGTCGCCGCGCACCGCGGGTGCTCCGCACCGAGGAGCGCGAGGAGATTTCGCGTGGGCTGGCGGCGGGCCAATCGCTGCGGAGCCTGGCCGCGCAACTGGGCCGCGCGCCCTCGACCATTAGTCGCGAAATTCGACGCCACGGGGGCCCTGGGGCGTATCGCGCGAGCGTGGCGGACGCGGCCGCGTGGCGACGCGCCCGACGGCCCAAACGCTGTTGGTTGGCGCGGCAACCGCGGCTGTGCCGTGTGGTGACTCGGCTGCTGACGCGCGCGTGGTCGCCGGAGCAGATTGCGGCCTGGCTCCGGCGGACATACCCTGACACCCAGACGATGCAGGTGTCACACGAAACGATCTATCGCACGCTGTACGTCCAAAGTCGGGGCGTCTTCAAACGCGAATTGCTGCGGCATTTGCGCCGCCCGCGTTCCCGACGCCGGCCGCGCGTGCCCCCCGTCGGCGCGACGGGCCCGCTCGCCGAGGCCGTGTCGATCGCGGCGCGCCCGGCCAGCGTGCAGGCACGCGCGGTCCCCGGGCACTGGGAAGGCGACTTGCTCACCGGCACGATCCACTCGCAGATCGCGACGTTGGTCGAGCGCCAGTCTCGCTACGTGATGCTCGTGCGCCTGCCGACGAAAGAAGCCCCGGAGGTCGCGCGCGCGCTCGCGCGGCACGTCCGCACTCTCCCGCGAACGTTGCGCCGCTCCCTGACGTGGGATCGCGGGCGGGAGTTGGCGGCGCACCGCGCGTTCACGATTGCCACGGACGTCCAAGTCTATTTCTGCGATCCGCACAGCCCGTGGCAGCGCGGCTCGAACGAAAACACCAATGGCCTGCTCCGCCAGTACTTTCCCCGCGGCACGGATTTCACGACGATCTCTCAAGCCGCGTTGAATCGCGTGGCCCGCGAGCTCAACGAACGGCCGCGCAAAACGCTGAAGTGGCAAACCCCTGCTGATATGCTCGCCTCTATCGTTGCATCGACCAGTTGAGGCCAAGTTGGTTCCCGGTAGGTACCGAATCCTGGCCCGCACAATCAAGATCGGCAGTCGGTCCGTCTCACAAGAGGTGTTGTACGGCCTCACGGATCTTGACATGAATGGCGAGGACGTTTCCGGAGTGACTATCAACATGCTGCCCGGGCCTGAAGTTTTTGGTCATGTCACCTTTGACAAGTCACCGGCAAACTTGGTTGTTGATCCAACGCAGTTTCAGATCAGGCTCTCACCACTTGAGACTGCGCCTTCAGGCGTGGTCGACGGTTCGACGCGGATAGGGAGTTCGTTTGCTACTCTTCGTCCCTCCGCAGTTCAGGCAAATGGCACCTTCGGTCTTGGACGACAGCCGCCAGGAAGATACAGGATCGAATGCATCACTCCCACCACCGGCTGGCACATGCGTTCGGCAATGGTCGAAGGCCTGGACACTCTGGACGACGCCCTCGAGATTACTCTTGGCGGTCCGAGCATTTCGATCGCGGTGATCGTTACGGACCGACACACTGAGTTAAGAGGCCGAGTGATCACCGCGACGGGTGATCTAGCGGCCGGCTATGAAGTAGTTGTATTTCCATCAGACCGCACCCTTTGGCGGCCTCGCTCTCGGCGCATCAAGTCCGCGGGACTCTCGTCAGACGGAACCTTTGCTTTTGTCGATCTGCCAGCGGGCGAGTACTGGCTTGCCGCCCTTGTCGGCTCTCTGACCCCGGAATGGCAAGGTACCGAGTTCCTTGCTGCAATCGCTCCGATGGGCGTCCCGGTTAGTGTTGTAGACGGTCAAACGACCGTGCACGATCTGCACCTGCGATCCAAGTGATTGCGTGTAGGGTGGACCCGCTCATCCAAGCTGCGCTTAGATTCCGGACTTCTTTCGGTAGTATCTAGTATTCGGGCCAATACTTCCCACGGTTAGCGCACCTGATCGCTCGTAGAGGCCGGTAAGCGTTAACGTAACGACGAGATCACCAGAACCATCCTCGCGGAAGGAATAGGTTGTCTCTCGCTTCCACAGCTCCGATCGATCGGTGAGGATAAGTCTTGAACCGGCCCACCGAGCAGTCGAAGTCACGGAACGCATCTCGGGTTGGCCGAGCCGCTTCTTGTTCTGCGTCTCCGAACCGTCCAGGCGGTACGTGGCCTGTTCATTTGAGCTGTCCAAGACCGTCACGTTGCCTGAATCCTGTCGGATAGTAATTGGCGTCAGTGGCGGCATGCCCGCGGGTTGCGACGTTCCTGGAATCTCCGTCCACGTTCCAGAGAAATTCGGCAACTTTCCGTCCGGTTGGCTGATCAAACTGGCAATCGAAAACAAGAGGATGAGGGAGGTCATTGGCCCCTCCAGAGAGTTCCACGTGTACGCACAATTCTAGCGCTGAATCGCACTAGATTGCTCGCAGATCAGGCGCCAGCAGATTGTGACCGGCAGGTGCTTGTCGGTGATTCAAGGCAGTCGAAGCACTGAATTCGTTGTTACTAGCGGGCGTGAATTCGACATTTGTGCCGGTGAGAATCTGACAGTCGACGGCAACGTTGGCTTGCGGCCGAGAGCTAGGTCTGCACGCAGCGACGGACCGTCGGTAAGGTTTCTACTAGAAACAGCGTTCATAGAGATGAGGGCATCGCCCGGGCGCCTTTGCCATCCGCCAGGCAGGGCAGGCGCCTGTCTGAGCCCTCTTTTTAGATGGTCGTCTTGCCGACAGTGTCGGCTCGACGACCGACGGCCTGCCCGCTCAGTTGATACGTTCGCTCTCCAGGTGTCACCAGATGTCTAGAGGCGGGCGCGACGATGACCGAGCGGACCTCATCGAGCGCGCGCCGGAGCGCGACGCCCCATCGCGCTCCCAGGCGCGCGAGCAGAACGAGCGTGCGCCTGAAGTAACCTTGCCCCGCGGCGAGGTGCGCGAAATCGTCGAGTTCCGCGGGCGCGCCTACTCGCTCAACGGATCCGAAACCCGCGCGCTCCAGACCGTCGGCGCGTTTCGCGTGGTGTCGCCTGACTCGATCGAGGGCGGCGCACACGGCCCGGACGTGCGGCACGGGGACTGGCGACACTTGAGCCAGCAAGGACTGCTGGTGCACGAGACGATCACCGATCGCGACGGCTCGCGGCAGGTCGTCGCGCTGACCAGGGACGCCAAGGACCTGCTCGATGCGCACACACCAGCGCGGTCCAATGGCTCCCGGCAGGCGTACTACGCGGGCATCGTGAAGCCGCGCGAGCTGGCGCACGACGCGCGGATCTATGACGCCTATCGAGAGGAAGCGGCACGGATCGAACGCGCCGGCGGACGCGTGACTCGCGTCGTGCTCGACTACGAACTCAAGCGCGACTACCAGACCTTTCTTCATCGAGACGATCGTCGGGACGACGGCCACGCGTTCCTGGAGCGCCGCGAGTTCGCCGAATCGCACGACCTGCCGGTGCACCGTGGCCACGTCGTGTTTCCCGACGTCCGCATTGAGTACGAACTCGATGGACGCCTCGAGCATCGCGACGTCGAAGTCCTGACCGAGCACTACTCGCGCGGCCAACGCGCCGGCAAAGCCGGCTTCTCGTGCCATGGCGGGAACAGCAAGAGCGGCGGCGCGCCGTTTGACCCGCGGCACACCCGAGATCTCTCGTGACCTTCGACGACCGGGTGCGGGCGCTCGAGGACCTGGGATTCGGCGAGCGGCAGACGCGCTTCCTGGTGACCGTGGCGCTCCACAGCGGCTTCTGTCTGCGACGACACTACACGGCCTTCACCGGCCTCGCGTACGGCGCCGGCGTGCGCGACTTCCTGGATCGTCTCGTCATCCGTAAGTTGGCCAAGCGGCTAACCTTCCGGCGCGATCGCGGTCATGTCTATCACCTACACGCCTCCCGGATCTACGCCGCCATCGACCAGGACGACAACCGCAACCGCCGCCGGACCAGCGCCGCGCTTATCGCCCGGAAGCTGATGCTGTTCGACTACATCCTTG
The DNA here is from genome assembly GCA_035279905.1 of Vicinamibacterales bacterium. GTDB lineage: Bacteria > Acidobacteriota > Vicinamibacteria > Vicinamibacterales > SCN-69-37 > DATEGZ01. The sequence goes on from DATEGZ010000079.1 coordinate 4,155, forward strand.
AGCAGCCCACGGCCGACTGGTACGCCACGGAAGCCGACAAGGTCGCCTTCTTCACGGCGCAGATGGGGCTGTCATTGGCCGACTTGCCGCGACGGCAGTACCTCGGACGTGACCGCACGGCGCCGTCCACGACACGGTTCTTCGTCCACAAGCTGCCGATCTTGGTGAGTGGCGATCCCCCGACCGTGACCCTCGTCTTCCTCGTCACTGAGCCGCGCGGCGTCCTGTTCGGGCAGTTCCTTGAAGACCACCTCGCCCTCATCGACCACCTGCCACGCTGGCAAATCGTGGCGGTCGCGCCACGGCACGTGCGCGGTCTCGCGGCCTGTTCAGCGGCCTTGCTTCGCGTCGCGGCAGAACGGGACCGAAGACACGCCCCTGGGGAGATTGAAGCGCTGCAGACCTATTTCACGCGATTAGAAGCGACGGAACGCGACGACTACTCCTTCCTGACCGGCGACATCAATCGGGTGGCGAGTGAGTGGCGCGCCGCCAAGCAGCGGTTCGCTGCCATGGAGTTCCAGTCACTCTTTGAGCGCTGGAAAACCCAGGGACGGTCGGCGCTCCACAGACGGCCCGGCGACTCGCTCAGCTCCGCCTTGGCTGAGGGTCGCGGGACGTTGCGGACGCAGGAGTTGCCGATTCGCTACGACCGGTTCGGCACGCGTGCCGGCGTGAGCTGAGACGCCACCGTCATCGCACAACGATGGCGGGCACGGTGGCTATCGCGCTGGCGCGCATGGCGCCGTGCGACGGCGCCGACAGAACCCACGAGATCAGGAGGAACTCCTTGCAATATCCACGGACGACGAACGCCGGACGACGAATCGGCCGCCCACCTCACGGCGGCGAACTGCGCCGTCCGTGGACGTCCCCGGAGACGGGGCGAAGGGGAGAGCGACCCCGCCGAGTCGGGCCGGCCGTGACCGGCGCGCAGGCGCGCCGCTCGGCCGCCCCCAAGCGGGGTCGCTCTCCCCTTCGCCCCGTCCGTGTCACCTCCGTGACGCTAGAGAGCGATCACGCGTCGTCACGACGTCGTCCGTGCGCGTGGCCATCACGCGTCCAATTGTCGGGCTGGCCTCGGATCCGTCAAGGCCCGTCGCTGCGCTCCGGCCGCCTTGCGGCTGTCGGCCTTGACGGATCCTCGGTCCAGCCCGGACCGGCTCATGCGTGATGGCCACTCTCAAGTCCGCGACCGGGCTCGAATCAACACGCGGCCTCGCCATCGACGGTGCATTGCCAGAGCCAAGGAAGGTGCCATGACTGAAACCACACGGCAGCCACATTCCCTTGATGAACTGCTCACGGTCGACGATGTCGCGGCGTGGCTCAAGGTGAGCCGAACCTGGGTATACGAGCACACGCGTCGACGCGGCACACCACGAGGTGCGCGTCTGCCGCATCTCAAGATCGGCAAGTATGTCCGCTTCGAGGCCAGTGCGGTGCGCGCGTTCCTCGACGAGCAAGGTCGGTAGGAATGATCGATGTCCGATCACGCGTTAGAATCGGGGGGAAGCTAAACCCCGAAGAGCCAACGAGGGAAGGGAAGGGACCTCGGATGGCTCACAGAAAACGTCAGTACGGAAGTGGTTCGTTGTTCAAGCGAGGAAGGGGGTGGGCAATTCGCTGGCGGGAACGCGAGATCGCTCCCGACGGCACAACACGCCAGGTGCTGCGCTACGAAACGCTCGGCCCGGTCTCTCGTCGCGAGGCATCAGACGCGCTCGCGCGAAGGCTGGCAGCAGCTGGCGGCAAGCGACCGACACGTTCGCAGGTGACATTCGCTACGCTCGCAGGTCAGTGGGAGTCCTCGGTGCTGCCGATGTACAAGTACTCGACGCAGAAAAATCGTCGTTACATCCTGCACAAGCACTTGTTGCCACGGTTCGGCAACACGCGCCTGTTCGAGCTCACGCGTCAGGAGATTCAGGCCTACGTCGCTCACCTGGTTCACGAGGAGTACGCGCCCAAGTCCATCGACCACATTCACGATGTGCTCAGCGCGGTACTTCGAACGGCAGCCAAGTGGGGACACGTCGAGGAGAATCCCGCGCGCGGCGTCGATCTTCCGAAGCTCCGCACGGTGCGTCCGAAGTGGGCACTGACGACGGCGCAGGCGACGGCGTTGCTCGAGGCGCTCCCGCTGCTCGCGAGAACGATGGCGGGACTCGCCATACTGGCGGGCCTCCGGCGAGGCGAAGTGTTTGCTCTGCGATGGCGCGATGTAGACGAAACGGCGAGTACCCTCACCGTTCGAGAGGCGGTCTACGACGGCACGTTCAGCACACCGAAGACCGAGGCTGGCGTCCGACAGATTCCGCTCTCATCGACGGCACTAGCGCTGATCTCGCGCTGGCGACAAGGCAGGACAGTCGATCCGAATCAGCTGATGTTCTCGACGCGATCGGGCATGCCGATCGTGCCGAACAACATCCTGCGGCGGGCGATCTTTCCGGCGTGCGATCGGCTGAAGCTGCCGCGGGCAACCTGGCTGACGTTCCGGCGCACGTACTCGTCGTGGTCGCATGACAAGGGCGTGCCCGGCAAGGTCATCGCCCAGCTCATGGGACACGCCAACGTCGATACGACGCTGAATGTCTACGCGCAGGTCCTCGACGGCTCTCTACGGGCCGCGGCGGACAGGGTCGGAAGCGAGTTGTTCACAATTGTTCACACGCCAGGCGGCGTGGAACCCGTAAGTTGTTGAAAACATTGGCGCGCCCTGCAGGACTCGAACCTGCGACCTCCTGGTTCGTAGCCAGACGCTCTATCCAACTGAGCTAAGGGCGCGCGAACACGTGATTATATCAAGGACGACTTCAGCAGCCACCGGGGGACTTCCTCTGCCCCACCCGGACTTCCCGCTCCACCCGGACTTCTCAGTTCGCCGGACTTCTCAGTTCGCCGGACTTCTCCTCTCACCTGACGATCCCCCAGCCAGCTTCGAACATCCCCGGCAGCGCGATCGGCAGCTTGCCCGTAATCGGCGCGTCGCCGGCCAGCGCGCGCGCGGCAGAGGCTTCGGCCAGATCGTAGATGTCGTAGGTGACAAGCACAGCAGGCAGATCGGGCGCGGCGAGCACCGCGTAGGGATTGCCGAAAAAGATCGTCACGAACGGCTTGGGCGTGCGGGCGGTCGCCCGCGCGAGATCCGTCAAGAGTTTCGCGAGCGGCGCCGGCAGATCCATGCGGCCGCTCGACGAGGCCGCGCGCACGAACACGCCCGCGACGATCGCGTCGTACCGCGTTGCAGAGGCGCGGACGAGATCGATCTGATCGGACGTCGATCGATCCGAGAGCTCGATCGCGGTGAGATTCGGCCAGCGCTGGCGCAGCTCCGGGATCATCGTCCGGCTCGGCGCCGCGATCCGCCAGCCGGACGGATAGTCCAGCACGGAGAGGTACAGGACAGACGATTCGCGGGGCGCGCGCATCGGCACCTGGTTGCGATCGTCGCGCAGGAGCGTGATCGCTTTCTTGCTCACGTCCTGGGCGACGAGCGCGTGCTGGCGGCCGCCGACCTGGCGCGGCACCTCGTCGAGCGAGACGAAACGGACGCGGTGCAGATCGAGCCGCGCCTTCGCTCTCAGAATGCGCCGCACCGATTGATCGATCTGCGTCGCCTGGAGGTCGCCGCGTTCGACCGCGGCCTTGATCGCCGCAAACGCCGCCGAATCATCTGGCGAATTCAGAATGACGTCGTTGCCGGCTTTGATCGCGCGGACCGCGGCATCGCCCGGCGAAAGCTTGCGCGAGACCGCGTCCATGCCCATCGAGTCCGTGTAGACGAGACCCTCGAACTTCATCTCGCCGCGGAGCAGGCCCGTGACGATGGGATTGCTGAGGCTGGCGGGACTGAACTCGCTGTTGTCGAGCGCGGGCAGCTCGATGTGACCCGTCATGACCGCGTCGGCGCCCGACGCGATGCCCGCGCGGAACGGCGGCAGCTCGACCTGATCGAGCCGCTCGCGCGGCTGCGTGATGATCGGCAGGCCGAGGTGCGAGTCGACGTCGGTGTCGCCGTGGCCGGGAAAATGCTTGAGCGTGGCCAGCATGCCGCCGGCGTGCAGACCGCGCACGTAGGCGGCCGTCAGCTTGCCGACCGCGTCCGGCTGCTCGCCAAAGCTGCGCGTGTTGATGACGGGATTGCGCGCGTTGTTGTTGACGTCGGCGAGCGGCGAGAAGTCCACGTGCACGCCGATCGCGCGCGCCTCGATCGCGGTAATGCGCGCGGCCTCGAACGCCAGCTGTTCGTCGCCGGCCGCGCCGACGGCCATCTGCCGCGGGAAGACCGTCGCGCCGGCGATGCGGAAGCCGACGCCGGCCTCGAAGTCCGCGGTGTTGAGCAGCGGCAGCGCCGAGAGCGCCTGGAGGCGGTTCAGGATCGACGCCGCGGCGAGCGGCTGGCCGAGAATCACCGAGCCGTAGTTCGGATCGAGCAGCACGCTGGGCGCGCGCTCCGTGCCGCCGAACACGTGAAAGCCGCCGACGTGCAGGTTCTTGATCTTCGCGGCGAGCTTGTCGAACTCGTCGGTGTCGCTCGAGAGATACGTCGAGTCGACGGCCGGCACAAGCAGCTGCCCGATCTTCTCGTCGAGCGTCATCTTCTTCAGCGTGTCTTCGACCCACTTGTCGGCGGGTTTGTCGATCGTCGCGGGCAGGGGCGACTGCCCACCGGGCGCCGCGGCGACGAAGAGCGCGAGCAGGACGGCAAACCTCAGGTGGCGCACGGGGAAATCATACCGGGAGTGATTTTACGCAAAACGTAAAAATACTCCCGGTATGATTTCAGGGTGTCGGTCGCCGAGCATCGCGCGCTGTCGCCGTCGCAGGTCGCGTGCCTGATCCTCACGGTCAGCGACACGCGCACGCTCGAGAACGACACGAGCGGCCAGGCCATCGCCGCGCTCCTCGAGCAGGCGGGTCACACGGTGACCGCGCGGCGGACGGTCCGCGACGAGCCGGCGGACGTCGCCGCGATCCTGCGTGAGGCCATCGCCGGGCGGGCCGCGCGCGTCATCATCACGACGGGCGGCACCGGCATCTCGAAGCGCGATTCGACCTACGAGGCCGTCACGGCCCTCTTCGACAAGCAGATCGACGGCTTCGGCGAGCTCTTCCGGATGCTGAGCTTCCACGAGATCGGGCCCGCCGCGATGCTGTCGCGCGCGACCGCCGGAGTCGCCGGCGGCTGCGCCATCTTCGTGCTGCCGGGATCGGAACACGCCGTCCGGCTCGCGATGGAGCGGCTGATCTTGCCGGAGCTCGGGCACATCGTGCGGGAATTGACCAGGCACGATCCGTAATTGGGCTATTGGGCTATTGGGTCATTGGGTTATTGGGCAACCGAAGAATGAGACCGATTACCTCGACGATCGACTTCGCTGACGCGCTGCGCACGGTCGTGAATGCCGCGCGGCCGATCGATCGCACCGAGTCGTTGCCGCTCGTCGATGCCGACGGCCGCGTCGTGGCAGCCGACGTGCGGGCCGCCGGGGACGTGCCGCCGTTCGATCGGGCGGCGATGGACGGCTACGCGGTGATTGCGGCGGAGACGACGGGGGCGAGCGCCGGGGCGCCGCGCACGCTCCGGTGCGTGGACCGCGTGTTCAGCGGTCACGTGCCAGGACGCGGGCTCGCCGCCGGCGAGTGCATGGAGATCGCGACCGGCGCCCCGATGCCAGCGGGCGCCGACGCCGTCGTCATGGTCGAAGAGACGACGCGCGACGACGACGTGGTGCGGATCCGGACCGGCGTCACGGCCCGGCAGAACGTCGGACGCCGCGCCGCCGATCTCGCGGCGGGCGACACCGTCGTCGCTGCCGGCCAGGCGCTGACCCCGAGCCGGATCGGCGCGCTCGCTGCCACGGGCGTGACGCGCGTCGAGGTGTTCGCGCGGCCGACGGTCGCGCTGCTCTCGACCGGCGACGAGATCGTGCCGCCAGGCACGCCGCTCGCGCCGGGACAGATCTACGACATCAACCGGTTTACGCTCCAGACGATCGTCGAGCGCCACGGCGGCCGCGCGATCGCGCTGCCGACGGCCGGCGACACCATCGACGAGCTCGTCGAGCGGATCGATCAGGCGCGGCAGGAAGACCTGGTGGTGTTTTCCGGCGGCAGCTCGGTGGGCGATCGCGATTTGATCCTCGACGTGATCGCGCGCCGCGGCGAGCTGATCTTCCGCGGCATCGCGGTCAAACCCGGCAAGCCGACGATCTTCGCGCGGGTCGGCGAGACGCCGTTCTTCGGCATGCCGGGCTATCCGGCGTCGTGCCTGTCGAACGCGTACATGCTCGTCGTGCCGTTCCTGAGGAAGATGGCGCGGCTCCCGGCCTGGACGCCGCGCACGATCGATCTGCCGCTCGCCCGACGCGTCGTCTCAGCCGCGGGTCGTCATCAGTTCTACACGGTCCGCGTCGCCAACGGCCACGCCGAGCCCGCGTTCAAAGCGTCCGGCGACATCACGAGCATGGCCAACGCCGACGGCTACATCGAAATTCCGTCGGACGTGGAGAGCGTCGACGCCGGGACCGTGGTCACCGTCAAGTTCTTCTGAGATCTTGAACCCGCGGAACCTGTCGAACCCGCCGAACCCTCAGCGAAGTCTCTTGTTCACTTCGTCCCAATTGATCGTGTTCCACCACGCCGCCAGATAATCCGGCCGGCGATTCTGGTACTTGAGGTAGTAGGCGTGCTCCCAGACGTCGATGCCGAAGATCGGCGTCTTGCCGTCTGACATCGGATTGTCCTGGTTCGCGGTGCTCTCGATCGCGAGCTTGCCGCCGGCTGACACGAGCCAGACCCAGCCGCTGCCGAATCGGGTGGCGCCGCCCTTGTTCATCTGTTCCTTGAACGTCTCGAAGCTGCCGAACGCGCCCTTGATCGCGTCGCCGATCGGTCCGGTCGGCGCGCCGCCCTTCCCCGGGCCCATGATCTGCCAGAACATCGTGTGGTTGACGTGACCGCCGCCGTTGTTGCGCACCGCGCCGCGGATGTCTTCCGGAATCGCGCCGAGATTCTTGATGAGGTCCTCGGCGCTCTTCGACTGTAAATCCGCGTGCTTCTCGAGCGCCGCATTCAAGTTGTTCACATACGCCGCGTGATGCTTCCCGTGATGGATCTGCATCGTCTGCGCGTCGATGTGCGGCTCGAGCGCCGCGAAGTCGTACGGAAGAGCGGGCAACTGATGGGCCATGGCGGACTCCTGAAAGTTAGATAGCTGTCAGCATTCTATCCAACGCAACCCGCGCAAATCTCTTCGTCGGCTCGGGCACGACGATCCGGTTGTGGACCTCCTCGTCGATGAGGCCTTCGAGGACCCACAACAGGTGATTCGGCGACACGCGGAACATCGTCGAGCACAGGCAGCCGAGCGCGTCGAGCGTCATCACCGTGCGCGCGGGCGCGACGTCTTTCGCCAGGCGATTGACGAGGTGGATCTCCGTCCCGACCGCCCAGACCGATCCTTCCGGACTCGCCTTCACGGTGCGGATGATGTGCTCTGTCGATCCGCAATCGTCGGCGGCCTGCATGACGTCGAACGTGCACTCGGGATGCACGATGACCTTCCCCGCCGGATGGGCGGCACGGAATTGCTCGATCTGCTTGACGCTGAAGCGCGTGTGGACGCTGCAGTGGCCTTTCCACAGGATCAGCCGCGCGTGGCTGAACGCTTCGCGCGTGAGGCCGCCGTACGGCAGATCCGGATCCCAGACGGCCATCTGATCGAGCGGCACGCCCATGCGGTACGCGGTGTTCCGGCCGAGATGCTGGTCCGGCAGCATGAGCACTTGATCGCCCTCGGACCACGCCCACTCCATCACGCGCGCCGCGTTGCTCGACGTGCAGACGATGCCGCCGTGCTCGCCGCAGAAAGCTTTGATGGCCGCGGCCGAGTTGATGTACGTTACGGGCACCACGCGCCGCGCGCCCAGCGTGCGCATCTCCTGCCAGCACATCTCGAGCTGATCGATCGCCGCCATGTCGGCCATCGAACAGCCCGCGGCGAGATCCGGCAGGATCACCTGCTGGTGCGGCGCGGACAGCACGTCCGCGCTCTCCGCCATGAAGTGCACGCCGCAGAAGACGATGTAGTCGGCAGCGCCGCGCGCGGCGGCGTACTGCGAGAGCTTGAGCGAGTCACCGGTGACGTCGGCGAACTGGATCACCTCGTCGCGTTGGTAGTGATGACCGAGGATCACGAGGCGGTCGCCGAGCGCCGCTTTGGCCGCGGCAATGCGGAGCGACATCTCGGCGTCCGGCAGCCGGAGGTAGCGATCGGGCAGGGGCTGACGCTCGGTCAGCCGTGTTTTCTCGTAGTTGGTGAGCAGCTGAACATCCACGGCCGCCCTCCTGTCCCATCTCCGAGCTTGTGAAAAATTTCACACTCTTTAGAGATGAAAAAGGCCAAATCCTGCGCGGGCGCACGTGCCCCCGGCTATCGCCGGACCAGGATCTGGACTGATTTCCAGCCTACCACAAGGGGAAGTTGGAAGTCAGAAGTTGGAAGTTTGAAGTCAAAGACCAGAGACCGGCGTCACGCCTCAACTGGTGTCGTCACGATGTTGTAAAGCGTGTCGCGTTCGTAGGGATCGCGGCCGGCCGCCCGGATGAGGCGGCGGAGATCCGCGGTGGTGAGCGTCTCCGGCGTGCGCGCGCCGGCCATGTGGTAAATCTTCTCTTCCTGCACGGTCCCGTCGAGATCGTCGACGCCGTACCAGAGCGCGAGCTGCGCCACGTCCACGCCCGTTGCAATCCAGAACGCCTTGATGTGCGGCACGTTGTCGAGCATGAGCCGCGCGACCGCGTGCACGCGCAGCGTGTCGCTCGCCGTCGGCGCCGGCAGCTTGCGCATCTGGTTGTTGTCGGGATGGAACGCCAGCGGGATGAACGCCTGGAGCCCGCCCGTCTCGTCCTGCAGGGCGCGTGTGCGCAGCATGTGATCCACGCGCTCCTCGATCGTCTCGATGTGCCCGTAGAGCATCGTGATGTTCGACCGCAGCCCCAGCCGATGCGCGACGCGGTGCACCGACAGGTACCGATCCGCGTCCGCCTTGTCGTGGCAGATCTTCTTGCGCACGCGCTCGGCGAAGATCTCGGCGCCGCCGCCCGGCAGCGAGTCCAGGCCGGCCTCCTTGAGCGCGACGAGCACGGCCTCGTCCGTCATGCCGTAGAGATCCGCGAAGAACGCGATCTCGACCGCCGTGAAGCACTTCAGGTGCACGTCCGGCCGGATCCGCTTCAGGCCGCGCAGCATGTCCGTGTAGTACGACAGCGGCAAATCGGGGTGCAGGCCGTTGACGACGTGCACTTCGGTGAGCGGCTGGCTGGCGCGCTCGCGCAGCTTGTCGAACACCTGCTCGAGCGACATCGTGTAGGCCTGCGGGTCGCCCGGCCGCAGCCGCGCGAACGAGCAGAAGAGGCAGCTCGCCTCGCAAACGTTGGTCGCCTCGAGCCGCAGGTTGAAGTTGTAGAACGTGCGCGCCTCGTGCCGCTTCTCGCGCTCGCGATTCGCGAGCCAGCCAACCGCGTGCAGGTCCGGCGATTGAAACAGCCGCACGCCCTCGTCGAACGAGAGGCGCTCGCCGGCGTCGAGCTTGGCGGCGATGTCGGCGAGCCCGAGGGACTGGAGTCGGCGCTGCACTACTTGGAGGTGCCCATCACCTGCACGCGCAGCGTCCGCGCGCGCGGGCCGTCGAGCTCGGCCATGAGAATCCGCTGCCACTGCCCCAGCACGACCTCGCCACCGCTCACCTGCAGCGTCAGCTGGTGCCCGAGCAAGAGCGCGCGCAGATGCGAATCCGCGTTCATGCGATCGCAATCGGACTGCTGCGGATCGTTGTGATGCCACGCGGCGTCGCGCGCGACGATGCGCTCGAGGAACTCCTGGATGTCCGCGAGCAGCGCTTTTTGAAATTCGTTGATGAAGACCGTGCACGTCGTGTGCATCGAGAAGACGTGCACGAGCCCTTCCGTCACGCCGATCTGACGCACGAGCGCCATGACCTGCGACGTCAGATCGACGATCTGCACGCGGCCCTCGGTGGAGACGACGAAGGACTCGCCGTGGACGCGGAAGGCGCCGGTCGCGGACGACACGCTGGCAACCGGTTGTTCTCGAACGGTGACCGTCGAACGCTTGCTCATTGCTGGGGCCTCGCGGACGACAATCCCGCGGAAATTCGCCTCATTTTGACATGCTATACTCGCCGAGACAACCGACGCTCACCCGGCGACCGCGGGAAGTGGGTGCAAATCCCACGCGGTGCCGCCACTGTAAGCGGGAACGTTTCCGCAAGCCAGGATACCGGTCACCGGGGCCGTCCTTCACCTCGCACTCAGATGCGAGATCGGCGCGAGAACACGCCGAGGGAGGTTTCGATGCCCGTTCGTAGATCCGCTCGCTTCAAATTTTCTTCCTTCAACCTGTCGTTCGTCGCGCTCGCAATAATCGTGATGTTTACGACGCCGGTATTCGCCGACACCGTGCGCGGACGCGTCGTCGATCCGCAGGATCGGCCGATTGCGCGCGCCAACGTGCTGATCCTGCGCGGCCAAACCGTCGTCGCCAGCGCCGCGACCGACGCGGACGGCCGCTTTGCCGCCGTGACGCTCGCGCCCGGCCGCTACGACGTCAGCGTCGTCGCGCCCGGCTTGCGCGCGCAGGTCCAGACGATCGACGTCACGCCCGATTCGTCGGCCGATCTCACGTTCAAGCTGGCGATCGCCGCGCGGAGCGAGTCCGTGTTCGTGTCGGCGACGCACGTCGACTCGGCGATGTCGCGCACGAGCGACAGCGTGACGGCGATCACGCGCGACGATCTCGACGCGCATCAGATCAACACGGCCTCCGACAGCTTGCGCTTCGTGCCGGGCCTGACCGTCGTGCAGTCCGGCAGCCGCGGCGCCGTGACGTCGCTCTTCCCGCGCGGCGGTGAATCCGACTACACGCTCGTGCTCGTGGATGGCATTCCGCAGAACTCGTTCGGCGGCGGCTTCGACGCGGCGCACCTCGGCACCGCCGACATCGATCGCATCGAGATCGTGCGCGGCCCGCAAAGCGCGCTTTACGGCAGCGGCGCGATCGGCGGGCTCGTGCAGATCATCACGAAGCAAGGCGGCCCGCTCCGCGCCGATGCGCACGTCGAGGGCGGCGGCTACGGGACATGGGAGAGCGGCGCGTCGGCCGCCGGATCGTCGGGCGCATGGCGATGGGGCGCCGCGATCGATGGCCTCTCGACCGACGGCGACACGCGATTCCGGGACAACCTCGGCGCGCGCGTGACGAACGACGACTACAACCGCTTCAACGCCTCGGGCGGCGTCGGCTGGTCGGACCGTCCTGACCGCAGCCTCCGCTTCGACGTGCGGGGCGGCCGGAACGAAGGCGGATTTCCCGGCCCGTACGGCTCCGATCCGCTCCACCGCTACGGCGGGCTGGACACGTTCGCGCGCGGCACGAACACGCTCGGCGAATTCGGGGCGGCCGCGCTCTTCGGCTCGGCCAGCCGCCTCCGGCACCACGCGAACGTGACGTTCGCCAACCTCAAGAACGAGTTCGTGAACGAGTCCTTCACCAATCCCGGTACGACCGGCGATCCGTCGTTCGACCGCACGCGGCGCGCGACGCTGCGGTACCAGTTCGATCTCAACCGGCGCGCGCTCGGCCTCTCGGGCGGCGTGGAGTACACCCACGAGCGCGCCGAGAACTCGTTCGTCACCGGCCCGAACTTCGACGACAAGCTGCCGATCAACCGCAACGACACGGGCTTCTTCGTCGAGGCGCGTCCGGTGCTCGGCGAGCGCGCGTTCGTCACGGCGGGCCTGCGCGTCGAGCGCATCTCACGCGACGCGCTCGCGGCCGACGGCTCGGCGTTCGGCCGGCCGACGGACCTGCCTGCGGACGTCGTCTGGTCCGTGAACCCGAAGGTGTCCGCCGCGTGGTACCTCCGCCCGGCCAGCGCCGCACCGGCCGGGGGCCTTGGCGCGGGCTGGACGAAAATCCGCGGCGGCGCCGGCACCGGGATCAAGCCGCCCACGACGTTCGACATCGGCTTCACGAACAACCCGAATCTCAAGCCCGAGCGCAGCAAGAGCTACGACCTCGGGATCGAGCAGGCGCTGGCCGGCTCGGCGGTGATCGTGGACCTCACGTGGTTTTCCAACCACTACGACGACTTGATTGTCGCCGTGCCGACGCAGATCGCCGGTCCGCAGAAGTACCGTACGGACAACATCGCGAACGCGCGGTCGCGCGGGCTCGAGTTCGGCGCAAGCGCGCGCTTCCCCGCCGGCGTCGCCGTCCGCGGATCGTGGACCTGGCTCGACACCGAAGTCCTTGGCGTGGACGGTCTGGCGACGTTCGCGCCGGCGCCGTACAAGGTCGGCGATCGGCTCTTCCGGCGTCCACCGCAACAGGGATCGCTGGACGTCACGTGGACGGCCGGCCGGACGGTGATCTTCGGCACCGTGAACGGCCGCGGCACGATGACGGACGTCGAGCCGAACTTCGGATCGCCGACGTTCGACAACCCGGGCTACGCGGTGGCGTCGATCGGCGCGTCGTTCAAGTTGACGCCGATGCTGGTCGTGACCGCGCGCGTGAGCAACCTGTTCGATCGCGCCTACGAGGAGGCGCTCGGGTATCCCGCGCTCGGTCGATCGGCCATGATAGGCGTTCGTGTTACTTCACGCCGCTAGCCTGCGCTTCGGCTACATGCCGGCGAGACGCGTCATCGACGACGTCTCGCTGGACGTGACGGAAGGCGCAGCGGTCGGCATCCTCGGCCCGAACGGATCGGGCAAGACCACGCTCATGCGGCTCCTGTCCGGGGGACTTCGCCCCCAGGCAGGGGCCGTCGCGCTCGACGGCGCCGATCTCGGATCGTTCCGTCCGACGTCGCTGGCGCGGCGCATCGCGGTGGTTCCGCAGGAGACGTCGCTCGCCTTCGACTACACGGCGCTCGAGATCGTATTGATGGGACGCTACCCGCACCTCGGCGCGTTCGAGATCGAAGGACCGCACGATCTGGCGATGGCCGAGGCCGCGCTCGAATCGACGGGCACGCGCGGGCTCGCCGAGCGCGCGTTTCGGTCGCTCAGCGGCGGCGAGAAGCAGCGTGTGATCATCGCGTCAGCGCTCGCGCAAACCGCCGACGGCGAGGGCGCCGGCCTGCTGCTCCTCGACGAGCCGACGGCGTCGCTCGATTTGCGCTATCAGCTCGAGATCGGCGCGCTCGTCACGAGGCTGCGGAAGGAGCGCGGCATCACGGTGGTGGTCTCGACGCACGATCTGCACTTTGCGGCGGCCGTGTGCACGGAGATCGTGATGCTGGCCGACGGGCGCGTGCTTGCCCGGGGAACGCCTGGCGAGATCCTCACGCCCGCGTCCGTGGGCACGCTCTACGGCATCGATCCCGCAGTCGCGGCGCGGTTTGTGAACCGATGAACGCGATCCCACTGAAACGCGGCCTCCCGATCGTGGCGCTTGGCGGCGTCACGCTCGTGGTCGTGACGCTCGCCGCGCCGTTCATCGGATCGACCGATCTGCACGTGGCGCGCGTGTTCAGCCGCACGCTGCCGTTTGCGGACAACGTGGACGCGCAGATCTTTTTTCTCGCGCGTTTGCCTCGCGCGTTCGCCGCCGCGCTCGTCGGCTGCACGCTCTCGGCGGCGGGCGTCGTCTTTCAGGGGCTGCTGCGCAATCCTCTCGCCACGCCGTACACGCTCGGCGTGTCGGCAGGAGCGGCGCTCGGCGCGATGATCGCGATCACGTTCGGCGCGGCCTGGCCGGTCGGCGGCGTCGCGACCGCCAGCCTCGCCGGCGCGCTGCTCGCCGTGCTCGTCGTCTACGCCCTGGCCAGCGCGCGGCATCGCGGGCTTTCGACGACCGTGCTGCTGCTGGCGGGCGTAACGCTCAACGCGTTTTTCTCGGCGCTGATCCTGTTCGTGCAGTACCTCAGCAACTTCGCCGACACCTATCGCGCGCTGCGCTGGCTCATGGGGGATCTCGACGTCGCCAGCTACCTGCCTCTGCTCGCGGCGCTGCCGTTCATCATCGTGGCGTTCAGCGCGTTTGCGTGGCTGGCGCGCCCGCTGAATCTGCTGAGCCTTGGCGCGGAGGCGGCTGGCACTCGCGGGGTGAACGTCGTGCTCGCTCAGCGCGTCGCGTTCTTCAGCGCGTCGATCGCGACGGGCGCGGCCGTGTCTGTGGGCGGACCAATCGGATTCGTCGGCATCATCGTGCCGCACCTGGCGCGGCTCGTCGTCGGCGCCGATCATCGCCTCGTGCTGCCGGCGTCGGCGCTCTTCGGCGGGGCGTTCCTGGTGGCGTGCGACGTGCTCGCGCGCACGTCGTTTGCGCCGCTCGAGCTGCCCGTGGGCATCGTCACGGCGTTGATCGGCGGGCCGTTCTTTCTCTGGTTGCTCCTGAGGCGGCGATGAGACGACGCACCTGGCTTCGATCGGGACTCGCGATTGCCCTCGGATGGCTGCTCGCGCAGTCGCCGGGGACGGCGCAGGCACGACACCGGATTGTCTCGCTCGTGCCGGCGGTCACCGAAATGCTCTTTGCACTTGGCGCCGGCGACGAGGTGATCGGCGTGTCGAGCTACGACCACTACCCGCCCGCCGTGGAGTCGCGGACGCGCGTGGGCGCGCTCGTCGATCCGGATTTCGAGCGGATTCTGTCACTCAGGCCGGATCTCGTGATCGTCTACGGCACGCAGAACGATCTCGTGACGCGGCTGGGCCGCGCCAGCGTGCCGGTGTTCAACTACGAGCACGCGGGGCTGGCAGACATCACGGTCACGATTCGCAAGCTCGGCGACCGGATTGGCCGGAGCGCCGAAGCCAAGCACGAGGTCGATCGGATCGAGAACGGCCTCGCCGACTTCCGCCGGCGCGCCTCGGGCCAGCCGCGGCCGCGCACCGCGCTGATTTTCGAGCGCGACGCCGGCAGCCTGCGCGGCATGTTCGCCAGCGCAGGCATCGGCTTCCTGCACGACATGCTGGAGGTCGCCGGCGGTGACGATGCGTTCGGCGACGTGCAGCGACAGAGCCTGCAGCTCTCCGTCGAGGCGCTGCTCGCGCGCGCGCCGGAGGTGATCCTAGAGCTGCGGCCCGACGAGGGCTGGTCCGCCGCGCGAATCGCGCAGGAACGTGACGTGTGGAAGACGCTCGCGTCGGTGCCGGCTATCCGCAACGGCCGGCTCTACATCCTCGCCGACCAGCGCGTGCTCGTTCCGGGTCCTCGTGTCGTCGATGGCGTCGCCTTGATGTTCGCGGCGCTGCACCCGGGCAAGTAAGAGCCGGCGCTATTTGATCGCGAAGTCCCACGCGAGCGCGAAGGCGCGGCCTGCGCCGCTCGTCGACAATACGTCTGCGCCGGCTAACTTTTTCTTGCCGGCGCTCGGCCGGAGGACGACGGCGTACTGCCCCGCCGGGAGATCGCCAGCTGGATGAATCTTGACGGCGCCGCGCTCGAGGAGCTGACTCTCCGAGCGGACCACATCCTGCTTGAGATCTTTCGACAGATCCCAGTCCGAGGCGGTCCGCGACGCGAGGTCCGCGCTGCCGCGAGCGATGGCGACCTGCCGGCCGCCCGAGGCCGACGGAGTGAGACGAATCAGCGCCGGCGCGAGATCGTCGGGACTCACACCCGGCACGTCCTTGAACATGACGACGAAGGCGGGACGGCGAACGTCGAGCACGCGGTCAGCGGCACTTCCCTCGACGATCCACGTCCACGTTTGCGCGTCGTGCGTGGCCTTCGCCGCGTGGGGCGTCACCCACGTCGTGGAGCCGTTGACGTCAACAGCCACAGACATGCCGTCAACCGTCGTCACGGGCGTGGGCGTTGGCGCGGATGCCGGGGCGGCGGGCGCCGGAGCGCCGGACGCCTTCGCGATCGCCGAGACCTTCTTTGAAATGTAGGCTTCGATGCGAATGCTGCCGACCGACACGCGGACTTTGAACCAGTCGCCTTCGACAGCCATGAGCTGAAGCAGCGTGCCGGACGGCACCTGCGTGACGACTGGCGCGCGATCGTTCGCTTCCGATCGGATGTTTGCGCGCGGCACCGTGACTTTGACGCTTGCGTCGTCCTGCGCCGCGAGTCCCACGGCCACCAGTGCGGCGACCGCGATCGCGCTGAGCGTCCGCGCGATCACACGAACTCCACCGCGATCGGCTTGGGAATCAGCTGCTCGCGGTACGCGTCGGCGAAAAACCGTTCGAGCGCCGCGCGGCCGCGCGTGCCGTAGTCGAGCGTGAGGCCGTTCACGTACATGCCGACGAACTTGTCGGTGTCGCGCTTGTCGAGCCCGCGGCCGAACTGCTGCGCGTATTCGACCGCCGCCACGCGATTGGCCAGGGCGTGCGCGATGCTGTCGTGCAGCATCTTCGACACCGCCTTCATCGTCTCCGGCCCGAGGTCGCGACGGATGACGTTGCCGCCGAGCGGCAGCGGCAAGCCGGCCGTGCGTTCGAACCACCACTCGCCGAGGTCGACGATCTTGTGCAGCCCTTCGGCGCGGTACGTGAGCTGGCCTTCGTGAATGAGCAAGCCCGCATCGACCTTGCCCTCGGCGACCGCCTGCTGGATCTGATCGAACGGCAGGATCTCGTACTCGAACGTCGGATCGTACAGCTGCAGCGTGAGGAACGCGGACGTCAGCCGGCCCGGCACGCCGATCTTGAGGCCCGCGAGCGTGCCTTTGCCCGGCGGCCGCGTCATCGGCTCGCGCGCGACGAGGATCGGGCCGTACTTGTCGCCCATGCTGGCGCCGTGCGGCAGGAGCGCGTAGCGATCGGCCAGGTGCGCGTACGCGTGAAACGAGACGGCCGTGACCTCGTAGCGTCCTTCGAAGGCGGCGCGGTTCAGCGACTCGATGTCCGACAGGACCTGGTCGACCTCGAAGCCGTCCGTCCGGACGGCGCCGCTCGCCAGGCCGTAGAACATGAACGCGTCATCGGAATCGGGGCTATGCGCGACGGTGATCTTCATTGGCAGTCGTCATGGAGCGAGTGTGCGAGCCGGGCGCCGTGTCGCGCAGCTTGCGGACCACGGTCGTGAATTTCTCGATGGTGTAGTCGATCTCTTCGTCGGTCGTGAACCGGCCGATCCCGAAGCGGATCGTGGCGGCGTTGCCGGACGCGTCGCCGCCGATGGCCTGCAGGACGTGCGACGGCTCGGCAGAGGCCGATCCGCACGCCGATCCCGCGGACACGGCGATGTCACTGATGCCGACGATGAGCGACGCGTGATCGACATCCGCGAAGCTCACGTGCAGGTTGTGCGGCAGCCGGTGCTCGAGCGATCCGTTGACGGTGACGCCTTCGATGCCCGCGCGCAGCCCGGCCAGCAGCCGATCGCGCAAGGTCGCGAGCCGCGCGCTCTCCTCCGCCATCTCAGCGCGGCCGATCGCGCACGCCTGGCCGAGGCCGACGATGCCCGGGACGTTGAGCGTGCCGGATCGCATCCCGCGCTCCTGCCCGCCGCCGATGATGAGCGGCGCGAGCTCGGTGCGCCTGCGGACGTGCAGCGCGCCGCAGCCCTTCGGGCCGTACATCTTGTGGCCCGTGAGCGACAGCAGATCGATCTGCATCGTGTTGACGTCGATGGGAATCTTGCCGGCGGCCTGCGCGGCGTCGACGTGCAGGAGCGCGCCCGCGGCGTGCGCGAGCGCGCCAATCTCGGCGAGCGCCTGAATCACGCCGATCTCGTTGTTGGCGGCCATCACGCTGACGAGCGCCGTCGGTGACGCCAGCGCGGACGCCAGCGCGGCCAGATCGATGCGACCGTCGCGCGCGACCGGCAGAATCGTCACGCGCCAGCCCTCGGCACCCAGCCGCTTCGACATCTCGAGCACGCTCTTGTGCTCGATGGCTGTCGTGATAATCCCGCGCCGTTCAGCCGGCGTACTCGCGGCGACGCCGTTGATCGCGAAGTTGTTCGACTCGGTCGCGCCGCTCGTGAAGATGATCTCGCGCGGCACGGCGCCGATGAGCGCAGCGACGTCGCGCCGGGCGGCCTCGACGGCTTCCTGCGCCTTCCAGCCCCACGCGTGCGACGCGGACGCCGGGTTGCCGAAGTGCTCGGTGAAGTACGGGAGCATGGCCTTCAGCACGCGCGGATCGACCGGCGTGGTCGCGTGCGAGTCGAGATAGACGGGCGCGTGCGCCATCGGGCACTATTATTTCATGCAGCGGCGAATCACGCTCCTCAGCGCGCTCGTGACCGCGAGCGCTGGACTGACCGTCCTCCTCGCGCAGGCCCCGGCCACCGTCGTCGCCGACGCCGAGTTCCTCCGCGTCGCCTACAACAGCTACACGACGATGCGGCAGATATCGCCGTTCCGGGCGGCCACGTGGTCGTTCCTCGGCCCCACCAACATCAGCGGCCGCGCCACCGACATCGCGGTCGCGAACCGGATCGGTCAGCGCCGCATCTACGCCGGCTACGCCACGGGCGGCGTATGGAAAACCGACGACAACGGCGCGTCGTGGCAGGCGATCTTCGAGCACATGCCGTCCACGAGCATCGGAGATCTCGCCGTCGCGCCCTCGAATCCCGACATCGTGTGGGTGGGCACCGGCGAGGCGAACATCTTTCGCGCGTCGATGCCCGGCGTGGGCATCTACAAGTCCACGGACGCAGGCGTCACGTGGCAGCACAAGGGGCTCACGGACACCCAGACGATCGCCCGGATCATCGTCGATCCGACGAACTCAAACGTCGTGTACGTCGCAGCGTCTGGCCACGAATGGACCGACAACGCCGAGCGCGGCGTGTACAAGACGACAGACGGCGGCCAGACGTGGACGAAGATTCTGTACATCAGCCCGCGAACCGGCGCGATCGACCTCGTGATGGATCCGCGAAGCCCCGGCACGCTCTACGCCGCGATGTGGCAGCGCATTCGGCGCAAGTGGAGCGATCCGCGCGTCGAGCCCGGGTACAACGAAAGCGGCGTCTTCAAGACGATCGACGCGGGGCGCAGCTGGACCGACATCAGTCAGGGCCTGCCGGCGGCGGAGTTTCGCGGCCGGATCGGACTCGACATCTCACGCTCGAATCCCAACGTCCTCTACGCGCTCGTGGACAACTACGACATCGGCCGCATGCCCGCGCCAGGCGAGCGCGATCCGTACGATCGGCCGATGCCCGCCGGCAAGGGCTTCATCAAAGGCGCGGACGTGTACCGGTCCGACGACGCCGGCAGGACGTGGCGGCAGACCAGCCGATTCGATCAGGCGACGACCACGTATCTCGACAATCACTCCGGGACCTACGGCTGGGTCTTCGGTCAGATCCGGGTCGATCCCAACCAACCGGACGTCGTCTACACGCTCGGGCTCGGGCTGAATGTGTCGCGCGACGGCGGCCGCACGTTCTCGAGGATCGCCGGCACGCACGGCGATCACCATGGGCTCTGGATCGATCCCGGTAACTCGTCGGTGATGTACAGCGCGAACGACGGAGGCGTGTACCTCAGCTCGGATGGTGGCAAGCAGTGGAAGTTCGCGGTGTCGGCGCACACAACACAGTTCTACGACATCGAGCTCGACACGGCGCAGCCCGCACGCGCGTATGGATCGATCCAGGACATCGGGAGCATGCGCGGGGCGATCGACGTGCGGCAGAGCCGGGAGATTCGGGCGATCGACTTCGAGGCCGCGCCAGGCGGCGAAGGATCGAACCACGCGGTCGATCCAAACAACCCGAACATCGTGTACTCGCACTCGTTCTACGGCGCGTTCACGCGCACGGACCTCTCCGCCGGCGCGACGACAGGTGAACGGACCAAGGACATCCGTCCGCCCGATCCGGACGCCGAGCTGCGCGCGCAATGGATGGCGCCGTTCTTCATCTCCCCGCACGACTCGAGCATCGTCTACGCGGGCTACCAGTTTCTGTTTCGATCGACAACACGCGGCGACAGCTGGGAGAAGATCAGCGCCGATTTGAGTGACAACAACCCTCAGCATCTCGGCGAGAATCCGTCCGCGATTCCGTACCAGACGATCGTCGCGATCGCGGAGTCGCCGAGGAAGAAGGGCTTGATCTACGTCGGCACAGACGACGGCCGCGTGCACACGACGATCGACGACGGGCACGAGTGGACGGAGCTGACGGATCGCCTGCCGGTGCGCAAGTGGATCTCGCGCATGGTGCCGTCGATGCACACGGAGGCGACGGTCTACCTCGCGCAGCGCGGGCGCGAAGACGACGACTTCGCGCCGTATCTGTACAAGTCCACGAACTACGGCAAGGCGTTCACGAGCATCGCGGCGAATCTGCCGGCGGGATCGATCAACGTGATCCGCGAGGACCCGCGCTACCCGAACGTGCTGTACGTCGGCACGGACTTCGGCGTGTTCATCTCGACCAACGGCGGCGAGCGATGGGACGTGCTCGGGGGCAATCTGCCCTCGGTGCAGGTCTCCGATCTGCAGTTCCAGAAGCGCGACAACGTGATCGTGATCTCGACCTACGGCCGCGGCGTCTGGGTGCTCGACGCGGCGGCCATCCGCCCGTAAGGTAGGACTTCTCGTGCGCTATCGCACCTCAAATGACGAGCCCCGCCTGACTTGGAAACCAGTTGTGTTGGCAACGAGAAGATCCGCGTGGTACGCGCCAGCCACGAATCTGCTGAGTGGTATCGACGCCTGGAGATCCACTGCCTCTGGGAACACGGTTGAGCGCCGCATGTCCAAGTGGATGTCAGCCGTCTGTTCTTCGTTGTGCGTCAACCTTAGCTCAGCTGAGAGGTGAGAAGGATCAGCGCCGAACACGCGGCAAAAGATATGAATTCTCTGATCAGCGTGAAACTGCCGCAGGGTCGTTGGCGGGAACGGAATGACCTTGTCCGAATCACCTAAGCTTACTAATCTCAAGTTGCTGGCACCCTCAATTCCCACGACAAGCGAGCCTGCGTTGGGACTGACTCGAGCGTAAGACTCGTCGTCCAACGGAATGTGGACCCGACCTGCTAGGCTTGACTTCTCGCTCAGGACGGCGACACGAAGCATCTTCACTGAATGCGGGATCTCGATTCGGTCGACAATCGAGAGTGTTACAGATCCCATCGCGCCACCCGTTGGAATTGTAAGAGTTCTTTGACCCGAGGCCAGCTTGCGTGCGTCTTCGTCCAAACCGAGCCAGACGATACGCAACTTGTCATCGCCGCTTGGCCCGGCGCCAGAGTCGTTTGTCATCGGAAGGTCAATCGTAAGTACGACCGTGGAAGTTGATGGTGAGGTGCCGACTTGGCCAACCGCAGCGCGGAAAACTAGATCGCCACCAGGTCCACCGTTCTCAAGTGAACGGACGAGGGTGTCTCCAGACGGTCTGTTGGAGAGAGCCGGAGCAGGTGAGTAGCCTCGCCGAGACCGGACTCGCAAGCCTGGACGACGCACTCGAACATCGACGCTCCGGAATTGTGCATTCCCTGAGCGTGGATCGGGGCGGAACCCGAGTAGATAGTACGCGCCGTTCTCGCCGACGATCTGATCGACCGAGTCGAAGACATTGGCCTTGTTCACAAGCGCGCGCCCGCCCGTGTTGAGCGCCATCTCCCTAAGTGTATTTTGCGCTGCCAACCTCGTCTGGTCCAGGACAGCGCGGTTCTCTGGTGTCTGACTCTCCAACGGCAAGTGCAGGCCGAGTTCCGGTGCGGCGATGCCTGTCGGGTCGATCGTGTATATCGGTATCCCAGTTCGCACGGCTCGGTCGTACATCTCTCGCCATTCGAAGTTATAGCGACCTCTATCCGGATACGTGCCGCGGCTTACGAAAACAAGCACCCGTCGCGGTTCGGGCATGCTGGCCAGAGATTGAACCACGTTGTTCAACACCGTAAGTACGGCACGAACATCCCCCGCTTTGACTGGGGATGTAGGGTCTCGATCATTGGAGGCGGCGGAACCGATAGCGATGGGAAATGCCTCGATCGCTCTGCGCATGCGTTCCGTGTCAGCAGTGAAGTCCTGACCGAGATCCGAGCGGCCGACGTATGTCGCGGACATCCTGTCGTCAGGAGCCAAGCGACGCAAGAACTGCCGCATACAGACTTTCAGGGGAGCTATGTCTTCAGCCAACAATGTGCCTTCGTCGACAACGAACGCAAAGACACGAGAATCCTTCGCGGGCCTGTCATTTGAGACAGGAGTGGCATCAATAACGGGCACCGCGGCGACGCTGACGTGGTTGTCGGCGAGCGGAACTCGTATCAACTGAAATTCTTCAATGGATTGCGGCTTCCCGGCCTCCCGCACCTCGAAGTCATCTTTGCTCAAGTCAAGTACCGGCCGATCGCTCGAATCAGTCACGACGACGTCAAGTACAACTCGATCAGAAGACGACCGAAATGTCGCGACGCCTTGTCGAATCCCGAAACCGGTCGTAGCCACGACAAGACTGGCGACCACAATCAGGCCCGGACCTCTCGCGAGCAATTCCTGGGTATCAAATCGCATAGCAGTCGGGCTACACGGGCTCAGCGATGTTGTTGTGTGGGCGTAACGAACCACTGGCCATGAGTCGTAGTTTATCGCTCCGACTCATGGCCAAGCGAAAACGGGTTCTCTGCCGGGCAATCAACCGATACACGACCAGGTCGCGCAGCAGTGGTCGCCATCCCCACCGCAGTTGTCACAGCAGTCGAAGTTCCCGACAGTCCCCGCGCCACCGCAATCAGGCTGGGCATCGTCGATCATGATGATTTCGCAGCAAAATGGCTGCTCGGTCTCGCATGCCCCGCCGACGGCTCCCACTGGCGCAGTCCTTGCAAACGCGACTGCGCACATCAAAACGACAAACGCAATGATCCGGACTCTCTTCATGACGGCCTCCTTCGGTCTTAGTTCTCGCGGCTCTGCCGCTATTTCTTCAACTGGCTGTCCAGCACGGAGCGGAAATCTTGGTACGGTCTCGCGCCTGAAATCGTGGCTCGCACACTTACCGTCTGTCCTACTCGGTGCCCAATGAAGAAGGCCGGCGTCCCTTTGATTCCGAGGGCCGTGCCGACCTTCAGATCGGATGCGACCGCAGCTGGTCCATGCGTTTGTCGGCAATTGCGAAACTGCTCCAAGTCCAGGCCCACGTTTCGAGCAGCTTCAGAAATCGTGGCATCGTCCGCATCAACGCGTCGAGGGTCCTGGAACAACTTCGCGTGCATCTCCCAAAAGTGCCCTTGCTCTCCAGCACACTCTGCACTCTCAGCGGCTCTTCTCGCGTTCGGATGAATTGCGAGAGGAAAATTCCAAAATGCGATCTGTACAAGGCCCGCGTTCACGTAATCTTGCTTGATGCTCGGAAGGATCGATTGTTCGAAACGGGCGCAGTAGGGACAGTCGTAGTCTGAGAAGATCATCAAGACGAGAGGCGCCGTGGGCTGTCCGAGTAGGGCGGCACCGTCGAGAGAGACAGGCATCGACGGCACGGTCAATTCCGTGCTTGGCCTTGCCTTCGCCGCAAGCATTCGGCCGCTGAGAGCCGTCCACGTCAAAGCGACCGCAGCGATCAACATAGCTACAGTAGTAGCGACCTCTAGAATCCACTTGAGATCAATGGAATTCGAGGCCCCGGGCCGCGGAGGGATGGACGGCGGTCTGAGTTCATCGTTCACAGGTATAACTCCCCGAATCGGCCACGGCCCGATTCATCGTTCAAGTAGTGGCGTGTGACGACATCTTGCTGCCGGAGGTAGGTTGGAGGCAACTGCCAACGCTACTGACTTTGTCCCTGATTCCCGTCACTAATGTCCTAATCTCGATTTGACGATGCGCGACCCCGACACACTCTCGTTTCACTTTGCAGATTTGCTTCTTGCTAGATTCCAGGCTTAAAGTTCTTTGACTGTGCGATGTGCCAGGCGTTCTGTTCCGTTCTGTTCCGTTCCGTTCGACCCGCATCAGGCTAACGTCGCGGCGGGCCGCGAACCTGATCGTCAGCCGTGCGGGCGAGCACGACCTACGCCTCGCTGACATAGCCACCGAGCTGCGTGTTGAAGAACGATGGCTTTCCCGTCATCTCAAGAAGAACACCCTCAAAGGATTCTTTGAGCATCTGCACGATGCTCGGTGCGATAGAGCGCGACAGCTGCTGATCGCGACAACCGGCGCGGTGAAAGCAATAGCGTGGCAAGTGGGCTACCGTCGGGCGTCCGACCTCGACCGCGAGTACCGCCGTCGCTTTGGCAAGAAACCCTCTTCAGATCGAGCAAGAGAGTCTCTGGACTGCGAATAGCAGTTGCGGTCAGAGCGTGTTGAGCAGGTTGCGAGGAAGCAGGGTTGCCGCCTGCTCGACGCGGCGGCCATCCGCCCGTAGAATCATCGCGCGTCCGTGTCCGAGCCGTCCGTCTCCCCACCCGGGCCGTCGATCTTCGTCCACGAGCCACCGCCCTCCGAGCGGTGCGCGCCGTTTTCACTATTCGACGACGACCTGCTGAACCGGATCTTCGCATCGATCGGCTTGCAGAGCCGGCACGGGCGCGATCTGGCGGGGCGGATCGCTGCCGTGGTGTGCCTCACCTGGATGCCGATGGCCATGTTTGCGCTGATGGAGGGCCTGGTCAGCACACGGATCGAGGCGACCAACTTCTTCGCCGACTACGCGGCCTACGCGCAGTTTCTGATCGCGCTGCCTCTTTACATCATCGCGGAACGGGTGGTGAGCCGGAACACGCGCGAAGCCTCGCGCGATTTTCTCGATACGGGCGTCGTCGATCCCGCCGACGTCCCGTACGTCAACGACAGTCACCTGGAAGTGAAGGGGCTGCGGCTGGCGTGGTGGCCGGAAGCGCTCTGCATTTTCTGGGCGTACTTCTTCGCGCTCTTCACGTTCCTGCCGGAGTTTTTGGGTGCGGACCTGCTCACGTGGCACACGCAGTTGTTCGGTCATACGCGCCACCTGACGTGGGCGGGCGGCTGGGCGATGCTCGTCGCGCTGCCGGTCTACAACTACTGGTGGCTGCGGATCGGCTGGAAGGTCGCGATCTGGACGCGGTACTTGTGGCGGATGTCGCGCCTGCACCTCCAGCTCGTGGCCTCACACCCCGACGAGATGGGCGGCATCGGATTCGTCGGCGAAGTGCAGGCGAAGTTCGCGATCGTGATCTTCGCGTACGGCATCAGCAGCGTCGCGGCGGTCGTCGCCTACAAGGTCCAGATCGAGGGCGCGTCGCTGCTCGTGCCGCCGGTCTGGGGGACGACGCTCGGGTTCATCATCGGGGCGCCGGCGGCGTTTCTCTGGCCGCTGTTCATGTTCACGAAGCAGCTGTTCCGGACGAAGCGGAAGATGGTGGCGCTCTACCGCGAGCAGGCCACGCGGCACGCGCGCGCCTTCGAGGCGAAATGGATCGGCCTGCACGCGCACGACGACAGCGTCATCGACGTGCAGGAGCTGATGCGCATCAACCACGTCGCCACCGTCTTCGAGCGCATCGAGCACATGCGCGTCGTGCCGTTCGACTTGCGATCGGCGATGCAGTTGATCGGATCGACGCTGGGATCGGTCGCGACGGCGCTGCCGCTGCTGAAGATCGAGGGGCCGATGAAGGAATGGCTCGAGCTGCTGTCGCGCCTATTCGGCCACGGCGGCGGCTAGGTCCTATGACTTTCCTGGGCGCTCGGTGACGGGTTGGGCGCCGGGACCGGGTAGATGTTCCTGACGCTCGGCCTCGAGCAGCTCCTCAACCGACGCGTAGCGGTACACGACGACGGCGCCGTTCTTGGGCAGGCCGCCAGTGTCGGCGGTCGGGCCGTAGACCGAGTACAGCGATTCTTTCCAGAGCCGGAGATACGCGCTTAGCTGGCCGCGATGGTGGGCCGAGTGCGTGAAGCGGCGCACGAGGACCCACGCGCGCGACCGCGGAGCGTCGAAGAACGAGACCTGTTCCTCGAACCATGCATCGGGCTTGGTCTCGAGCGCGTTCAGCCGCTCGTCCGAGCACGCCGCGTACGTCCGCAGAAAGTTCGCCCGCGTTTCCGGATCCGGCAGCACGGGCGTCGTCACGGCGATGCCCAGCATCGCCGACATCCACGCGTGCTCGCTCAGGCACTGGTGCACCATGTGCTCGAGCGGCGTGCGGCCGCGCGGCTCGGGCCGCCACGGCATGCGGTCGTCGGGAATCTGCGACCAGACGCTGAGCGTTTTGAGGCGCTCGGTCCGGTAGGTGTCGATGAGGAAGTCGTAGCGAGACATCGAACGCTCGGCGTATGTCTACTCTGTGTGGACGACCAGCGGCACGTCGGCCGCGAGCGCGGACTTCAGCGTGTGCCACGCGAGCGACGCGCACTTCACCCGGACTGGAAACTCGCGCACACCTGCGAACGCCGCGAGCTTGCCCAGCGATTCGTCGTCCACGGGCTTGCCGATCGGCGTCGTGACCATCGCGTGGAAGCGATCGAAGAGCGAGATCGCCTGATCGATCGTCCCGCCCTTGACCGCGTCGGTCATGAGCGATGCCGACGCTTTCGAGATCGCGCAGCCGGATCCCTCGAACGAGATCGCGGCGATGCGATCGCCGTCGAGCCTGATGTACAGCGTCAATTTGTCGCCGCAGAGCGGATTGTGGCCCCTGGCGCTGCGCGACGCATCCGGCAGCACGCCGTAGTTCCGCGGCCGCTTGTTGTGGTCGAGGATGACTTCTTGATAGAGGTCGGAGAGCTCGGACATTGGGTTATTGGGCTATTGGGTCATTGGGCTATTGGACATGGTCGCTGGGCATCCAGGCTTGGTGACACATTCTGCGTTCTTCCCAATAGCCCAATGACTCAATGGCCCAATGGCCCAATGACACGAGCTCTCTAAAAGAATCCCAGCTGCAATTTCGCCGCTTCCGACATTCTTTCCTTGCCCCACGGCGGTTCCCAGACGATCTCGACCCACGCGTCGGTGATGTCGGGGATCGCTTTGACCTTGAAGCGCACTTCGCTCGGGATCTGTTGCGCGGACGGGCACGCGGGGCTCGTGAGCGTCATCTTGATCAGCGCCTTGCGATCCGCGTCGACGATGATGTCGTAGATGAGGCCGAGCTCGTAGATGTCGACAGGGATTTCCGGGTCGTAGACGGTCTTGATGACGTCGATGATCGGCTGCTGAAACCGCGCGGACTCCGTCGGATCGGCGGGACCGACCTGCGGCGCGTCGCCTTCGACGACTGGAGCCGGCGCCGTCAGCGCGCCCGTGTCGATGCTCCACGCCTCGGGCGGCGTGAACAGCGGATCCTGCGGCGGCACGGTGGCGGCCGGCGCGCTCGTGCTCGTGCTCGACGGCTGCGGCTCCGCCGCGTCGCCGATCACCGCGTTTTTCAACTTCGAGAACAATCCCACGACTCACCCCAACAACGTTTGCACACGACGGACGGCGCTCGCGAGCGCCTGCACTTCGTCGTGCGTGTTGTACATCGCGAACGATGCCCGCGCCGTGGCGGGAATCCCCAGGCGATCCATCACCGGCTGCGCGCAATGATGGCCAGTGCGGATCGCGACGCCCTCGCGATCGACGACCGTGCCGATGTCGTGCGGATGGATGCCCTCCATCACGAACGAGAGCACGCTCGCCTTGCGCTTCGCCGTGCCGACGATCCGCACGCCGGGAATCGCTTCGAGCGCGGCGGTCGCTTCCGCGAGCAGCGCCGCTTCGTGCGCCGCAATCGCGTCGTAGCCGACGCCGAGCACGTACTTGATCGCCGCGTCGAGCGCGACGGCGCCCGCGATGTGCGGCGTGCCCGCCTCGAACTTGTACGGCAGGTCGTTCCAGGTGCTCTTCTCGAGCGTGACCGTGCGAATCATGTCGCCGCCGCCCAGGAACGGCGGCATCGCGTCGAGCACGGCCTCGCGCCCGTAGAGCACGCCCATGCCCGTCGGTCCGTAGAGCTTGTGCGCGGTGAACACGTAGAAGTCCGCGCCAATCGCACGCACGTCCACCGGAATGTGAACGACGGCCTGCGATCCGTCGATGAGCACCGCCGCCCCGGCACGCCGCGCCAGCTGCACAATTTCGCTGACGGGGTTCACGGTGCCGAGCGCGTTCGACTGGTGCGCGAGGGCCACGATCTTCGGCCGCGCGGCCAGCTTGCGCTCGAGCTCGTCCATCACGAGATCGCCGCGGTCGTCGATGGGTACGAAATCGAGCGTCGCACCCGCACGCTCGCACAGGAGCTGCCAGGGCACGATGTTCGAATGGTGCTCCATCGCCGTGATGAGCACGCGATCGCCCTTGCGCACGTTCGCGTCGCCCCAGGCGCGCGCGACGAGGTTGATCGCCTCCGTCGCATTGCGCGTGAAGACGATCTCGGCGACGGATGAGGCGTTCAGAAACGCGCGCGTCGTTTCGCGCGCGGCTTCGTAGGCGGCCGTCGCGCGCTCGCTGAGCGTGTGGACGCCGCGATGGACGTTGGCGTTGTCGTGCGCGTAGTAGTGCTGAAGGGCGTCGAGGACCTGGCGTGGCTTCTGCGCCGTCGCGGCGTTGTCCAGATACACCAGGCGCTTGCCGTGCACGAGCTCGTCGAGGACGGGAAAGTCCGCCCGAATCGCCGTGACGTCGAGTGCCGGTGTCCGAAGCACGTTTACCGCCCCGCCAGTTTCTCTTCCATTGTCTGCATCAGCCGCTCGCGGACGGGCGCGACGGGAATCCCGTCGAGCACCTCGCCGGCAAACGCCTCGATGAGCATGTGCCGCGCGTCGGCCATGCTGATGCCGCGCGCCCGCAGGTAGAACAGCGCGTCGTCGTCGAGCTGGCCGATCGCCGCGCCGTGCGTGCACTTCACGTCGTCCGCGAAGATCTCGAGCTGCGGCTTCGTGTTGACCTGCGCGTCGTCGGTGAGCAGCAGCGCCTTGTTCGTCTGCTTCGCGTCGGTCTTCTGCGCGTCCTGCCTCACGATGATCTTGCCGTTGAACACCGCGCGCGACTTGCCGGCCAGGATGCCCTTGTAGAGCTCGTGGCTCGGGCAGTGCGGCTTGGCGTGATCGATCGTCGTGTGCGTGTCGACGAGGCTCTCGCCGGTCGCGATGTACAGGCCGTTCAGCGTGCACTCCGCGCCTTCGCCGTCCAGGGTCGCGACGATGTCGTTGCGCGCGATGCGGCCGCCGAACGTGATGGCCTGCGAGCGGAATGTGCTCGTGCGGTCCTGGTGCACGAACAGGCTGGCGAGATGGAACGCCGACGGCGGCTCGTCCTGGACCTTCACGTGATTCGCCCGCGCGTTCGGGCCGAGCACCACGTCCGTCACCGCGTTGGTGAGACTGGGCTGGCCACCGAGGCCGGCGTACCGCTCGATGATCGTCACTTCGGAATCACCGCCGACGACGATCCGCAGACGCGGCGACACGAGCGCGGGTACCGTTCCAGGCGCCGAAACGATGAGCACGTCAATCGGCCCGGTCACGACCGTGTTCGGCGCGACCTCCAGGACGATCGCTTCCTCGAAGAACGCGGCGTTCAGATCAGCAAACGGAGTGGCGGTCGCGCGAGCGGCGGGCACTTCCCTGGGCGTGAGCGCGCGAAGCGTGACACCGGCGGGTAACTGCGACGACAGCGCCGCCTGTCGGCGCCCGTTCACGACGACGATGCGCGCGGCAACGCCGTCGGACAGGAGCCACGGCTCGAGCGCGGCGCGATCGGGCGTCGCGGCTGCGGCCGGCACGAACGGCGTCGCCGCCACCGGCGCGACGTTCGTGAACTTCCACTCCTCTTCGCGCGTCGTCGGAAACCCGTGGGCGAGAAACCGCCCGAACGCGGCCTCGCGCGCGTCGGCGAGCGCGCCCTGTCCGAACGCGGGCGTCCGGCGGAACGCGTCGAAGCTTACCGAGTAGGTTTCGTGCCGTTCTGCGACCTGGGCCATGACTACGCCTTCGCTCCCGCCGCTGCAGGCTCGATCCAGCCGTAGCCCTTGCTCTCGAGCTCGAGCGCGAGCTCCTTGCCGCCGGACCGGACGATGCGCCCGTCGTTGAGCACGTGCACGAAGTCCGGGACGATGTAGTTCAGCAGCCGCTGGTAGTGGGTGACGACGACGATCGCGCGATCGGGGCTGCGCAGCGCGTTCACGCCGTGCGAGACGATCTTGAGCGCGTCGATGTCGAGGCCCGAGTCGGTCTCGTCGAGAATCGCGAGCCGCGGCTCGAGCACGGCCATCTGGAAGATCTCGTTGCGCTTCTTCTCGCCGCCCGAGAACCCTTCGTTGACGGACCGGCCGAGCATGGCCTGATCCATCTCGAGGAGCTTCGCCTTCTGGCGCACGAGCTGCATGAACTCGACGGCGTCGAGCTCCTGCTCGCCGCGGTGCTTGCGCACGGCGTTGAGCGCGGCCTTGAGAAAGTACGTGTTGTTGATGCCCGGAATCTCGACCGGGTACTGGAAGGCCATGAACACGCCCTCGCAGGCGCGCTCTTCGGGCGCCATCGCGATCAGGTCCTTACCGTCGTAGGTCACCGTGCCGCCGGTGACTTCGTACGCGGGATGGCCGGACAGCGCGCGCGCAAGCGTGCTCTTACCCGATCCGTTCGGCCCCATGATGGCGTGGACCTCGCCGGGGTTCACTGACAAGTTCAAGCCCTTGAGGATTTCTTTATCCTCGACTTTGACGCGAAGGTTCTTCACTTCTAGCAGCACTGTCATCTTCCTTTAGTTGCGCGGGGCCCCACCCCCGCGCTATTTGTCACGCTTCGGCGCTCGCTGTACGCTCGCGCCTCGCGGTGTCCACTAACCTACGGAGCCTTCAAGACTGATCGAGAGCAGTTTCTGCGCTTCGACTGCGAACTCCATGGGCAATTCGCGGAAGACTTCTTTACAGAAACCGCTGACGATCATGTTGACCGCGTCTTCGGTCGAGATGCCGCGCTGGCGGCAGTAGAAAATCTGGTCCTCGCCGATCTTCGACGTGGACGCTTCGTGCTCGACGCGCGCCGAGGTGTTCTTGATCTCGAGGTACGGGAACGTGTGGGCGCCGCACTTGTCGCCGATGAGCAGCGAGTCGCACTGCGAGTAGTTGCGCGCGTTCTTCGCGTTCTTGCCGATCTTGACCGCGCCGCGGTACGTGTTCTGGCCGTGGCCGGCGGAAATGCCTTTCGAGACGATCGTGCTGCGCGTGTTTTTCCCGAGGTGCACCATCTTCGTCCCGGTGTCCGCCTGCTGCCAGTTGTTCGTCGTCGCCACCGAGTAGAACTCGCCGACCGAGCGATCGCCCTGCAGGATGCAGCTCGGGTACTTCCACGTGATCGCGGAGCCGGTCTCGACCTGCGTCCACGTGATCTTCGAGTCGGTGTGCGCCGTGCCGCGCTTGGTCACGAAGTTGTAGATGCCGCCCTTGCCGTTCGCGTCGCCGGGATACCAGTTCTGAATCGTCGAGTACTTGATCGTCGAGCGATCGAGCGCCACGAGCTCGACGACGGCCGCGTGCAGCTGATTCTCGTCGCGCATCGGCGCCGTGCAGCCCTCGAGGTAGCTCACGTACGCGCCCTCGTCGGCGACGATCAACGTGCGCTCGAACTGCCCGGTGTTCTTCGCATTGATGCGGAAGTACGTCGAGAGCTCCATCGGGCAGCGCACGCCCTTCGGCACGTAGACGAACGACCCGTCACTGAACACCGCCGAGTTGAGCGACGCGTAGAAGTTGTCCGTGTACGGCACGACCGATCCGAGGTACTTGCGCACCAGATCGGGATGGTCCTTCACCGCTTCGGAAAACGAACAGAAGATGATGCCGAGCTCGGCCAGCTTTGATCGGAACGTCGTCGCGACCGACACGCTGTCGAAGACCGCATCGACGGCCACGCCCGAGAGGAGCTTCTGCTCCTCGAGCGGAATGCCGAGGCGCTCGAACGTCTTGCGCACCTCAGGATCGACCTCGTCGAGGCTCTTGAGCTCGGGCTTTTTCTTCGGCGCCGAGTAGTAGCTGATCGCCTGGTAGTCGATCGGCTGGATCTTGAGGTTGTGCCACGTCGGCTCTTTCATCGGGAGCCACGCGCGGTAGGCCTTGAGACGGAACTCGAGCAGCCACTCGGGCTCCTGCTTGATCGCCGAGAGGCGCCGGATGACGTCCTCGTTCAGTCCCGGCGCAAACGTTTCGGCCTCGACCGTCGTCTCGAAGCCGTACTTGTACTCGCGTGTCGCGAGCTGTTCGACTGTTTCAGTTGGTGTGGACATGACTGCCTACATCGAAAACGAAGTTCCACAGCCACACGTGCTCTTCGCATGCGGGTTCTGGAACATGAAGCCGCGGCTCAGCAGGCTCGTGTCGTAGTCGAGCGTCGTGCCGTCGAGCAGCCGGTGGCTGCGCGGATCGATCCACACGCGCACGCCGTTGGGCGCGTCGAAGATCAAATCGTCGGCGCGCGGGCCGGATTCCCATTCGAAGACGTACTCGAAGCCCGAGCAGCCGCCGGCCTTCACGCCCACGCGGAGGCCGCCGTTGCCGAGCTGCTGCTTCTCGAGCAGCTTCTGAATCTGCGAGGCTGCGTTTTCAGTAACGTGAATCATCTACTTCCTCAGCACCGCCACCGGCACGACGCCCGCGGGCGGCGCGGATTTCAAATCGACCGCCAGATCCGCGACCGACGTCGCCGCCAGCGCCGACACGATGCGGTCCTTGATCTGCCAGAGCGGGTCGCGGATGTTGCACTTCGAGTACTGGTCGCAGCTGTGATCGACTTCCGAGCACGCCGTCACCGTGAACGGCCCGTCGATCGCCTGAATCACGTCCGCCACCGAGATGTCCCGCGCCGGCCGCGCCAGGCCGTAGCCTCCGCGAATGCCCTGGTGCGACTCGAGCACCGCCGCGCGCACGAGTTTCTGCAGGACCTTGGCGAGCAACTCCGACGGAATGTCGTAGGCCTCAGCCAGCTCACGCGCCGACAGCG
The DNA here is from genome assembly GCA_035279905.1 of Vicinamibacterales bacterium. GTDB lineage: Bacteria > Acidobacteriota > Vicinamibacteria > Vicinamibacterales > SCN-69-37 > DATEGZ01. Next base: position 37,020 of record DATEGZ010000079.1, read on the forward strand.
CGCCACGATCGGCGTGCGCCGCCAGATGTCGCGTGGCGAGCAGCGCGTAATCAGCTTTCTTGGAGAGCCTCAGCATGGTGGACCGCCCTGGCCGATATCCGACCGAACCAGTCCATTTTACATAACTGAGGCGGGACGCGGCAAGATACTGCCGCTCCTGTCGAAGCGGACCACTACCTGTAAGTTGTTATTTCAGCTACGTTTACGAGGACCGCCAGCCGACGTAGCCGCCCACAAGATTATGGGCCTCGCGACCGAGCTCCCGCAGCAGCGCCACGGCCCGCGCGCTGCGGCCGCCGCCCTGGCAATACGCGACGATCGGCGTCCCCGCCGGCAGCTCATCGACGCGATCCGCCAGTTGTCCGAGCGGAATCAGCACGGAACCGTCGATGGCCCCGGCCTCATGCTCCCTCGGCTCGCGCACGTCGACGAGCACGTGCGGCCGGCCGCTCGCCTGCCACTCCTTCAATTCGCTCGCAGTCATATCTCTCCCTGAGGTCTGGCCCGCCTGCGCGGGCTCACACACCTGATCATAAGCAACGAGCTCGGTGATCGCCGGCCGATCGCCACACACGGGACACGCCGGATCCCGCGGCAACGCAATCTCTCGAAACTTCATGCGCGCGGCGTCATAGAGCAGCAGACGGCCAACCAACGGATCACCAATGCCGGTGATGAGCTTGATCGCCTCGGTGGCCTGAATCATGCCGATCACCCCCGGCAGCACGCCGAGCACGCCGGCTTCCGCGCAGCTCGGAATGAGGCCGGCCGGCGGCGGCTCCGGATGCAGGCAGCGATAGCAGGGCCCGTCCGGCATCGCGAAAACCGAAGCTTGTCCGTCGAATCGAAACACGCTGCCGTAGACGTTCGGCGTCCGCGTCATCACACAGGCGTCGTTCACGAGATACCGCGTCGGAAAGTTGTCGGTGCCGTCGATCACCACGTCGTAGGCCGAAACGAGGGCGCGGGCGTTGGCCGCGCCAAACGCCACGGGGTGGAGATCGACCACCAGGTCCGGGTTCATCGCCCGCAGCCGCGCCTCCGCGACTTCGAGCTTCGGCCGGCCCACATCCGGGGTGCCGTAGAGGACCTGCCGCTGCAGGTTGGTCTCGTCGACCCGGTCGAAGTCGACGAGGCCGATCCGGCCGACGCCTGCCGCGGCCAGGTACAGCGCGGCCGGCGATCCGAGCCCGCCCGCGCCGACGATCAGGATCCGGCCGCGCGCGAGACGCTCCTGCCCGGCCATCCCGAGCTCGGGAAGGATCACCTGACGGTCGTAGCGCGCGGATGGCACGTCCTCAGTCTAGCCCTGCCCTACCCTGTCACACTGAGGCGTACAATCGACAGCATGTCCAGCCTGATGGCCGCGGCTCTTGGCGCGCTCGTGGGCGCGGCTCTCGTCACGATCGTCTTTCTCGTCCGGCAGATGCGGCTCGCGGGGGAGACCGCGCGGCTCACGGCCGAGCTCGAGGGGGCCGAGCGGGCGCTCGACGACCAGCGCGCGCTGGTGTCGCAAACGCAGATCCAGCTGCGCGAGGCCTTCGGCTCGCTGTCGAAGGACGCGCTCAAGGACAACCGCGCGGATTTCGTCCAGCACGCGGAAAACCTGCTCAGTCCGGTGCGCGAAACGCTGGCGCGCGTGCAAACGCAGCTGGCGCAGGTGGACAACGCGCGCGAAGGCTCATACCGCGCTGTCCACAACGAGCTCGGCGTGCTTCGCGATTCGCAGGAGCAGCTGCGCAAGGCCGCCGACGACCTGACGCGATCGCTGCGCTCGCCGAACGTCCGTGGTAAATGGGGCGAGGTCCAGCTCAAGCGCATCGTCGAGCTCGCCGGCATGATCGAGCACTGCGACTTCGTCGAAAAAGAGACAGCGACGACGGAAAACGGCAGCCGGCAGCAGCCGGATCTTGTCGTGAAGCTGCCGGGCGAGGCCACGATCGTCATCGATTCGAAGGTGCCGATCGATGCGTACCTCGCCGCGACCGGGGCGAAGGACGGAGCCGCGCGCGACGCGCAGCTGGCGGCGCACGTGCGCCAGATGCGGGATCACATCCGCACGCTCGGCGCCAAGGAATACTGGAAGCAGTTCCAGCCGTCGCCGGAATTCGTCGTGATGTTCCTGCCGCTCGAGCCGCTGCTCCAGGCGGCGTTCGAGCACGATGACTCGCTGCTCGAATACGCGTCGAGCGTCGGCGTCGTGCCCGCCACGCCGATGACGCTGCTCGGCCTGCTCAAGGCGATCGCCTCAGGCTGGAAACAACAGCAGCTGGCGAAAAACGCGGAAGAGATCCAGCAGATCGGCCGCGATCTCTACGATCGGCTGTCGACAATGCTGGAGCACCTCGAGGGCGTGGGCCGCGGCATCAAGGGGGCCGCGGACAGCTACGACCGGTTCGTCGGCTCGCTCGAAACGAAGGTGCTGCCCGGCGCGCGCCGCTTCAAGGAGCTGGGCGTCAGCTCCGCGAAGGAGATGGAGATTCCGGATCAACTGAGCCTGTCGATGCGGCGTGTGATCAAGGAAGAGCTCACGGGCCAGCCGCCGAGCGACGATCTCGTCAAGATCGAACGCCTGAACTGAGCCCTACTTAATCGCCACCGTCAGCGTCACCTGCGCGCGCACTTCAATCTGACCGGGCTCGACGGGCGTGGGGCCGCCGCCAGCGCCGCCACGGCCGCCCAACGAATCCATCGTGTAGCGCACGGGGCTCGGCTGCGAGATGCGTTGCTCCTGAATTCGCACGATGTTGCCGACCGTGTGGTTCGCGCCGGACGCGATCACGCTGGCGCGGGACATCGCGTCCGCGACCGCCTGCTTGAGCGCGGCCTGCTCGACCGTGCTGCGATTCTTCACGTCGAATCGCAGTCCTGAGACGGACGCCGCGCCCGAGGTGCCGGTCGAGTCGATGATCGCGCTGAGCTTGCTCAAGTCGTCCACGCGCACTTCGATCTGGTTGCGCGCCAGGAAGTCCCGAAACTGCTGGCGGCCGTTGACGTAGTCGTTCTCCGGCGTGAGCGTGTATCCGGTGGTTCGAATCGCGTCGGCGGGGACGCCCGCATTCTTGAGCGACGTCTGCAGGGCCGTCATCGCGTCGGCAGCGAGGCGCTGCGCCTCGCCGGCTTTCTGCGCCCGGCCCTCGGCTGCCATCTGGATGTAGGCGCGATCGGGCGCGACGGTCAGCGTCGCTTCGCCCTGCGTGACGATCACGCCGTTGGGCGCGGTGTCCTGGGTCTGCGGGGCCTCCGCACGCGCGCCGGCCGACACGCCGAGCGCGGCGATCATGGCGAAGATCGTGGTCAGTCGGGACATACGTGGACTCCTCCGGTACACTCTAGCGCCAATGCGGATTGGCGCGCTTCGACTGTGACGGTCGCTCTGCTGCTCGTCGGATTCGGGAACGTGGCGCGGCGGTTCGTCCAGCTGCTCGAGGAGTCGCGCGCGTCGCTGGACGCGCTCGGCGTCCGGCCGGTGATCGTCGGCATCGCGACCAAGCGTCACGGCTGCGCGTACGAAGTCGCGGGTCTCGACGCCGTCGGCGCCGCGCGTGTGATCGCCGAAGGGGGCGCGATTGGACCTGCAGCCCGGCCTTCGACGCTGGAGTGGGTCGCGCAGCTTCGTTCCCAGCGCGCCGAGACCCGCGTACTGGTTGAGACGACGACGCTCGACATCCGGTCGGGCGAGCCGGCCATCTCACATGTGCGCGCGGGATTTGCCGCGGGCGCGCATGTCATCACCGCGAACAAAGGCCCCGCGGCGTTTGCGTACCGCGCGCTCGCGCGCGAAGCAGATACGGCCGGCGTGTCCTTTCTCTTTGAAGGCGCGGTGATGGACGGCATTCCGATCTTCAATCTCGTACGCGAGACGCTGCCGGCGACGACGATTCGCGGATTTCGCGGCGTGGTGAACACGACGACCAACTACATCCTGGCGGCGATCGAGCGAGGCCAGCCGTTCGATCACGCGCTCGCCGAGATGCAGGCCGCCGGCGTGGCCGAGGCCGATCCGTCGCTCGATCTCGAAGGCTGGGACGCCGCGGCCAAGACCGCGGCGCTGGCCAACGTGCTGCTGGACGCGGACATCACGCCGCACCATGTTCGTCGCGAGGGCGTCGATGCGGGCGCCGGCCCGCGCGCGCGCGCAGCGCTCGCCGCCGGCAAGCGGCTCAAACTCGTTGCGAGCGCCACACGGTCAGGCGGCACCGTGGACGCCGCCGTCGCATTGCGCGAGCTCGATGCGACCGATCCGCTCGCGATTCTCGAAGGCGAAGCAAATGCGCTCGAGCTCGACACGTGGCCCGCGGGGAGGATCGTGATCACGCAGCGGGACAACGGGCTGGAAAAGACTGCTTACGCGCTGCTGGCGGACTTGATCACCGTCGTCAAGCGAGGCCGAGCGCGATCTTGAGCGCCGACTCGTTGAAGCCGATGATGGCCGAGGGCGTCGGGTCGTCGCCGATGAACGTGACCGGTACCGTGCGGAAGCCGCGATTGAGCAGATCGCGATACGCCGAGAGATCGGTCTCGACGTTTCTGACCTCGAAGGGCACGCCGCCTCGTGAAAGTAACTCTTTCACCCGCTCGCAGGGCCGTCAACTGTCGCCGGAGAACACGATGACGCGCGGAAAGGCCACGGGAAGATTATGACGGATGCGCCGCTGGCGGGCGTGACCATCCTCGACCTGTCGCGCGTGCTCGCCGGACCGTTCTGCACGATGCTCGCCGCCGACATGGGTGCGCGCGTCATCAAAATCGAGCATCCGGAGCGCGGCGACGACACGCGCGCGTGGGGGCCGCCGTTCCAGGACGGCGAGAGCGCGTACTTCCTGAGCGTCAACCGCAACAAGGAAAGCGTCGCGATTGATTTCAAGACGGCCGACGGCCGCCGCATTCTCGACGAGCTCATCGCGCGCGCGGACGTCCTCGTCGAAAACTTCCGCCCCGGCACGCTCGCCGCGCAGGGCCTCGGCTTCGCCGACCTGCACGCGCGCCATCCGCGGCTGGTCTACGTGTCCATCTCGGGCTTCGGACAAACCGGGCCTCGCCACGAAGAGGCTGGATACGACGCGATCGCGCAGGCCGAAGGCGGACTGATGAGCGTCACCGGGTTGCCGGATGGACCGGCCGTTCGATCGGGGGTCGCGATCGCCGACCTCACCGCGGGAATGTTCGCCTTTCAGGGCCTGCTGCTCGCACTCCGCTCGCGCGACGCCACCGGGCGCGGCCAGCTCGTCGACATCGGCCTCCTCGATTCCGTGCTGGCGTACCTCACGATTCAGGCCCAGGCGTACTTTGCGACGGGCGCGGCGCCAAAGCGGCAAGGCAACCGTCACACCGCGATTGCGCCCTACGAGACGTTCGACACCGCCGACGGCATGATCGTGCTCGCCGTCGGCAACGACGATCAGTGGCAGCGCTTCTGTCGTGCGATGGGCCTCACGGCGCTCGCGGGCGACGCGCGGTTCACGACCAACGCTCAGCGCGTGCGCGAGCTCGGCACGCTCAGGCCGATGATCGCCACGGCGCTCGCCAGCCGCCCGCTCCAGGAGCTGCTGTCGACACTGCGCGCCGCCGGCGTGCCCTGCGGCGCGGTTCGCTCCGTACCCGAGGCGTTGTCGGACCCGCAGGCGGCGGCGCGCGCGATGATCGAAACGCTCGATCACCCCACCATCGGCCCGCTGAAGAACGTGGGCCTGCCCATCAAGCTCTCGGCGACGCCCGGCCGAGCGCGCAGCGCGCCGCCGCGCCTCGGCGAACACACGCGCGGCGTGCTCGGCAACGATCTGGGAATGGACGAGCAGGAGATCAGCGCGCTCGCGGCGCGCGGGATTGTTCGATGACGCCGGGAGTAGTTTTTACAATTACGCCAAACGAAACGTAATTGTAAAAACTACTCCCGGCGTCATTTCAGGATGAGCCTGGGAATCTCGGCCACCAGAAACTTCGCGACGTCGTCGTCCCCGAGATCCTGCGTGGCCTTGCCGGGCGCGATCGGACGCTCCTCGACGACCACGCCCTGACGGCCGCGGGCGAGGCTGACGCGGCCGATGACCTGCGGCTCGCGGCCGGTCACGTCCAGCTCGAACTCGAGGAACGTCTGCGGCGCGGCATCCGACACGAGACGCACGCTCCCGGCCGGCGTGTTTGCCGTGAACTGATGATTTTCGGCGCGCAGGACGGTCACTGCCTGTCGCACCAGCGGCGCCGCCGTGTTGTCGAGGAACTGCTGATACGCCGCCGCGGCGGCGTCGACCACCTGACGCCGCGCCGTCGCGTCCTTCCGCGCGTCGTCGAGCGCGCGCAGGATTCGCTTGCGGAGATCCGACGTGTCCATGCAGGGATTCTACTTGCGCGCGGTGTGGATCGCCATGAACCCGCCCAGCACGCGGACGTGCCGAACGTCGCGGAATCCGGCCTGCTCCATCAGCGCGACGACGCCGCGCGCGCCCGGATACCGCCGAATCGACGCGGGAATGTAGCGATACGTGTCGGGATCGCGGTGGAGCACCCAGCCCAGCGACGATCCGACCGCCGTGAGATACGTCAGGTACACCGCACGGATCCAGCCAGTTTCCGGGCGATCGAAATCGAGCGAGCAGACGCGCCCGTCCGGCCGCAGCACGCGATGAATCTCGGCCAGCGCGCCCGGAAGATCCGGGACGTTGCGAAGACCGTAGCCGGTGGTCACGAGATCGAACGCGCCCGATTGCACCGGCAGCGCAGTCATGTCTCCGACGATCCATGCGGGCCCGGCGGCGCCACCCTTCGCGCGAGCCAGCTCGACCATGCGCGGCGTGATGTCGAGCCCCACGACGCGCGCGCCGCGGCGCGCGGCATCGAACGCGAGGTCGCCCGTGCCGCACGCGAGGTCCAGCACGCGCCAGCCCGCTTCGATCCCCGCGTTCTCGATCATCCGTGTCTTCCAGTTCGCGTCCCGGCCAAACGACAGGAAACGCGTGATGAAGTCGTAGCGATCCGCAATCGTCCCGAACAGACGGCGCACGTACCGGCGCTTGGTCTCCGGCGTGGCGAACGCGTCATCGAGCGACGGCCTGGTCACGATGGCATGATAATGGGACCGCCATGCTGCCGTCGCAGACGGTCGAGAACTACCTCAAGACGATCTATCTCGCGCAGGCCGCGATGGCGTCGAACGACGCCCTGGTGCCGATGGGTCAGATCGCCAGCGCGCTCGGGGTCGTCCCCGGCACCGCGACAACGATGGTGAAGACGCTCGCCGAGTCCGGGCTCGTGAAGTACGAGCCGTACATGGGCGTGCGCCTGACCGCCGCGGGCGAAAAGCTCGCGAGCCGGGTGCTGCGGCGGCACCGGCTGATCGAGCTCTTCCTCGTGAAGGTCCTCGGCATGAACTGGACGGACGTGCACGACGAAGCGGAACGGCTCGAGCACGCCGTGTCCGAGCAGCTCGTCGATCGCATCGACGCGATGCTGGGCCACCCGCTCGTCGATCCGCACGGCGATCCGATCCCGACGGCCGAAGGGACCATGCCGGACGCGGCGGCGATCGGTCGAATCGATCTGCTGAGCGCGCCGCTCGCCACACCGCTGGTCGTGACGCGCGTGCTCGACCAGGACGCGGAGTTCCTGCGCTACGTCGAGGATCACCACCTCATGCCCGGCAGCGCCATCTTCGTCGAGGCCCGCGATGCGGGCTCTGACGCGGTACGCCTGCGGTCAGGTGACGGCAGCCACACGACGCTCGGAACGCGGGCGGCGTCACAGATCCTGGTGCGCCTGCAGTCCTGAGTTGACTGGGTCCCCGTAACCTATTATCCTGATAGGCGATTTTGAGTAATCAAAATCGTGATTACTGAGACTCGAAGACCCACCGGATCCTCCGCCAGCCTGCCCGAGGTGCATGCCTCGGTGCCGGTGCCGGTCACCGGCAGCTTCTGGCGGAAGCTTTTTGCGTTTGCCGGGCCGGGCTACCTGGTCGCCGTGGGTTACATGGACCCGGGCAACTGGGCGACGGACCTGGCCGGCGGCGCGCGATACGAGTACACGCTGCTCAGCGTCATCGGGCTGTCGAATCTGATGGCGATTCTGCTGCAGACGCTGTCCGCGCGCCTCGGCATTGCCAGCGGCCGCGATCTGGCGCAAGCCTGCCGCGATCGCTACTCACGCCCAACAGCGATCGCGCTCTGGATCATCTGCGAGATCGCGATCGCGGCGTGCGACCTGGCGGAGGTCATCGGCGCGGCGATCGCGTTGAACCTGCTGTTCGGGCTGCCGCTTCTGCTGGGCGTGATCCTGACGGCCGCGGACGTGTTGATCGTGCTCTACCTGCAGCATCGCGGCTTCAGATATGTCGAAGCGCTGGTCGTGGCGCTGATCCTGATGATCGCGGGCGCGTTCGCGTTCGAGCTGTGGCTGGCGCGGCCGGACTGGGGCGCGGTGGCGCTCGGCTTCGTGCCGACGACCGCGGTCCTCAAGGACAGCGGCATGCTCTACATCGCGATCGGCATTCTTGGCGCGACGGTGATGCCGCACAACCTCTACCTGCACTCGTCGATCGTGCAGACGCGCAACTACAGCGACTCCGAAGCGAGCAAGCGTGAGGCCATCCGGTTCGCGACGATCGACTCGTCGGTGGCGCTGATGTTCGCGCTCTTCATCAACGCGGCGATTCTGGTGATGTCAGCGGCCACGTTCTACCATGCCGGCCACCAGGACGTCGCCGACATCGGCGACGCCTACAAGCTCCTGTCGCCGCTGCTCGGCTCGGGCGTCGCCAGCGCCGTCTTCGCGTTCGCGCTGCTCTCGTCCGGGCAGAACGCCACGCTCACCGGCACGCTGGCCGGACAGATCGTGATGGAAGGCTTCATGAACATCCGGCTGCGGCCGTGGCTGCGCCGGTTGCTGACGCGGCTGGTCGCGATCGTGCCGGCCATCATCGTCGTGATGCTGTACGGCGAGCGCGGCACGGGCGCGCTCTTGATCCTGAGCCAGGTCGTGCTCAGCCTGCAGCTGCCGTTTGCGGTGATTCCGCTCGTGATCTTCACGAGCGATCGCAAATTGATGGGGCCGTTCGTGTCGCCGGTCTGGATGCGATCGCTCGCGTGGCTCGTGGCGAGTATCATCGTGGTACTGAACGCCTGGCTGCTCGTCCAGACGTTCTCGTGAGCCCTCCATGTACCGCCATATCCTCGTTGCCGTCGAGAACTCCGGCGCGGACCGGACGATCCTCGAGCACGTCACGAAGCTCGCGCAGCTCACCGGCGCGAAGCTGCTGCTCGTGCACGTGGCCGACGGCTGGGCCGCGCGCCACTACAACCAGCTCAACCTCCGGGAGTCCGAGGAAATCCAGGCCGATCGCGCGTATCTCCGCACGCTCCGCGAGGATCTCGCGGGCCGCGGGTTCGACGTGGACACGGAGCTCGCGATGGGCGATCCCGCCAACGAGCTCGTCCGCGTGGCGGTCGATCGACACGTCGATCTGATCGCGATGTCGACGCACGGCCACCGCTTCCTCGCGGATGTCCTGCACGGCGCGACGGCGGACAAGGTCCGGCACCTCGTGAAGGTGCCGGTGTTGTTGCTCAGGGCGCAGTAGGCCTACTCTTCGTACTCCGCAAACGAGCTCGGCGTCTCCCAGACCCGCACCGATTTCACGTCCAGCCCGTAGTGGCGCGACATGTCGAAGATGAGCTTCGCGATGCGCTCGACGGTGGGGTTGCTCTCGAGCTTGTAGATCGGCTCACCGAGCTTCTCGAGCGGCTCGACGAGCGGATCGTCGTGGCGCAGGATCATCTTGTGATCGAGCTCGGCGTCGATCCACCCCTTCACCACGCGCTTGATGTCCGAGAAGTCCGCGACCATGTTGCGGCTGTCCAGGCGATCCGTGCGGACGTCGACTTCGACGACCGCGTTGTGTCCGTGCGGATGCTTGCAGATGCCGTCGTAGTCGAGCAGGCGATGGCCGTAGCAGAACTCGATGCGCTTGGTGACGAGATACATGGTCTCACTGTAACTTACTTGTATGGCGGCGTCCGCGGTGTTGTTTTCTGGCGGGCTGGACAGCGCGGTCCTGCTCGCGATGGAGCGGCGTGTCTACAATCCGGTCTGGCCGATCCACGTGCGCGCCGGGCTCGCATGGGAAGACGCCGAAGCGCGCGCGATCGCGCGGTTGCTTGCCGCTTCGCCGTTCGCCGGGCACGTGAAGCCGGTGACGACGCTGCACCTCGACATGCGTGACGTCTATCCGCCGACGCACTGGGCCGTCCTCGGCAAGCCGCCGGCGTACGACACGCCCGACGAAGACGTCTACCTCGAAGGCCGCAACATCGTGCTCGCCTCGAAGGCGGCCGTGCTGTGCGCGCGATTGAAAGTCGAACGGCTCGCGCTCGGCCCGCTCGCCGGCAATCCGTTTCCCGACGCGACGCCCGAGTTCATCGCCGCGATCTCGCGCGCGCTGTCGCTCGGCCTTGGCCGTCCCCTCGACGTCGTCACGCCGCTCGTCTCCATGCACAAGGAGGACGTCGTGCGGCGCGGTCTCGATTTCGGCGTGCCGCTCGCGCTCACGTTGTCGTGCATGAACCCGCAGGGCGACCGTCATTGCGGGCGCTGCAGCAAGTGCCGCGAGCGCCAGGACGCGTTTCGAGTGGCGGGGGTGCCGGACCAGACGGAGTACGCGGAACGCTGGTCCGCCTAGCGCGTTCTCAAATACACGCGCTTGATGTCCTTGATCGGCGGCGTGAACGTCGGCTTCTCGACCTTGATCCACACGAACATCGCCTTGCCTTCGTTGGCCGGCAGCCAGATCAGCTGGACCTTGAGATCCTTCCCGCGCGACAGCTCCTGCACGAGCTGATTGTCGGCGTTCCAGGACGTCTTCGCCTCGTACTCGGTCGCGCCCGATCGATGCTTCTCGCGGCGGCCATCGGTCGCGAAGGTGGCAGCGCGCTGCAGGTCGTCAGTGAGCGTGACCGTGTCGCTGCCGACGTCGATGGTGTACTGCTGCGCAAGCTCCAGGAGATCGCGCATCGCGCGGCGAATGTCGTTGTCGAACAGACCCGCGGCGCCTCGCGCGCCGCCGTAGCCGAGCGGCACGCCCGGTCCCGGCGATCCCGTGCCGTACGTCGAGCTGCCGCTCGACGCCGGCGATCCCGCGCGTGGGGCCGGCGCATCCCCGACGACCGGCCGGCGCCAGTTGCGCTGATCTTCGAACGTCCCCTTCTCGTCGAACGCCCACGTGCCGGCCAGCGCCGACGCCGGAAGCTTGGGCGCGGGAGTGACGACCGGGCTCGACTGCGGAGTCGAGGGCTGTTGCGCTCCCAACGCGGAGACACCGAGTGCCGACAACGCGGCAACCAGCACCACGTGCATGCGCCTTGAGTCCATGTCGACGATCCTCGGGGGGACGAGGAATTATCGCACCGTACAGGTGCTGTGTGCCAGGAGGGTTAGTACTTGGTGAGCCGAATCGTTCCGTCGCTCGTGCGCAGCCGGAACGTGTGACCGCCTTCGCCGGCGCGGCCGCGGAGCGTGCGCTCGCTGCGGGTGCCGCCCGTCACGTTGAGCAGCGCGAGCTCGCTGCGCGCGCGGCCGTCCGATCCCGGATCCGCCTCGATCTCGGCGTTGAAGCCGTCGGGCAGCTCGACCGAGATCGACCCGTCGTCGGTCGCGACCGACCAGTCCGCGCTCATGACGGCGCCGCGGCGAATCTTGAGCACGACCGATCCATCGCCCGACTGCGCGCGGAGTACAGCGGGCGTGCCGGAGATGCGCAGGCTGCCGTCTCGCGTGCGCGCCTCGACTTGCCCGGCCACGTCTTCAAAATCAATCGAGCCGTCGTCGGTCTCGGCGACCAGCTGACCGCTCGTCTCGATCGCACGGATGCGGCCGTCGTTGGTCCGAAGGTCCAGCTTGCCGTCCAGCCGTTCGACGAGCAGCGATCCGTCGCGGCTCTTGATGACGAGATCGATCTTCCGGGGCACGGTCGCGATCAGCTTGGCGCTCGGCGAGTTTCCGGCGTTGAATCCGAACCCGCCCGACTGGCCGCTCTGCCGCGCCGTGACATCGATGCGACTGCCCGACTGCGTCGCGACGACCTCGATGCGCGCCACGGCCGTCTTGTCCGCGCCGCGCTTTTCGACGTCGATGAGAATCTCCGGGTGATCCCACGAGCGCACTTCGATGCTGCCGTCGAACGTCTCGAGGTGCAGATCGACGACGCCCGTGACGTCGAAGCGCTTTTCCTCGTGCTCGATGTAGCCCTGCTGATCGACGTTGACGACGCACGCCGGTCCGGTGAGGGACATAGCTACCAGGGAGGGGATCACGATGGTCCGGCGCATACCCATCAAGACGACATCACCCCGCCGAGGGTTCCGGCCAGGCCCGTTCCCCGGCAATCCAGGTTTCGACGACGGTCAGACGCGCATCCAGAATGACGAAATCGGCACTGGCTCCCGGCGCAATTGCGCCGAATCCCGTCAAGCCGAGCTCGCGCGCCGGCGTGGTCGAGCACATCGCGGCCGCCTGGACGATGTCGAGGCCGCACTGCGTCATGAGCGTGGCCAGGGCGCGGTCCATCGTCAGCACGCTGCCCGCGATGGTGTCATCGTCGAGGCGCGCGACGTCGCGGACCGTAATCGCCGCGCCGCCCAGACGCGCGCGCGCGCCCTGCGGCAACCCGGATCCCGCGGTGCCGTCGGTGATCGCCATCACGCGCGACGGCCCCTTCGACGCAATCGCGACGTTCATCACGGCTGGATGCACGTGATGCCCGTCGCAGATGAGCTCGGCGGCGATCTCGTCGCTCGCGAGGATCGCTCCGGTCAAGCCGGGATCGCGATGGCTCATCGGGCGCATGCGGTTGAAGAGATGCGTCGCGTGACGCGCGCCCGCGGCAATCGCGGCCTGCGCCTCCTCGTAGCTCGCGCCGGAGTGGCCGAGCGACACGCGCACGCCGCCCGCGACGAGCGCACGGACCAGCGCAAGGCCATTGTCGAGCTCGGGCGCCATCGTGATGATGCCGACGTCCGGCCGCGCGCGATCGATCACCTCGAGCACATCGCGCGCCGTGAAATCTGATGCAGACGGGCCATCCGCCGTGGATGACGCCGGCGGACGCCGCAGACACGCGAGCGGTTGCGCGCCGCGGTACTCCGGGTTGACGAAGTTGCTCTCGAGGTGCGCCGGCAGCACGCGTGCGCCGGCGCGCGACGCGCTGCGCAGCCGTCTCACCTCTCCGAGCGCGGTGGCGAGCGCCGCCGGCGTGGACGCCATCGTCGTCGGGCAAAACGCAGTGACGCCCCAGCGCGGCAGCGCCGCGGCGATACGCGCGACGGCGCCGTCGCCGTCGAGCACGTCGTGGCCGTTGACGCCGTGGACGTGCACGTCGATGAATCCAGGCACGATCAGATGGCCCGGGCGATCGACGCGGCGCTCATCCTGGGCCACACTCCGCGGACCGCTCGTGTACTCGACGATGCGCTCGCCCTCGACGACGAGCGTGTGGCCGGACAGGACGCGATCCGGAAGCACGAGATCGGCGCTCGAGAAAAACGTCCGAGGCATGTGGTGAAGGGCCGCGCTCAGGGCTGCTCGGCAAACACGTCGGGCGTCATTTCCACCTTGCGTCCCCGAAGCGGCAGTTCGGCCGACCCGGTACGGAGCACGTGCTGATCGAGATGGCGCAGCAGTCGAATGAGATTGGCTTCATCCGGCGCCGAGCAGATGACGACGCCGGGGCTCGACTCGGGCGGAAAGCGGCGATCGTCGAAGAAATCGTGATCGAGCGTGATGAGCGTGCGGCCGAGCTCGAGCGCGCGGCGGAAGTGCTCGGCGTCCGCGGCACGCCGGAGGTCGTCGTGCTCCAGCACGAAGAGCACGTCCCAATGGCACTCGTGACGCATCACGGAGACGACTCCGAGCGGTACGTTCGCGTCCACGTAGACGCGCGGGGCGTCCGTCAGCTCGGCGGCGATCGGACGCAGTTCAGAAGCCAGGGTTCCCATGGCTGAAAACCGTCGCGCCTACTTTTTTCTCCCGCTCTTCTTCGCCTGCTTCTTCAAGTCGGCGACCAGCGCTTCGCGCTCGTGATACAGCTCTTTCCGCTTGCGCTTGCCGTACTTGCTGCCGACCGCGTACTCGCAGAACAGCGGGAACGCGATCGTCGAGTCCGCGTAGGCGACCACCGTGTCGGGCAGCACGCCGGGATTCACCTTGCCCCAGCTCACGGCTTCCGACGGCGTCGCGCCCGAGAGCCCGCCCCACACGACCTGATCCGTCGTGATCTGAATGAAGAACTCGTTGCCGCCCTTGGGAATGCCGTACACCTCCCAGAGTGTCGGCTGTCCCTGCAGGTAGAAATTCTTCGGCGACCCGCCGCCGAGAATCACGCAGCCGTTCTTTTTGCCGGCGAGGATGATCGCGCAGACCTCGTTGACGTCGAGATTGGGATCGATCATCAGCTTGCTGTCGTTCATCAGCTCGTGCCACGCGATGTTCATGCCGATCGAGCTGTCGCCGGGCGACGAGGTGTAGACCGGCACGCCGAGCTTCGCGGCGCGCGCGACGACGGAGTACTCGTCGCAGCCGGGGCGCCGCTCGAGCAGGTCCTGGCCGAGCCGGTAGTGGAACTCCGAGGTCGCGACCGGACCGTTCATGCCGGAGCGCTTGAGGAAATCGCGGATGTACTGATCCGTCTCGAGCAGCACCGTCGCCGGAAACAGCACGTCGTAGATGCGGATCACGCCCGCTTTGTAGAGGTCGCGGTCGTCGAGGAACGGCGATCCGCGGCGCAGCGTGAAGTTCAGCGCGTAGTGCAGGTCGTGGTAGAGATTCGCGCCCGTGCTGATGAGAAAATCCACGAGCCCGCGATCCATCATCTCGATCACGCAGCCGCCGAGCCCGGCCGGCGTCATCGCGCCGGCAATCGTGAGCCCGATCGTCGTGTCGTTCTTCGGGTGCAGCATCTTGTCGGCGAAGATGCGGCACGCCTCCGACAGCCGGCCGGCGTTGAACGCCTGAAAGCCGTGCTCGATCAAATTCCGCACGGCAGGATCGCCGGTCGGCCGGTAGTAGGTGATGGGGCGGCCCGAGAGGTATTGACGTGGGCCGCGCGCAGGCGACCCGGGAGCACGATGCGGCACGGCGGTTTAGCTTACCATCTCCCCCATGGTCACCGCGCAAACCCCGGACGTCGCCGCGACGACCGGACTCGGCTTCCTCGCCATCACGCTCCTCATCATCATCGGCGTCCTCCTCGTCGTCGGCCTGTGGGCGTGGTTCAAGGGCCGGCGCGTCGCGGGCGATCACGTCTTCTTCGCCAGCCGCTGGACGCACGGCAACCGCCTGTTCCCGTCACAAGTTGTCATCTCGCCGTCGAGTGTGACGCTCGTGCAACCGCGGTGGATCGGCAAGCAGGAAGAGTCCATCCATCTCGCGCACGTCGCCTCGATCAAGATCAACACGCACGCGCTCTTCTCGGACGTGTTGATCGAGACGTCAGGCGGACAGAACCCCGTCGTGTGTCACGGCCACACGAAGGGCGATGCGGTGCAGATGAAACAGCTGATTGAGAAATACCAGACGGCGTACTACAAGGCGCAGGCGGCAAATAATTCGCCTGCACAGGGCGCAGGCGGAAGTCAGGCACCAGGCATCAGGCAATAGGCACTAGCGAGTGCCTACACTCCCATCGCGTGATATCCGCCGTCAACGATGAGGACTTCGCCGGTAATGGCGCGGCCGGCGGGGCCGAGGAGCATCAACGCGGCGTCGGCGACTTCAGCGGTTTCGACCGTGCGGCGCAGCGGCGCGCGGTCGCGGTAGGTCTGGAGGATGCTCGAGAAGCCTGAAATGCCGGCGGCCGCGAGCGTCTTGATGGGCCCGGCCGACAACGCGTTCACGCGAATGTTCTTCGGGCCGAGCTCCGAGGCGAGGTATCGCACGGACGATTCGAGCGCGGCCTTGGCCACACCCATCACGTTGTAATTCGGAAACACGCGCTCGCTGCCCAGAAAACTGAGCGTCAGAATGCTGCCGCCGCCGTTCTTCTCCATGAGCGGCGCCGCCCGGCGCGCGATCGCCACGAGCGAGTACGCGCTCACGTCCAGCGCGAGCTTGAATCCTTCGCGAGACGTTTCGTAGAACGGCCGGTCGAGATCCTGGCGGTCCGCGAACGCGACGCCGTGCACCACGAAATCGAGGCGGCCGCGCTCGCGCTCGATCGCCTGGAACACCGCGTCGAGTTGCTCGTCGCTGCCCACGTCACACGGCAGGAAAAGCGGCGGCGCCGAGAGCGTCGCGCCCAGCTCGCGGACGTTTTCCTCGAGCCGCTCGTTTTGATAGGTGAGGACGAGCCCCGCGCCTTCGCGCGCGGCTGCCTGCGCGATGGCCCAGGAGATCGATCGTTTGTTGGCGACGCCGACAACGAGGCCGACGCCGTGCGCAAGCGTGGGTGTGCTCATGAACGACGGGAGGACGCGCTACTTCGGCTGCCGGTTCTTGCCGCCGCCGCGATGGCGATGACGTCCGCCGCCGCCACCGGGATGACCCTGGCCCTGGCCATGCCCGCCGGGTCGTCCCGAGCGGAAGCCGTTGCGGCCGTTGCCATTGACGTTGCCGTTGCCAGACCAGCCGCCGTGCTGTCCGCCGTGCCTGAAGCCGTGGCCGCCGCGGCCCTGGCGCTGGTGCATCGTGAACTCGGGAATCGGCCGCGGAGGTGGATCGCCGCCCTCGACTTTTGGCAGCGTCGCACGAATCAACGTACGGTGCGCCGGCCAGTGGTCGTCCGCACGTCCCTGATCCGTAGCAGGCGTCTCTTCAGGCGCCGCAGCTGACGCGGGTTGACCAGTGGGCTCTGGCGCTGACCCGTTCGTCTCGCCGTGACCGTTGTTGTCTTTGGAAGCTTGCATGGCTGCGGGCTCGGTGTCGCGCGAGTTCTTCGGCACGAGTTGCCCTCCGGTGACATCTGCGAGGACTTCCTCGTAGAGCGCGTCACCATCTTCTTTTTTCTTGCGTCGAGGCACTTTGGCGTCCTTGTAGGCGTGTTCCGCGTCGCACGTCGCGCAACGCGTCTGCCGGATGGATTGGTCAACGAGGGCGACAATAGCGTGGTTGGTTATGCGTCGTTCGCGTGGACAGTAGTCGTCCACGATGTCGCCAAGACGCAGCGGGCGCTGCTCCATTCATTACTCCCGACGGGACTTCGTTGCTCTCAATGCGCCGACCCCGACGTTCGGGGTCCAAATGTGCTCGGGCGCGCTCGTTCCCAGAATCGTTGCCACCAGGAAGCGGCAGGAAGTGCGCTCTTGCAGGTCACCGGAGGATAGCAACAAGCGGCGGCCTTCGGCAACTGGAAATAGCTGGCCCGCCGGTAACCTCAATATTACGAGCTACTTACCAACGGCCGGTCCCGTGTCGATCCAGCGGAGCGCGGCCTCGAGCGCGAGGTCACGACCGGCCGCGAGCGCTTCGACCGAGAGCGGCTGCGCCTCGTCGGGGACGACGCCCGCGCCTTCGAGCCGGCGTCCCGTCGAGGTTACGAAGTCGCTCAACGCGTACATCAATACGTCGCCGTTCGGGAGCTGCTTCGTTGACGCCGGCAGCGCCTGGCCCATCGTCTGGCGCCCGAAAATGCGTGCGCGCCCGAGGCTCTGCAGCGCGCCGGCGAAGCATTCGGACGCGCTCGCCGACAGCTCGTCGACGATGATCGCGACCGGTCCGGCAAACGGCGTCACGCGGCGGCCGTCGTCGGTCGAGAAGCGCGGGTTCGCTTTGAAATAGGTTGGCGCCTCGCGCATCTGCATGTTGCCGAGCAGCAGCGGCTCCGACATCACCTGGCCGGCGAGCCCGGAGATCATGGCGGCGAGCCCGCCAGGGTTGCCGCGCAAGTCGATGATCAAGCCGGCGGCCTGACGGTACTTGTCGACGGCCTCCCCAATCGGAGCGTTGACCATCCCCATCCAGACGTTGAACCCGATGTACCCGACGTGGCGACCGCGCGGTGACGTCACCTCGCGCGCATCGACGGTCACGTGAAGCGGCGGCAGGTTGCCGAGCTTCACGACCTGGCCCGTTTCGGTCGCGCGCGTCACGGTCACGCTGCGTTCGACGCCGGCGGGCGTTCGCACCTTGAGCGCCGCGCGGGATCCCGCGTCACCGTGCAGCGCGCGGTAGGCTTTTCGCCAGACGTCGAGGTTGCGAGCTCGTTCATCGTTGCCGGCTGCCGAGCTCGTCCACGCGGAGATTGGCTGGTCGCCGATCGACAGGATGACGTCGCCCGGGTGCAGTCCGGCTTGCTCCGCGCTCGATCCCGCGGTCACTCGGGTGATCACGACGCCGGCCGGCGCGACGCGAATCTCGACCGGCACGATGGCTTCGCCCGGCAGCGTGTCCGCGACAGACTCCGAGGACAACAGCACGAAGTGCGACTGGTGCAGGCGGCCGAGCATGTCGCGGATGATCTGGCGCACGCTCTCGGCGGAATCCGCGGCCTCGACCTTCGGACGCAACTCCGCCTTGACGGCGTCCCAGTCGAGACCGCCAAACGTCGGGTCGTAGAACCTGTCGTGAACCGTCTGCCAGACTTCGTCGAAGCTGGCGAGCGCCTGCGCGCGCCATGCTTGTCCCACCGCTGGAGCGGCGCCGAGGGACGCCGCGAGAAACAGCGCCAGCAGCGCGCGTGACCGTGTCACTTGATGAGCGCTTTGATCGCCGGCGGGGGCTCGAACGCCGTGGCCGGCAGGTTGTTGTATTCGTACGACGAGATTTTCAGCACTTGATCGATCCCCATCGTGCTCTGCACGAGCACGGTCGGCTGCATCAACCCGCCGAACTTCACGTAATCGCGCAACATGGCTTTCACCGGCAGGACGCCCATCGGCGTCTCGCGCTGGCTTTCGGAGCCGATCTGGAGTCCCGTCTCGACGTCGTAGTACTCCATCTGCTCGACGCCAGACACATGAACGACTTTGATCTGATACGCGGGACGCTTGTCGAACTCGACCTTCGCGACGGTCGTGAGCTCCTTGACGCGGTCGGACGCGTGAAGCGCGCCGTCGAACCAGGCGTCCTCGCCGATCTCGGTGAGCGCGCGGCCCGTCAGCAGCTTCGGGCCCTCCAGCGGATCGATGGACCAGGCGTACTTGCCGTCGTAGCCGGTCTCGGCGTGGCCCACGCCGGGAATCTCGACCCGATTGATCATCTTGTTGGGCCGGGCCGCCACGACCTCGAGATCGCCCTTGATGCCCTGCGCAGGGAGCTCGAAGGTGCCCGTCATGTGGACGGACTTGACCGCCTTGAAGGCCGCCTCGCCGCCAATGGCCGCCAGATGCTTGGCGACGATGTCTTTGGCGCTTGGCAGCGTCGGGGCCGCAGCAGGCGCAGCCTGTTGCGCCCGCAGGCTCATTCCGGTGAGCACGCACAAGCCGGTAACGAAGGACAGCAACCGCAGCGCCGGACGAGCAAGGTGGTGTCTCATGACATCAGGATACCTGCTTGAATATCGGCTCCGCTCATCTAAGATCTTACCGGGATCTCAGGGGGCCATGCTCAAGGGCACGCGTACCGCCATCATCAAACGTATTCAGCCGGTGTCCATCCACGGGCAGATCTCGCTCGACGTGTTCTGGGTCGATCCGGAGGACCCGGAAGAGGAAGTGCGCCACTCGCGCGTCGGCAGCGAATCCGTTCCGCGCGGACTCGAGGTCGGCGACAAAGCCACCATGCACTTCGTCATGGGCAGCGTGACGTCCATTACGAAAGATTGAACCTAACGAACCCAACGAACCTACTGGATCTTCCTGCCCTTCGTCTCGGGGATGAAGATCCAGAAGACCATCGACGCCACGAACGCAGCCGCGGCAATCGCCAGCGCCGCGGGATAGCCATGATTGCGCGCGACGGTGCCGGCGACGGCGGGCGCGAACGCGCTCGCGACGCGGCCGATGTTGTAGGTGAAGCCCTGCGCGGTCGCGCGCACGGCCGTGGGATAGATCTCCGCGGTCACCGCACCAAAGCCGCTGAAAAACCCGGTCGCGAAGAACGCGGTGATCGGACCCAGCGCGAGCAGCACCCACACGTTGCTCGTCGAGGTATAGGCGAGCACGAAGATCGCCGCCAGCGCGAGGTACGTGAGGTAGCTGCGCTTGCGGCCCCACACGTCGCTCACCAGGCCGAACGACACGTAGCCGAACCACATGCCGATGTTGTTGACGACGACGAAGCCGCTCATCATCGCGTTGCTGAGGCCGGGCCCGCCGCTTGACGCCGGCGCTCGCAGAAACGACGGCACCCACGTGTTGAATCCCCAGTAGCCGAAGAGCGCGCACGCGTTCATCAGCGCCAACGCCGCCGTCAGGCCGAGCATCGGACCGCCGAGCGCCTTGGTGAGCGACACCGGTTTCGTCGTGGCCCTCGTGCGGCGCCACATCTCCGGCTCCTCGACGCCGCGGCGAACCCAGAGCGTGAAGAGCGCCGGCAGCACACCCACGAAAAACACCGCTCGCCAATCGAGCCCGAACACGTCCTGCACGAGCCAGTTGACGATGGCCGCGAGCACGAAGCCGATCGCCCACGCGCTCTGCATGAGGCCGAGCGCCTTGCCGCGATGCTCGTCCGGCCACGTCTCGGAGACGAGCGCCGCGCCGCTCGCCCACTCGCCGCCCATGCCGAGGCCGAGCAGGATGCGGAACACCGCGAGCTGCACGGCAGATGTCGCGAAGCCGCACGCCGCGGTGAAGATCGAATAGAGGAGCACGCTGAGCATCAGCGCGCGCACGCGGCCCCACCGATCCGCGAGCACGCCGAAGCCGATCCCGCCCGCCGCCGCGGCGAGCAGCATCATCGACTGCAGCGATCCGGACGTCGTCTGATCGAGCGACAACGTCTGCATCAGGGCCGGCAGGACGAGCGCGTAGAGGTTGATGTCGAACGAGTCGAGCATCCAGCCGAGCCCGCCGGCGAACAGAGCCCGCTTGGCGGTGCGGTCGGCGTCGAGGAACCATCTCATTGGGTTATTGGGCTATTGGGTAATTGGGTCATCGGACGCGCCGTATCCGCCGCCGCCCGGCGACTCAATCCTGAGGCGATCGCCGGGACGCATCTGCAGCTCGATCTTGCCCGGCAGCGCCCGTTCCTTGCCGTCGCGCACGAGCGTGTTGCGCCCGACGCCGCCGGGCTTGCCGCCCACCGCGCCGTACGGCGGACGCCGGCGGCGATCGGAGAGGATTGTCACCGACGTGTCCGTGAGCGTTTCGTATTCGCGGACGATGCCCTGGCCGCCGGGCGCGGCGCCCTCGCCGGCGCTGTCGCGGCGGAGACGGTACTGGCGGATCCGCACGGGCAGGTAGTGCTCGATCGCCTCGACGGGCGTGTTGCGCGTGTTGCTCATGTGGCAGTGCACCCCGCTCAGACCGGCCAGGCCGCGGCGGCCGCCCATCCCGCCGCCGATCGTCTCGTAGTAGGCGAATCGACGGCCGGTCCGCGGGTCGGTTCCCCCAAGCGTCACGTTGTTCATCGTCCCCTGGCTGGCGGCCGGCAGCCGCTCAGGCAGCGCTTTGCCGAGCGCGCCGAGCACGACGTCCGTGATGCGCTGCGAGGTCTCGACGTTGCCGCCCGCCACGGCCGATGGCCGTAGAGCATTGACGATCGTGCCGGGCGGCGCAATGACGGTGAGCGGGCGGCCGACGCCGGCGTTGTAGAGCACGTCCTCGCCGACCAGACAGCGGAACGCGTAGAGACAGGCGGAGAGCGTGATCGCGAAGTTCGCGTTGACGCTGCCTTCGACCTGGGCGTCGGATCCGGTGAAGTCGATGACCGCGCGATCGTCCGTGATGGTGATCGCCGCGCGGATCTTCACCGGCGTCTCCCGGAACCCGTCGTCGTCGAGCGCGTCCTCGAATTCGTAGCGGCCGTCGGGGATCTCACGGATCGCTGCACGCACGACACGCTCGGTGTAATCCTGCAGCGCGGCGCCGTAGGCGAGCGTCGTGCTTCGCCCGTAGCGCTTCACGGTTTCCTTCAAGCGGGTCTCGGCGACGCGGTTGGCGGCCACCTGTCCGGTCAGATCGCCCTCGCGCTCGTCGGGCGTGCGCACGTTGGCGAGGATCAGCGCGAAGAGATCGCGCTCGAGCCGGCCGCGCCTGAGGATCCGCACGGGCGGGATGATCAGACCTTCCTGAAAGATCTCGCGCGCGACGGGCATCGATCCGGGACTCATCCCGCCGACGTCGGAGTGGTGCGCGCGATTGGCGACGAAGAACGCGGGCTTCGACTCGCGGCCGAGAAACACGGGCGAGACGATCGTGATGTCGGGCAGGTGCGTGCCGCCGTGAAACGGGTCGTTCAGGAGGACGGCGTCGCCGCGCTCCATCTTCACCGCGTCGATCGCCGCGCGCACCGACAGCGGCATCGCGCCCAGGTGCACGGGCATGTGGTCGCCCTGCGCGATCGTCTCGCCGTCGGCGTCGTACACCGCGCAGGAGTAATCGAGCCGCTCTTTGATGTTCGGCGAGAAGCCCGTGCGGCACAGGGTCACACCCATCTCTTCCGCGATCGAAAGGAAGAGATTCTTGAAGACCTCGAAATCGACAGGGTGAACCTTCATCGGCTCATCACCACGTTTCCAAATCCATCAACATTGAATTCGAACTTCGGCGGCACGACGATGGACGCTTCGCCGCCGGTGATGACCGCCGGGCCGCTCGCGCGCGCGCCCGGCTCGAGCGACTCCCAGCGATAGAACGCCATCGACACCGCGCGTCCGTCGAATCGTCCCGGCCGGCGCGTGGCCGGACGAGGACGGCTCGCGCGCTTCGGCTTGACGAACGGCAGCTTCGGTTTGGCGGTGAGGCCGGCCGCGGTGACGCGGACGTTCACGACCTCGGTCGGCCGCTTCGGATCCATGTAGCCGTACCGCTGGCCGTGACGCTTGTCGAACACCTGCCGGTAGTCGCGGCCGAACGGGACGGTGATTTCGTACGACTGGCCGACGTAGCGGACGTCGAGGTGCGCCTCAATCGCGCGCGCGCCCTTCCGGAACCCTTCCGTCTCGAGCTCGCGCGACGCGCGCGAGACGAGCGGCGCCAGGCGGCGCTCGAGATCCGCGAACGACACCTGGTGACTCGCCGTGAGCACGCTCGCCGAGTAGTCGCGGACGACGTCGGCGACGAGCATGCCGAGCGCGGAGAGCACGCCGGCGTGCCGCGGCACGATCACGGTCTTGATGTCGAGCCGGCTGGCAATCTCGCAGGCGTGCATACCGCCCGCGCCGCCGAACGCGACCAGCGCGAAATCGCGCGGGTCGTGCCCGCGCTCGACCGACACCACGCGAATCGCGCGCTCCATGTTCGCGTTGGCCACGCGGATGATCCCCTCGGCGAGCGCCGGCACGCCGATGCGCAGCGTTTTCGCGACGTCATCGGCCACGCGCCGGACGCGATCGACGTCGAGCGTCATGCGGCCGCCGAGAAAATACTCGACGTCGAGCCGGCCGAGCAGCACGTTGGCGTCCGTGACGGTGAGCTCCGTGCCCGCGCCGTAACACACCGGACCCGGCACGGCGCCCGCGCTTCGCGGGCCCACGCGCAGCGCGCCGCCGCTGTCGACGTGCGCGATCGACCCGCCGCCGGCGCCCACCGTGTGGATGTCGATCACCGGCAAACGCACGGGAAAATCGCCGATTTTCGCGTCGGTCGTGGTGCCGATGGCGCCGTCGATCAGGCTGACGTCCGTCGACGTGCCGCCCATGTCGTACGAGATCACGCGCGGAAACCCGGCCGCGTCGGCGACGGCTCTTGCCCCGACGACGCCGGCCGCGGGACCCGACAACACCGTCCGCACCGCGTGCGCGCGCGCGGCCGCCGCCGAAATCGATCCGCCGTTCGACTGCATGATCGACAGCCGTGAGTCGCCGAGCTTGGCTTCGAGTGCGCCGAGATACCGATCGATGAGCGGCGTCACGTAGGCGTTGACCACCGTCGTGCTCCAGCGCTCGTACTCGCGGTACTCCGGCAGCACATCGGACGACGTCGAGACGCGCCACCCGGCCGCGCGCAGTCGCTCGGCGACCCGCCGCTCGTGCGCCGGGTTGGCGTACGAGTGCAGCAGGCACACGGCGACGATGTCCGGACGCCGGTCGCGGCATGTCGCGGCCACACGATCTACCGTGGCATCGTCGACCTCGACGAGCACTTGTCCCGACGCGTCGAGCCGCTCGGAAATACCAAAAGTGAGATCGGGCTCGACGATCGCCCGGGGCGGAGGCACAAAGATGTTGTAGAGCTCGGGCCGCGTCTGCCGGCCGATGCGGACGACATCTTCGAAACCCTCGGTCACGACCAGCGCGACGCGCGCGCCTCGCCGCTCGAGCACCGCGTTGGTCGCCACGGTCGAGCCATGGACAACCTCGTAATCTGTTTCGTGCTCTGTGAGTTGTGCGACGCCGTCGAGAATCGCGCGCGAGGGATCGTCCGGGGTCGATCGCAGCTTGTAGACGACGAGCCCGCGCGGCCCGAGACGGACGAAATCAGTGAAGGTGCCGCCAGTATCGACGCCCAGCCGAAGTGACACGCGCAGATTGTAGTGGTGATTGCGTGTTGGCCGAAGGTCTCACATGACTCGCACTAAAGCCGTATGTACAAAAAAAGGCCCGCGGTGTTCGCGGGCCTTCACGGGCAACCTGGCTCCCCAGCTCTTCACGGCACATGCCGCAAATTCAGGCTACCCGCGCGATGATGTACGCAAGCGTCATGCCTACAGCGAAATGTGATCTGTAGCGTGTTTGTCGCGTACCCCTCCACGACCAGTCGCGTAACTAATACTCGATTGTGTTCACGCTTACGAAAATGCTTCACACCTGCGGGTGCGCGCGCGAGGGCCGCGCGGCGGTCACCAGAGTGTGACGATGATCACTAATGATCACTTCTGATCACTGCTAGACCATCGCACCTTCGGGGTACTGCAGCGCGAGGCGGAGCTCTTTGGAGAGTTGATCGACCGTGGACCCTGACCGCTTCCAGGCACCATCGGTCTCGAAGCGGAGGTCGCCGATGCGGCGGCCCCACGGGGCGATGACGCGGCCGATCGCCCGGAAGTCCGAGCGATCCGCGTGCGTCTGGTCGAGCCGCTTGACGATGTCGGGCGCGACGCGGATGAACGCGCGCAGCGCGGGCGCGGTGCGAATGCTGTACTTGCGGCCGTTCCACGCCGCGCCGAAGACCACGGCGACCTGGCGGAAGTAGTTCACGAAAAACTTCTTCGCGTCTTCGCGGAACTCGTCGCCCTTGCGACCCGGGCCAAACGCTTCGCTCGCGAACAGCTTCTTCAACTCCTGCGCGAGCGGCGCCTGCGCCACGCGGCCGTGGCCGACGCCCAGCAATTTGATCTCGCCGTGCAGCGGCGACTCCTCACGCTCGCTGAGCGCGCGGACGACGTCGTGCGCCGCGGCGAGGTTCTCGTCGCGATAGAGCTGACGGCCCGACAGCGACACGAGGTGCGACGCGTTCAACCGCGTGTGCTTCGCGTTGATCGTCACGAACATCTGCACGACGTGATCTTCGGGCAGGCGATCGAAGATCACCGCCGGCACGTTGAAGGGCTCGTCGCCGAACTGCTCGATGTCCGCATGCAGCGCGAGCAGACGATGCTGCCCGTCGATCGCGCGAAGAATGCCCTCGCGCTCCGGAACTTTCAGGATGCCGAGCGACGGCTCGCCGGGCATCGCCTCGAACTTCAACGGCTCGTCGCTCGAGATGATCACCGCGCCCGAGATCGACGGCAGGTCGCGCGCTTGCCGGCACTGCTCGTAGTACTGGACGAGCTCGTCGATTTTCTTTCGGATGATCTGGCGCTGATACGCCTTCTCGCTCGACGCGATGCGCCGCTCGAGCAGATCCCATCTCACCTTCGACTGCCTGGCGCTGCCGCGGACGCCCGGAGCGGTGCCCTGCTCTCCGTAGCTCAAGACCTCGAAGCGAACCAGTTTGTCGATGTCCTTGGCGGTCAGGGAAGCCTGATAGAATTGCACGCCAAATTGCTGCATCCGAAGTGCGGCGACGCTAATCATAGGTACCCGGGGCCCCTTTTTCGCGCCCCCTCCTTACGGCTTGGGCAGCGCGGCGTAGCCCGCGATTGTATGTGCCAGCGATGCTCAATCTCAAGCTCTCACGGCGAGTTTTCGCCCAAAATTCCGGGCCGGGCCGCCGCCGCCGAATTACAATTTAAGACATTGCAGGTCAAGGAGTTAACGACATGAAGTCGACGAGCTCGTCGCGCCGTGTATTGGCCTTTGGGACAGGGTTGACCCTCTTTCTCGTGGCCGTCGCCTCCCTGCCGGCCCAGCAGATGGTCACCGAGACCCGCGACGCCAAGCAGACCCAGGACGAGGAGTTCGCCAAGCTCTACAAAGAATGGACCGGCGATTCCCACTACGGCAGCCCGCTCGTCGACCACCTGCCGCTCGTCAAAGGCATTCCGACGCCGAAGGACATCCTCGGCTACTACATCGGCGCGCCGAACACGCTGACCTACTACGCCGACATCCTCAAGTACTACCGCGCGCTCGAAAAGGCGACGCCGCGCGTGAAGGTAGAAGTGATCGGGGAGACGGACGAGAAACGCCCCATGGTCACGGTCTATGTCTCGTCCGACGAAAACATCAAGAACCTCGCGCAAAACACGGCGAACCTTCAAAAGCTGGCCGACCCGCGCGGGTTGCCGCCTCAACAGATCGAGCAACTCATCGCGACGACCAAGCCGCACTACCACCTGATGGGCGGCCTGCACAGCGGCGAAACGGGCCCGTCCGAGATGCTGATGGAGCTCGTGTATCGGCTCGCGACCGAGACGTCGCCGCTCATCACGCAGATCCGCAACAACGTGATCGTGTCGGTGACGCCGGCGGCCGAGCCCGACGGCCGCGACCGCAACGTGGATTGGTTCTATCGCAACCAGGCGGACGCGCAGGCGCAGGGTGGCGGCGCGGGCCGGGGCGGCGGTCAGCTGCCCTACTGGGGCAAGTACGCGTTTCACGACAACAACCGCGACTTCAACGTGTCGCTGATGACGATGCGCGCGCTGTTCGATTGGTACATGAAGTCGAAAGCGCCGATCGTCCACGACCTGCACGAAGCGCAGCCGCTGCTGTACACCTACAGCGGCAACGCGCCACAAAACCCGTACCTCGACCCGATCCTGTGGTTCGAGCTGCCCTTCTTCTCGAATTTCGAAGTCGCCCAGATGACCAAGTGGGGCATGCCGGGCGTGTGGACGCATCAATTCATGGACGGCTGGTCGCCGGGCTACCTCGGCTCGATGGCCTACAACCACAACGCCATGATGAAGATGTACGAAACCCAGTCCGGAGTGGACCGCGGCAACGCGCCTCAGCCAACGCTTGTGACACCTGGAGCACCGGGCGGACGCGGGGGTGCTGGCGGGGCGGGTCAGGCGGCCGCAGGTGATGCGGGCCGGGCGGCCGGGGGCGGAGCCGCGGGCGCGGCC
>DATEGZ010000080.1:0-7498 GCA_035279905.1 Vicinamibacterales bacterium
GGCGGCCAGGGCGGTCAGGGTGGACGCGGCGGTGGCCGCGGCAACCGGCCCGAGCTGCCGCCGGGCGTCGAAGAGATCAAAATCAACAGCAACGAGAATCCGCTCGGGCCCGGCAAGGCCGCGCTCGACGCGATCGTCGGCAAGTTCCCCGAAGCGGGCCGCTATCCGTTCAACAGCTCGCCGAAGGATTCCGACCTCGTCGACACGATTGCCAAAAAGCAGGGCGCGAAGCCCGAGAACATCGTGCTCGGCGCCGGCTCGCAGGAAATCCTGAAGAGCGCGATGCGCGCGTTCGTGTCGCCGTACCGCGCGCTCACGACCGCGGCGCCGACGTTCGAGAACTGCACGGGCTACGCGCGCAAGATGAAATGGCCGCTGAACGAGATCAAAGTCGATTCGGCGTGCAAGCTCGACATCGACGGCATGATCGCGACGGCGCGGGGCGCCGGGCTCATCTTCTTCAACAACCCGAACAACCCGACGGCGACCGTGCACGGGCTCAAGACCGTGACCGACTTCGTCGAGCGCGTGCGCCGCATCTCGCCGGACACCGTGATCCTGATCGACGAGGCGTATCACGACTACGTCACCGACCCGGCGTACCAGACGGCGATTCCGCTCGCGCTCAACACGCCGAACGTCTTCGTGGCGCGCACGTTCTCGAAGGCCTACGGCATGGCCGGCATGCGCATCGGCTACGCGATCGGCCAGGCCGACTCGGTCCGTCCGCTCGCGCGCTACAAGATGCCGTACAACGTCAGCACCTTCGGCGTGGCCGCGGCGATCGCGTCGTTGAACGATCAGAAGCACATCGACGACGAGCGCGCGCGCAACACGGCCGTGCGGACGTTCGTCGTCAAGGCCCTCGAAGACCTGGGCTGCAAGTCCACCGACTCACAGGCCAACTTCATCTTCACGGAGATCGGGCGCCCGGCGCGCGAGTTCCGTGACGCGTGCGCCAAGACCGGCATCATGGTGGGGCGCGATTTCCCGCCGTTCGAGAACACGCACTGCCGGATCTCGATGGGCACGATGGACGAGATGAAGAAAGCCGTCGACACCTTCCGCGAAGTGCTGAGACCGAGCGCACCGGCGGCCGGATCCAAGTCCGGCGGCGGACGATAAGGGAGCGAGCCATGCTGACACGACGGAAATTCGTTCAGACCGTGGGAGCCGGCGCGGCCGGAGTGTACGCGAGCTCCTGGATCGGCGCGCGCGGACGCGAGAACAGCCTGTGGGATGCGTTCGAGCCGACGCTTCAAGCGATCGAACCGGGCGTCATCTGTCTCTCGAGCAACGAGAACCCGGTCGGCCCCGGCCAGAAAGTCCTCGACGCGGTGAAGGCCGCGTTCGGACCGAGCGGCGCCACGCCGGGACGCTACTCGAGCCTGGGCGGCCAGCTGACGGAAGCGATCGCGAAGAAGTTCTCCATCAAGCCGGAGAACATCCTCCTGGGCTGCGGCTCGACGCAGATCCTGCGATCGGCGACGCACGTCTTCACCGAACGCACCAAGGCGCTCGTCGGCACCATTCCAACCTACGAGGAATGCGCCGGCTACGCGGACCTGCTCGGCAACCCGGTGCGGCCGGTCGCCCTCGATCGCGAGTTCAAGATGGATCTCGATCGCCTCGCGGACGCCGCGAAGGGCGCGGGGCTCATCTTCTACTGCAACCCGAACAACCCGACGTCGACCTACGTCGGCGCGCGGGCCACGCGCGACTTCCTGTTCCGGGTGAGCCGCACGTCGCCCGACACGACGGTCCTCATCGACGAAGCGTACTTCGACTACGTGACCGATCCCGATCACGACACGCATATCCCGCTCGCCGTCGAAGATCCGCGCATCATCGTCGCGCGGACGTTCTCGAAGGCGTACGGGATGGCGGGCCTGCGCATGGGCTACTGCATCGGCCACCCGGAGACCATCCGCAAGATGGCGGACTGGGATTCGGCCTCCGGCACGAGCTCGCTCAACGTGCTGGCCATGGCCGCGGGCATCGCAGCCATCGAGCAGGATGCGAGCGTCATCGCCGCCGAGCGCAACCGCAACAAGGCCGTGCGCGAGATGACGATGAAGTGGTTCTCCGACCGCGGCATGAAGCCGACCGATTCACAGGCCAACTTCATGTTCGTGAACATCGGCCGCCCGGCGAAGGACTTCCGCGACGCGTGCAAGGCCAAGAACGTGCTCGTCGCGCGCGACTTCCCGCCGTTCGAGAAGACGCACTGCCGCATCTCGTTCGGAACGATGGAAGAGATGACGAAGGCGCTGGCGGTGTTCGGCGAAGTGCTCGGCAAGCCGGCGACGGCAGCGGTCGCGTAAGAAATCAGGCACCAGGCATCAGGCACTAGGCATCAGCACTCGCTGGTGCCTGGTGCCTTGTTTTTTTCCCGGTGCCTACTGCTCTTCTCGTAGAACAACCGTCGGATCGAGCCGCGATGCGCGCCTGGCCGGCAGCCAGCTCGCGATCGCGGCGACCGACACAAGAATGGCGACGGCCCCGACGAGCGTCGCGGGATCGCGCGGTTGAATCCTGAACAACAGCGCGTCGACGAATCGCGATGCCCACGCGCTCGCGGCGGCGCCAGCGACCAGGCCGATGGCGACGACGACAGCAACTCGTTGGCACGCGAACACGACCGCTCGGGCTGGCGCGGCGCCAAGCGCAAGGCGAATCGCGATTTCCCGCCGCCGGCGGCTGACGTTGTACGAGACCACGCCGTAGAGGCCGAGCGCGGCGAGGAGCAGCGCGAGGCCGCCGAAGAATCCGCCCAGCATCGCCAACAGCCGTTCGCGGCTCACCGACGCGTCGACCCGGTCCGCAATGGGCTGCAGCGTCAGCGATAGACGCGGATCGATCGCGACGATCGTGCTCAGGATCGCCGGGCCAAGCGCCGCAGGATCGCCGCTTGCGGCACGCACGGTCAAACTGGGCACGGCGCCGTTCTGTGCTCGACGAGCTGCGGCGGACTGTGTCAACGGCAGATACAACGTCGGCGGCGGTCCAGCCTTGAGGAATTCGTACACGGCGTCGGTCACGACGCCCACGACTGTGAGCGGCGGGGGATCGTCGAGACCGGCGGGACGGGCGCGGCGGACCGTTTGACCCAGGGCGCTCCGCCCGGGAAAGAACCGCCGCTCGAACGCGTCATTCACGACGACGACCAGCGGCAAGTTCGGCCGCGTATCGTCAGCCGTGAGCCCTCGGCCTGAACGCACGCTCATTCCGTACGTGTGGAACCACTCGGGTCCGATCGAATTGACGTACGAGGCCCGCGAGGACTCCGGCAACGAGAGGCCGGGCGGGTTGTCGATGAGCCAGTCCACGCCTCCGGCGAGCGGCGTCATCATCGACAAGCTCGCGTCGGCGACACCCGGCAGCGAGCCCACGGCCTCGCGGATGCGCAACATGACCTCGAGGCGAGCGTTCGGAGGCGTCGCGCTTCTCGCCGCGTCGATGCCGACGAAGAGCAGCGAACGCGCGTCGAAGCCGAGCGGCTGAGCGGTGAGCGACGCGAACGTGCGGACGAAGAGGCCCGCGCCGACGATCAACATGAGACTCAAGGCCACTTGCACGGCGACGAGCGCGCCGCCGAGCCAGCCGCGGTTCGTCATCGTGCGAGTCGTCGCGACGATCGCTTCCCGCGCGCCGACGCCGGTCGCGCGCGCAGCCGGCGCCAGACCGAAGACGGCGCCTGCAACCCCCGCCACCGCAATCGTGAACACCAGCACGCGCCAGTCGATTCCGACGTCGAGCGCCGGCGTCCGGGTGATCTGATGCAGCAGCAGCTGGCTGCCCCACGTCGCGAACACGAGCGCGAGAAGCGCGCCGGCAGCGGTGATGAGCAGGCTCTCGATCAACAGCTGACGGATCAGGCGCGCGCGCGACGCGCCGAGCGCCATCCGCAGGCTCATCTCGTGCCGGCGGCTGTCGGCACGCGCGAGCAGGAGGCTCGCGAGGTTCGTGCAGGCAATCAGCAGCACGATCCCGACGACGCCCATGACGACGGTGAGCGCGCGCTGGTAGGTCTGGCGCATGTCGGAGATGCCGGCCCGCGCGGGCTCGAGATCCATCGGCAGGCGCAGGTAGCCTTCCGCTTCCTGCGGCGTGAGGTCGGAATCGATCGTCGCGGCCCGGAGCTTCGGCTGCACGCCACGAAGCGCGTTCGTCGCGTCGTCGATCGTCTGACCAGGGTTCAAGCGCGCGACGATCTGCAGCCATCGTGTCGATGGCTGATCGAGCCAGCTGCCTTCGTGCGTGATCTGCTCGGCCGCAAGCGGAACCGCGACGTCGAACGCGCGGCCGACCTCGGCGCCGAAGAATCCGGGCGGCGTGACACCGACGATCGTGAACGGCACGCCGTCGAGCCGAAGCGACGCGCCGATGACGTCCGCGGCGCCGCCAAACTGCCGCTGCCAGAAGCCGTGGCTGATGACGGCGACTTTGGCCGACTCGAGCGCGGGGCCTCCACGCACGCGGTGATCGTCGGAGGACGTCAGCAGCCGTCCGGCCGCCGGCCGGACGCCGAGCACGTCGAAGAACCCGCCGCTCGTCATGATCCCGCGCACGTATCGCGTTTCGCCGCTCTCGGACAGATTGAACGACGTGGCGTACCACGCCGCGGCGCTCTCGAAGGGACCGCGTGCGTCGTCGCGAATGGTCTCCCACAGCGGATTCGAGAAGGATCCACGGCCGGGCTCGCGCAGCACGTGAACGAGTCGTCCCGGGTCGGCGACCGGCAAGTCGCGCAGCACCAGGCCGTTGACGATCGAAAAAATTGCCGTGTTCGCGCCGATGCCGAGCGCGAGCGACAGCACGGCCACCACCGCGAGCGTCGGATGCCGGCGCCAGAAGCGCAGCGCGTCGCGGCTGTCGCGCACGAGGGCGTCGATCGCGGGGAATCCGCGCCGATCTCGGTGTGCTTCCCTAACCGCCTCGACGCCGCCGAACTTCACGAGCGCGGCCCGTCTCGCCTCGTCCGGCGACATTCCGGCGCGGACGTTGTCATCGATGTGCAGTTGGAAATGACTGGCCAGCTCCTCGTCGAAGTCGCGATCGCGCCGGCGGAAGAGGCCGTCGACGACCCGAGCCAGCACCGCGCGAAGGCGTCTCATGACTCCTCCTTCGACAGAAAGCGGCCGAGGATCGCCGTGGTCTCACGCCAGTCGCGTGTTTCACGCTCGAGGTGCTTCCGCCCGGCGCGGGTCAGGCGATAGAACTTGGCCTTGCGATTGTTCTCGGACACGCCCCACTCGGACGCGATGTATCCCTCCTGCTCGAGCTTGAGCAAGGCCGGATAGAGGGTGCCGTAGTTCAAGCTGAGCCGATCGCCGCTGGTCTGCTCGATGCGCCGGGCGATGCCGTACCCGTGCAGCGGCCCCATCGCGTCGAGGGTCGTCAGCGCCATCAGGGCCAGGGTGCCCTGCCAGACGTCGGTTTTTGGGTTACCCGCGCCCATATGGGACACCCATACGAGTATCGGGCGCGGGGCGTTCGAAAGCAACTTAGAACTTAGAACTCAAAACTTAGAACTAGGAGGAAAGAGGATCACGCGTGATCCTCCGAAATTCTAGGTTTGAAGTTCTAAGTTCTAAGTTGACAAGCGCCTTTTACTCATTTCTTGGGCCAGACCACTCCCTGATCGCGCGGCACCTTCTGCACGCCCTTGAACACGAACTTCTGCAGGCGGCGGCCCTGGTAGGTTTCGGTCGTGTAGAGATTGCCCTTGGAGTCGGTGGCGATGCTGTGGACGGCGAACCACTGGCCCGGCTGGCGGCCGCCGTCGCCGAAGCTCGACAGGATCTCGAGCGTGTCGCGCAGCATGATGTAGACCTTCTCGTTCTTGCCGTCCGCGAGATACATGTACTTCTGCTGCGGGTCCTTCGAGAACGCGATGTCCCACACCGAGCCGTCGCCGAGCGTCTTCTTCTTGATGAAGACTTCCTTCACGAACTTGCCGTCCTCGGTGAAGACCTGGATGCGATCGTTCGGGCGGTCGCAGACGTACACGAGCCGATCGACCGACAGCATCGCGCAGTGCACCGGGTTGCGGAACTGCTGGATCGGCGGCGCGTCCGGGTTGTATCCGCCCATGTTGGTGTCGTCCGGCTTGTTGCCGTACGCGCCCCAGTACCGCTTGAACTTGCCGGTGTCGGCGTCGATGACCGCGACCCGCTTGTTGCCGTAGCCGTCGGCGATGTACGCCTCGTTGTTCTTCTGGTCGATGTAGATCTTCGCGGGCCGGCCGAAGTTCTCGGTGTCGTTGCTGCCGGTGTTCTTGCCCGAGTGGCCGTACTGCGCCAGGAACTTGCCGTCCTGCGTGAACTTCAGGAGCTGCGAGTCCGGCCCGACGTTGCCGCCGATCCAGACGATGCCCTTGTAGTCGATCGTGATGCCGTGGTTGGACTGCGGCCACTCGTAGTCCGGGCTCGGTCCGCCGAAATGCTTGATGACATCGCCCGCCTGATTGAAGGCGAGGATTGGCGGCGCCTTCGCGCAGCAGGTCGCCGTCGGCGGACTCTGGTCGAGGCCCGTCTCGCCGGGCACGACCTGATCGGCGCGGTGGACGATCCACACGTTGTCCTGTGCGTCGACGTCCACCCCAATCGTTTCACCGAGCTGCCAGTGATTCGGCAGCTGTTTCGGGAACGACGGATCGACTTCGAATTTCGGCGCGTCGACGAGATCGTTCTGCGCCTGGACGGTGCGATCGAGCGCGCGCTCGACGAGCCCGAGCGCCACGAGCGCGGCGACGAATGCGGCCTGGGCGAGGCGTGGATGCTGTCTCATTGCTCGAGGGCCTCCGCTACTTCTTCACGAACTTCTGGACGCGCTTGCCTTCGAAGGTCTCGCCTGTGTACAGGTTGCCCTTCGAGTCCATCCCGACGCTGCCCACGAGGCGGAACGCGCCCGGCCAGCCGCCGCCATCACCGAAATTCGAGACCGTCTCGAGCGACGCGCGATCGAGCGTGAACACCTTCTCGTCCTGCCCGTCGGCGACGAACAGGTACCGCTGCGCGGCGTCGCTCGAAAACGCGACGTCCCACACCGATCCGTGCATCGTCGTCGCTTTCGAGACCATGCCTTCCTTGACGAAGGTGCCGTCCTTCTTGAACACCTGAATGCGATTGTTTTTGCGATCGCAGACGTAGACCTGCCCGTCCTTCGAGAGCGCGACGCAGCTCAACCGGCCGAACTCGCTGCCGTGTCCCGCCCACTGCCGCTTGAAGGCGCCGGTGTTCGCGTCGAACACGACGATGCGCTGGTTGGCGCCGCCGTCGGCGACGTAGACCTCGTTGGCCGCGGAATCGACCGCGACATCCGCCGGACGATCGAGACCGGTCTGACTGTCCTTCGCGCCCGGCTGCCCGGCTTTGCCGATCTGCAGCAGGAATTGTCCCGTGCGCGAGAACTTGAGCACATGCGCGTCCTGCGGACGCGGAGGCGCGGCGTTGCCGCGACCGCCGCGCTGCGGTTGCGCTTCGACGTCGGGCGC
>DATEGZ010000081.1:0-16600 GCA_035279905.1 Vicinamibacterales bacterium
AGAAGCGCTAGTGACGCGCGATCCGGATCGCCCGTCTCAGCGCGATGTCGCGCGGATCTCCGGTCAACGCCGTGCTCATCTGACTCGTGACGTAAGCGTAGCCGAGCCCGGTGACGGGATCGGCGAAGCCGAGCGAGCCGCCCGCGCCTGGTGAACCAAATGCGGCCCCGCTGCCGAACGTCCACGTCGCGCTCGACTTCATGAAGCCGAGCGAAAACTCGGCGTCAGATTTCATGCACTCATCGTAGAAGCCGAACGTCGGCGGCAAAGCGGGAGCCGCCAGCAGCCGCAGCGTCTCCGGCCGCAGGTTGAGTTCGCGCCCGCCCGTCGCAAACACGCTGTACGCGCGCGCGATGCCTCGCGCCGTGCCGACGCCGCCGCCGGACGGTATTTCAAGGTTCCTGGCGTAGACCGACGTCGCGTCGTGCGGCAGCTCCGATCCCCGGAGCGCGCGCGAGATGTTCGAGCGGCGATTGATCACCTCGAGCCAGAAGCGAAGCGGAAAGCCGAACAGCATCTGCAGCGGTCCGGGCGGCGCGAGCTCCGCCAGCCGGGCGTTCGGGATCCACTGCGGCAGGCGGATGTAGACGTCGAGCCCGAGCGGTGTGGCGATCTCGTCCTGAAAGATCTGGCCGAGACTGCGGCGCTGTGGATCGACGCGACGGAGAATCTCGCTTTCGTAAAAACCCAGCGTGATGGCGTGATAGGCCTGGTGCGTGCCAGGTGCCCACGCCGGCTCCTGTCTGGCCAGCACTTCCGCCAGGTGATCCGGATCATCGACGAGATTGCGACTGACCGGCACATCGAGCGCAAACAGCCCGGCCTGATGCGCGAGTAACTGTCGAACGGTAATCGCGGCTTTGCCGTGCTGCGCGAATTCCGGCCAGTACGCGCTCACCGGCGATTCGTAGTCGAGCCAGCCACGCGAGTGCGCGAGGGCCATCGTCATCGCGGCGAGGCCCTTCGTGGTGGAGTTGACGAGCACCATCGTGTCCGGCATCCACGGCTCGACCGTTCGCTTGTTGCGCACGCCGCCCCAGAGATCGACGACCTTCTCGCCGTGGAGATACGCGCAGCACGCGCCGCCGAGCTCGCCCCGGCGTGTGAAGTTTTCCGCGAAGGCTTCGCGAACGCCCTCGAAACCCGCGCTGACGTGCCCTTCAACAGTGACGTGGTGCGATGCGGAGACGAACATAGGGACCTCGTCTCCACGTCAGGCAAATGCCGTGCCTCGGCCCTCGTGCGGAAATTGCCTTGCGGAAGCGAGGCGGTCGCGGACTCCTCCGGGGTGGCCGCGGGATTTTGCGCAGCGCGCTACTCCGCGCGAAGCGCGCGGACCGGATCGACACCGGACACGCGCCGGGCCGGCACGGCGCTGGCCAGGAGCGCCACGACAACGACTCCACCGAACGCGCAGGCCAGCATCGCAGGATCCGTCGTCGTCACGCCAAACAAGAGGCCGTTGTGCACGCGCGGAACGAGGTAGAGCGCGTCGCCGACGAGGCGCGCCAGGATCAGCGTGACGCCGAGTCCCACCAGGCCGCCGGCGACCGCAATCCGGCCCGCGCGCCACAGCGCCGACCGGACGAGCTGCGCCGGCCGCGCGCCAAACGCCAGCCGGACGCCGAACTCGCGCGTCCGCGCCTGCACCGCGTAGGCCACCGCGCCAAACACGCCGATCGACGCGAGCAGCACCGCCACCGCCGCGAACGCGCTCGTGAGCACCAGGTTGAACCGGTCGCCCTGGAGCGCGTCGGCCAGCCGCACCTCGAATGTCGTCGAGTCCGTCACGGGAATCGACGGGTCGAGCGACGCGGCGCGCTGGCGCAGCGTGGTGATGACCGACGGCGCCGGGACGTTCGTCCGCGCGACCAGCTCGAATGCGGACGCGGGCATCTGCGCGAACGGTACGTAGACGTCCGGAAAATCGATCTCGTTGATCCCGACCTCTTTGATGCGTGACGCGACGCCGACGATGAGCAGCGGGCCGGGGTGGTTGATCCAGCGGGCGCGGGCCGGCAACAGGTCGATCGTCTTGCCGACGGCGTCCTCGCCGGGGAACACCTGACTGGCCAGAGCCTCGTTGACAATCGCGATGCGCGGCGCGCCGGCGACGTCCGTCGGCAGAAAGTCGCGGCCGCGGATCACGCGCGTGGCCATCGTGCGGAAGTACTCGGGACTGACCGCGCGAATGATCCCATTGGGCGCCTCGTTCACCGGCAGGGGGCGATCCGCGCGATTGAACCTGATGAGGGGCCCGCTGCCGAGCGGCGAGGTGCTGGCCACCGCGGCTTCGCGGACGCCCGGCGTCGCCGCCGCGCGATCGATCAGATCGGACGCGTAGCGCCGGATCTGATCGTCGGTCGCGTACCGAGGGCCGCTGAGCGTCGATCGGATCGCCACGGCGTTCACCGGATCGAAGCCGAGCGGTACGTGCGTGAGCGCAACGAAGCTCTTGAGGAACAGACCCGCGCCAAAGAGCAGGACGACGGTGAGTGCCAGCTGCGCCGCGAGCAGCGCCGTGCGGGCGCGGCCTTCGCCGACCGACGCGCCCGTGCGTCCGGCCGCGCCAAGCGCCGGCATGAGATCGATGCGCCGCGCGAACAGCAGCGGCGCCATCACGAACGCGATCGTCGTCACCGCCGACACCGCGAGCGTGAAGAGCATGACGCGAACGTCGATGGGAATCGTGGACCCGCGCGCGAGGAAATCCGAGGGCAGCTCGGCCGTGAACAGCTTCAGCGCCCAGGCCGAGGCGAGGATGCCGAGCATGCCGCCCGGAATCGCGATGACCGCGCCCTCAGCGAAGAGCTGGCGAGAGAGCGCGCTGAGACCGCCGCCGAGCGCGCCTCGCAGCGCGAATTCGCGGGTGCGCCGCACCGCGCGCGCCAGGAGCAGCGTCGCGACGTTGACGGCGCTCAGCAGCAGCACGACGATGGCGCCGCCGAGGAAGTAGTACAGGGGCCGCCAGTTGTAGCCGGCGTAGGACTTGCTCAAGTCCTCGACGAAGATCGTGTGCCCCGCGCGGCCTTCAGGATAGGCCTGCGCGATGCGCGCGGCCGTCGCCTGCAGCTGGGCCGTCGCGACGCCGATCTTGGCGCCAGGCTGCATACGCCCGATGGCGCCATAGCCCATCGCGGCCGCGCGATCCAGAAACGCCGGCGTGGACTCGTCGATCGGCAGATACAAATCGCCCTCCGGACCCATCGAGTCGTCTGCCGCGACAATTCCCGCGATGACGATCGGCTGGTCGTCGAGGAGCAGCTGGCGTCCGACGACGGACGGGTCACCGGCGAAGAGACGGCGCCACGCGCGATCGGTCAGGATGGCCGCCTGCGACTTACGCGCGTCTTCGGGTCCGAACGTGCGGCCGGCGAGCGCCTGGCGCCCCAGCGTCGAGAAGTAGTTTGCTGTGACTTCGTCGATGAGCACCGACTCGGCCGTTTCGAGCCGGAGCACGCGCCTCGAGGTGCGGCCCGTGGCGGCCACGTCCGAGAACGCCGGCGTGCCCGCTCGCCAGTCGAGGAGATCCGCGCCGGCGATGGGATCGCGCTGCGCCCTCGAGCCCGATCCCCGCGAGTAGATCGCGACGAGCTGCTCCGGATGCGAGAACGGCAGCGGCTTCCACAGCTCGGCGTCCGCGACACTGAACATCGTGGTCACCGTGGCGACGCCGATGGCGAGCGCGAGGATGGCCGTCAGCGCGAACGTGGGCTCACGCCGAAGGCCGCGCAGAGCAAACCTGAGATCGCGGACGAGTTGGTCCGGCATCGTGTGAGACTACCAGACTCACGAGCCGGGCCAATATCGTGACCGCTTGCGGACATCGGAGCCCGCGCGGTCGCTCAGACGTGCGGTGGTGAGAGCTCGGCAGAGTCCTGCGCGGCGGCGGGTGTCTTCGGCGGTTCCTGCGGCGTCCGGTCGAAGTCCAGGTTGGGCACGTGATCGCTCGCGCGCGTCCGCAGCGTGCGGTTCGCCGGCTCGACGTCGGCGTGCGCGTCCCCCAGCAGCCGGTTGAAGAAGCGTTTCAAGCCGGCAAGCACGCCCGACGAGCCGCCGCCGGATCGCGGCCCGGCCCGGCGCCAGCGCCGGCGTTCCTCGGACGGCAGCCACGTTGACAGAAACGCGTAGCGCTCCGACGCGCACACGGGGCAATGGCTGCCGACGTAGAGTTCCTCGCAATCGAGACAGAGACGGGCGACGCGCAGCTGCATACAATTTTGAAACCCGACGGATTCCTCGGGCCGATCAAGGTATCGGCCGGGGCCGTCGCGAACAGCAGCGTACGCACCTCGAGGGTCAACGGGCGAGCGTCCTGCCCAGCCAGGCCGCCATCGTCGCGAAGTATTCCGGCGATTGGACTCCGCCGGAGGATGGGGTCCGGATGATGTGGTCGCCGCCGGGAAAGACGACGATCTCGAACGCGCGGTGGCCGGCGCGGGTCAGCGTGTCGCGGATGATCTCGACGCTGCGTGGGACCGGCACCAATTGATCCTGGTCGCCGAAGATGAAGAGTGCCGGTACGGTCAGTTTGCGGAGCGCGACGGTCGGATCGTAGTCGGCCTCGACGCGAAACCAGACGCGCGCGCGAATCGCCGGATCGTTCAGGAGCACGTCGGTCGGCTTGCCGAACAGTCCCCCGCTCTGCTCGTCCATCGTGGCAAACCAGGGCTCGCGGCGCGCGCGATCGAGCGCGGTGCGCGCCTCGTCCGCGCCCGTGCTCGTCGAGAGATAGTGCCAGACCCGCCGGCGCGTCTCGCCGGCCGCCGCGACTTCCTGATCGCTGAAGCCGCTCTCGCGCAGCTGATTGCCGTAGTAGAAGATCATCTGCTCGGCTGGCGACACGCCGGGACCGGACACGGCGATCACGAACGCGATGTCGCGCGACTGTGAGGCGGCCAGCGGCCCGAGCCAGCCGCCCTGGCTCAAGCCCCATACACCGATCTGCGCCGCGTTGACGTCCGCGCGTGCTTTCAGCCACGCCACGCCGGCAAGACCGTCCGCCGCGAGCTCCGTGAACGACACGGCTCTAAAATCGCCGGTCGATTCGTTGACGCCGCGTTTGTCGTAGGCCAGCGCGGCGATGCCGTGCGCCGCAAACCACCGGCCGGTCCATCGGTTACGCGGCTCGGGTCCCGATCCGTGGAAGAGCACGACCGCGGGATGGCGCCCGCGTTCATCGGGCACAAAGAACGTGCCCGCCAGCGTCACGTCGCCGTTGCGGAACGTCACGGCCTCTTCGCGAACGTCGGGCACGTCGTGGACGGGTGACCTCGCGGCGATCGAGCAGCCGACGGAGACAACGCTCAACACGACGAGCACGGACCTGAGCGATCGCACGCGGGCGATTATATATCTGTAGAGATAAAATACCACCGGCCGCGCGGATTCGGACACGTCCATGAGCACGTCGCATGACCCCAATGCAGACAAACACTGGCGGGTCCGCGGCGGGCGCGATAGCATCGCCGCATGACCCGCCGCTTCGCGACGCTCGACGTGTTCACCGACAAGGCGCTCACGGGCAATCCGCTTGCGGTCGTGCTCGAGCCCGACGGACTCGACACGCCGGCCATGCAGGCGATCGCGCGGGAGTTCAATCTCTCGGAAACAGTGTTCGTCTGCCCTCCTGCCCAGCAGACGTCGCGCGCGCAGCTGCGCATCTTCACACCGGCGCGCGAGCTGCCGTTCGCGGGACACCCAACGGTCGGCACCGCCGTGTTGCTCGGCCTGCTCGACGGCGGCGGCGAGCGCACGTTCGCGCTGGAGGAGAAGATCGGCCTGGTCTCCTGCCGCGTCCGCTCGACCGGCACGAAGCGCGGCCGCGCCTCGTTCGACTTGCCGCGCCTGCCGGCCAGGGAGGCGGACGGCCCCGCGCTCCAGGCCATGGCGCGTGCGCTCGGCCTCACCCCGACGGATCTGTCGGTCGACGGTGAATCCGCGGCCCGGTGGTCGGCCGGCAACGCGTTTACGTGCGTGCCGGTGCGTGACCTCGACGCGATCGCGAGATGCCGCGTCGATCTGGCGGCGTTCGACGCGGCGTTCGGCGGCAGCGGATCGGGCGCGGCGTTTCTCTTCTGCCGCGAAACGCGCGAGTCGACGAGCGCGTTTCACGCGCGGATGTTCGCGCCGACCTTCGGCGTGCTCGAAGATCCGGCCACCGGATCCGCGGTCGCGGCCTTTGCGGGATACGTCGCGGCGTCCGGCCAGTACGGCGACGGCACGCACGAGATCCGCATTGAACAGGGCTACGAGATGGGCCGGCCGAGCCTGCTCGAACTGACGATCGAGATCAGCGCCGGCAAGCTCACCCACGCCTCGATCGCCGGCAGCGCCGTCGTCGTGACCGAGGGGACAATCGACGCGTGATTGACGACGGTTCCGTTCTGGATCCAGGAATGGAACCATGGCCACCGTGACGCTTTCCGTCAAGCGCGTCCCCACCGACCTGGCGCGCCGGCTCAAACTGCGTGCCCGGCGCAACAACCGGTCGCTACAAGGCGAGCTGCTGACCATCCTGACCGACGCCGGAGAAGAGATGACCGTGTCGGATCTCGCCGCGCTTGCCCGCCGTCTCGGATTCCGTCAGGCGTCAGAGTCGGCCCGGATGATCCGCGAGGACCGGGATGGCCGTCGTCGTTGACACGGCGTACGACGCGAGCTATCTCTGGCTGGCGGTGTCACGAGACATCGAGCTCGTGACGCTTGACAACGCTTTGGCGCGGGCTGCCGTTGACGGCCGTTCGAGATAAGTTGAGCCGTACTCGGCGTTGGCCGGTCCAGGCGTCCGCGCCATCTTGATCCACTGCGGCGAGACGATCTGTCGATCCTTCCACATGCCGTTGCGGCGCGCGATGCGTCCATTCGAAGCGATCCGGGAAGTAGGTCTTCGCGGCGGCAGCACCCTTCGCGTCATCGTTCGTCCCCGGATGAGTAGCGATCGTTGAACCACGGCTCGGCGGTGTTCGAATAGCCGCGCAGCTCCCAGAACCCGCGCTGATCGCGCGGCAGGAAGTCGATGCGGCGCACCCACTTCGCGCCTTTCCAGGCGTAGAGCTTCGGCGTGATCACCCGAACGGGACCGCCGTGCTCGCGCGGCAGCGGCTGCCCTTCCCACGTGTGCACCAGCAGCACGTCGTCTTCGGTCGCGCGCGCGAGCGGCAGGTTCGTCGTGTACGGAGTGTCGGTGCCGGGCTGAACGTCCG
The DNA here is from genome assembly GCA_035279905.1 of Vicinamibacterales bacterium. GTDB lineage: Bacteria > Acidobacteriota > Vicinamibacteria > Vicinamibacterales > SCN-69-37 > DATEGZ01. Next base: position 7,206 of record DATEGZ010000081.1, read on the forward strand.
CGCCCGTGAACAGCACGAACCGCGCGTCATCGGCCGGGACGGCCAGTTCGGCCAGGTCGCGCATGCGCACACCGCGCCAGTGGTTGTCGAAGCGGCTCCACGACGTGACGCAGTGAAAGTCGCTCACGTCATCGGTCTGCGGCAGCGCCATGAAGTCCGTCCAGGTCAGCGTCACCGGATTGTGGACCGCGCCGGCGATCTCGAGCCGCCACGAGGACAACGGAATATCCGGCAAGTCGCCGAGATCGAGGACCGGCCAGTTCTTGACGCTGTGCTGTCCGATCGGAAGCCGAGGCATGCCGTCGCGATTCGCGGGGCCGGAGCCTTCGGGCGTGCGGCCCGCGACGTCGACGTTGACGGTGTCGGCGTGAAGCTTTTTCTGCCGCTCGATGTATGCGAGGCGCCGGCTGACGAGATCGGGGCTGGGCATTCGGCGTCCGCGCTCCGCTCGCGCTACTCGGCGTAGGTCAGCTCTCGATACTCTCGGAGCCACCCGCCGTCGACCGGCACGAACGCATGGCAATGGTCCATGTCGCCGCCGTAGACGTGCAGCGTGATGGCGGGCGCCGCGTCGGGGTTCTCAATCATGTGGTACTCGAACGGCGGAATGAGCGCGCCGGCTTCGCCGACGCCGGCGTGGATGATCGACTCGCGCTGAAACTGCACGAGGTCCTTCTCGGGATCGCCGCCCGTGATGCGATACGACGTCACTTGAATCCGGCCGCGACACACGACCTCGACGCACCAGATGCCGGCATGATCGTGGAGCGGCGTGTGCTGACCCGTGTCCCAGACCATCGCGATGACGGTGTACCGCCCGCGCGGATCGCGATGGACCAGCCGGCGGGCGTAGCGATCTGGTCTCGGCTGCAGGAATCGCGGTTCCAGGAACTCGTGGCCGCTGGCCAGCACGTCCTCGAGCACTTTTTTCACGCCGCGACACCGTCCGGCGTCGTCGCGCATGGTGTCGATGACGCCGTCGATGCGGCCGATCAGATCCTGGACGCGGGCGTTGGCGGTGGGGGTCGCCATGGCCGAAAGGATAGCACCATCGTGAGCGGGCTGAGGTGAGGTAGATTAGCGTTGGGAGAATGACGTTCATGCACCGACTGGCGATGGCGACGCTGACCCTCGCGCTCGTGCCCACGAGCGCGGCCGCGCAGATCAATGCGGGTGAGATCAAACCCGAAGCGAGTCTGCCGTTCACGATCACACCGGTCGCGACCTTCAAGTTCCCGTGGCGTATCGCGTTCCTGCCCGACGGGCGGATGCTGATCACGGAAAAGGTCGGGCCCGTGTGGCTCGTCACGCAGGAGGGCGCCAAGACGCCGATCGTCAACGTGCCGGAAGTCGCCTACGGCGGCCAGGGCGGCATGCTGGGCGTGTTCATCTCGCCGCACTACGCCACCGATCACTTCGTCTATCTCACGTATTCGGAGCCGGGCGACGGCGGATCGAGCCTCGCGCTCGCGCGCGCCAAGCTCGCGATCGGCGCCGACACGGCGAGCCTGGACGACCTGCAGGTGATCTGGCGTCAGATGCCGAAGGGCCGCGGCGGACAGTTCGGCGCGCAGATCGCGTTTTCACCCGATGGCCAGTATCTGTACCTCACCGTCGGCGATCGGCAGCGCATGACGCCCGCGCAGGATCCCGATCAAGAGCTCGGCAAGGTTCTTCGCCTCACGCTCGACGGCAAGCCGGCGCCGGGCAATCCGATGGCCGGCAAGACCGGCGCGGAAAGCGTGACGCTGATCGCACCACCGCGAGACACCGAAGTCGCGAAAACCGCGCCCGTCGTGGGCACATACACGTTCCCCACACCGAATCTCGCGCCGTCGGAAACGTGGGTGACCGGCCTGCGGACACCGTACGGCCTCGCGTTCGCGCCTGACGGCCGGTTGTGGGAGCTCGAGCACGGCCCGCGCGGCGGCGACGAGCTGAACCTGATCGAGCCCGGCAAGAACTACGGCTGGCCGCTCGTCTCGTACGGCGTCAATTACAACGGCACGCCGATTCCGAAGCCGGACACGCGGCCCGATCTCGCGAAGCCGGTGATCTACTGGGTGCCCGTCATCGCACCGGGCAATCTGATGTTCTACAGCGGCTCGATGTTCCCGGAGTGGAAGGGCTCGGCGCTGCTCGGCGGCATGGAGACGCAGACGCTCAACCGCATCACCTTCGACGGCAAGGGCGGAGCCACGCCGGCCGAGCGCTGGTCGGTCGGCTTCCGCGTGCGCGACGTCGAACAAGGGCCCGACGGCGCGCTGTGGATGCTCGAGGACGCGACCAACGGCAAGCTCGTCAAGGTGACGAAGAAGTAGCGACTTCACCAGCGCCTTCAGCGCACAGGACGCCACTCTACTCGCACGTCATGATCGCCAGCATCCCGCTCGCGGTGTTTATCGTCATCGTTCTGTTCTTTGTCGCCATGGCGGCGGTGGTCGTGACCGCCGGCGCTACCGCCCGCAAACGCGCGGCCCTCGTCAAAGCCACGCCGACGTCCGCCGTCGGCATGGCGGCCGACGGGTATCGCGAATTCGAGGGCACGGCTGAAGCCGTGTCTGGACCGCCGGTCACGGCGCATTTCACCGGCTCGCCGTGCGTCTGGTATCAGGCGAAGCTGGAGCAGTACCGGCTGGGCACGAACACGCGCACCGGGGCGTCGTGGCACATGGTCGGTGACTGGACGAGCGGCGCGCCGTTCTTCGTTCGCGACGCGACCGGCGTCGCTATCGTCGATCCGTTTCGCGCGGAGGTCACGCCGACCGACAAGAGCGAGTGGCTCGGCAAGACGGAGCAGCCGGCCGATCGCAGTCCCAGGAAGTTCAAGCCGACGGAGTCGGTCCACGGCGGGTTCCAGATGGCCGTGACCGGCGACTATCGCTACAGCGAGGAGCGGATCTACGCAGGCGACCCGCTCCTCGTGCTCGGCGAGTTCAAGACGCACACGTTCGATGCGGCGGATCAGGACGATGAAGAGGACGCAGCCGAGGCGGAGGCCGATGCCGATCCCGATGAGAAGCGCGATGCCGCGCTGCTCGTTGAGGCACAAAAGGTCACGCGCGCGACGATCGGGCGCGGAACCGGGAAGCAGCCACTGATCATCACGACGACCCCGCAGGCGCAGCACATCGCGATGAGCGAGAAAGGCGGCGTCGCGGCGTACGTGATCGCGCTCGTGCCGCTGGGGGTCGCGCTCTGGCTGCTCTGGGCGCGGTTCGGCTGAGGCTGCCGGGCACGGGCTTTTTCGCGCCCCCCTGGAAAAATTCGGGACGTCTCAGCCCCGACCGCCGAGGCGGGCCGTCACGGCTCACCGAAATGCTGGCCGTGCCTTTGCACATGGACGAGGACGGAGGGGTGCTCATGACGTCCACGTCCTTTTTCTCATCGCGCCTGCGCGTGACGGGCATCGCCGCGTCGCTCTTGATACTGATCATCGCCGTAGCGGCGCCAGCCGCGCAGGACCAGGCCAGAAAAGTCGTGCCGGTCGTCGCGCCGGCAGCGCTCGAACAGTTCGTTCCCGCCGCCCTTGACGGGTGGACGAAGGTTCGTTCGACGAGCTTCCGTGTCACGGACGGCTGTGCATACACGTTCGCCGAGGCGGTCTACACAAACGGCGACGCCAAACTGCGTCTGACCGTCGCGGATACCGGCTTCGACGGCGACGCGCTCATGACCGTCGCGACCATCGTCCTCAGCTTCCCGGCGGGTCACACCGAGACGATTCCGCCGGACACCGTCATCAGCCGAATCACGTATCGCGAGTACCCCGCGGCGACCATGTGGAACAAAGCCAAGAGTGAAGGCGAGTTTACGGTTGTCGTCGGCGATCGCTTCGTGGTGAAGGTCGAAAGCACGCGCGGCGGCGACGTCGAGACGTTGCGCGGCGTCCTCGACAAGATCGATCTGAAGAAGATCACCGAGCTCGGCCGCTAGCGGCTGTTCGGTGTGAGTCGCCGGCCGGCCGCGAAGTAATGACGCACCCGGCGGTCCCGAGTGGCATAATCCGCCGACGCTTCATGCCGCTCAACCCTGGTGTTCGTCTCGGCGAGCTTGTCGAGGGTCGAAGCGAGACGAGCCGCGTGGCGTGGGGGTGGGACCCCACGCTACTTCTCAAAGTGGACCCCCGAGCCCATGCCGAAGTGTGCCGATGGCGCTGAAAGTCGGCACGCGTCTTGGTCCATACGAACTGATTAGCGCCATCGGGAGCGGAGGCATGGGCGAGGTCTACCGCGCGCGCGACACGCGGCTCGATCGGACCGTCGCGATCAAAGTGCTGCCCGCCAGCTTCGCGGACGATCCGGAACGGCGGGGACGATTCGAGCGAGAGGCCAAGGCCGTTGCGGCCCTCTCGCATCCCAACATTCTGGCGATTCACGACATCGGCGCGAGTCCCGTGCAGGATGCCGGGACCGCGCCAGGTCCACCGCTTCTCTACGCCGTCACCGAGCTCCTGGAGGGCGAGACGCTTCGCGAGCGGCTGCGGCACGGCGCGCTGCCGGTGCGCAAAGCCATCGAAGCCGGGATCCAGATGGCGCGCGGGCTCGCCGCGGCCCACAACCGCGGCATCGTGCATCGCGATCTGAAACCGGAGAACGTGTTTCTCCTGCCCGATGGCCAGGTGAAGATCCTCGATTTCGGCCTGGCAAAAAGCGCCGCCGATCCTTCGACGAGCGCGGCCGACGCGACGGCCACTGCCGCCGTGATGACCGATCCCGGCACCGTGATGGGAACGGTCGGCTACATGGCGCCTGAGCAGATCCGCGGCCAGTCGACGGACGCACGTACGGATCTGTTCGCGCTCGGCGCGGTGCTGTACGAGATGCTCTCGGGACAACGCGCCTTCCAGCGCGAAACGCCCGCAGAAACGATGACGGCCATTCTCCGCGAGGATCCGCCGGAGCTCGCGGCCGCACGCGCCGATCTCCCGCCAGCGCTCGATCGCATCGTCCGCCATTGTCTCGAGAAGCAGCCGGCCGAGCGCTTTCAAACGGCGCGCGATGTGGCGTTCGCGCTCGAGGCGTTTTCAGGCACCACGATCTCGTCGACGAAGGTCGCGGCGGTTCACGAGTCGCGGCGATCACTCGGTCCCGCGATGATCGCGGCCGTTTTGGCGATCGCCGGCGTGGCCGCGGGCTACGCTCTCGCGACGTTACGCCGCCCGGTCTTGACCGAGACCAACATCACCTTCGAGACGCGCACGTGGGATCCGCAGTGGATCTCCAATATGCGGTTTGCGCCAGACGGCCAGACCATCGTGTACAGCGCCGCCGCATCCGGCAACTCGCCGACGCTCTACGTCCTCCGCCAGGGCGCGCTCATCGGGCAGCAGCTCGGCCAACCTGGAACACACCTGCTGTCGGTTTCTCGCACAGGCGAGCTGGCGGTCCTCACCAACGCCCAATTCATCAATCATCGTCTGTTCAAGGGCACGCTCACGCGCATGACAATGGATGGCGGAGGCCGACCGTTGATGGAGGGAGTGCGCGAGGCGGACTGGTCGCCGGACGGCGCGACGATGGCCATCGTACATGATATGGGTGCGAAAGATCGGCTCGAGTACCCGGTGGACAAGACGCTCTACGAGGTCACGGGCTACTTGAGCGACCCGCGCGTCTCGCCGGACGGCACGCGCGTCGCCTTCCTGGAACATCAGTCGCGCTACGACGATCGTGGCTGGTTGAAGGTGGTCGATCGCAATGGCCTCGTCAAAACAGTCGCCGGTGAGTTCTGGGGCGCCGAAGGCGTGGCATGGGCGCCGGATGGCAAGGCCGTCTTCGTGGCCGCCTCGACGGAGAACGGATTCGGCTATCAGCCTCACGTCGTCAACGTCGACGGCGAGCCGAACCTGCGGCGGCTGTTCCCGAGCTTCACATCGTCGGAGATGATGGACGTCGCCGCCGATGGCCGAGTGCTCATCAACCACGCCGAGAGCCACATCAGCATCCGCGTGCTGCGGCCAGGTGACTCGACGGAGCGAGAGCTGCCATGGCTGTCTCTGCCGCTCCCGCGCGCCATGTCGGCGGATGGCCAATGGCTGTTGTTCACGGACGAGTCCGCGAGCGCCGGTCTGAATTACGCCGTCGCCTGGCGCAAGACTGATGGCTCACCACCGGTGCGGCTGGGTGAAGGCGACGCGGTCGCGCTGTCCCCGGACGCGAAGTGGGCGATCGCGTGGGTGCCGAGCCCCGCGCCGGGACATTACATGGCGTACCCTACCGGTCCGGGTCAGCCGATTCGCCTGGACTTTCCGTCACTCAGCGCCGTGGGAAGCATCTCGTTCTTTCCGGATGGCCGGCTCTTTGTGTGCGGTACGGAACTGAACAAACCGAGACGCTGTTACGCGAGGCCGCTCTCGGGCGGCGCACTCACACCGGTAACTCCCGAGGGCGTCGTCGGGGGCAGCGTGGCACCGGACGGCCGCACAATTGGCGTTCAAACCATCGACGGCGTGTGGCAAGTGTTGGACGGCAGCGGCGGCCCGGCAAAGACAGTTCCCGGCGATCACACTGCGGATCTCGCCGTCGGCTGGTCGAGCGACAGCCGGGCGGTCTTCGTCGCCGCGGGCCGAAAGGTACCCGTGCCGATCGATCGGATTGATCTCGCCACGGGCCTTCGCACCCACGTCGTCGACCTGATGCCACCGGACCACTCGGGCGTGATCTTCATCATGGTCGCCAGTGTCTTGCCGGACGGCCGGTCCTACGCTTATTGGTACTGGCGGCAGACAACGTCGGCAGTGGTGGTGAGCGGGGCGAAGTGATGCGGTACGACATTTGCGACACTTCTTCGGACTGAAGGAGGTAGAGCAATGGAGTACCTGGAGATGAGCGCGCACATGACGGTGCGCCCGGGCTGCCTCGAGGGTTTCAAGAAGCAGGCGGCCGAGTGCATCCGGATCACCAAAGAGCAGGACACGCGAACCCTGCGCTACGACTGGTTCATCAGCACCGACGGCACCGAGTGCGAGGTGCGTGAGGCCTACACCGGACCGGAAGGCCTGATCGAGCACAACAGCCATATCCTCGAAGCTCGGACCAAGCTGTTCAAGGACTACGCCGATGGTCACTTCATGACGGTGTACGGCGAACCCTCGCCCAGGCTGCTCGATCTGTTCAAGGCACATCAGGTCGGGTTTAAGTGGTTCTCCTTCGTGCAGGGCCTGGAGCAACAGGTCAAGCAGCTCGTCTGACGGCGAAGCGGCGACACGTTCGCTGCGAAAAAGTCCCGCACCAGCGCGAAGTTTTCCGCGCAGCGTGTCGCCGCTTCGTCTCCCGCTAGGTTCGCCTACCGCCTGAGATCGCAGACCGTCCGCCGGTACGTCATATGCAAAGCGGCCGTCGGGGCCTCCCATGAGAAGAGGACTGACGTTCGCCGTCGTCGTCTTGGCCGGCGCGTTCGTTGCGGCTCAACTGGCCAGCTCGAAGCCGGTGAACCCGCCAACGGACGCAAACCGCACCATCCAAACGTTCGTGAGCGCTGGGAGCGCGCTGCCCGGCGTCCTCGACCGGTCGTGCCGCGATTGCCACTCCAACCAGACCACGTGGCCTTGGTACACCAAGGTCGTGCCCCTCAACTGGGTCATGTCGAGCGCCGTCAAAGAAGGACGGCGCGTCGTCAATTTCTCGGAGTGGGCCGGATATCCGTCAGAGAAGCAACGCGTGCTGCTGGCGGCGTCCTGCCAGGCGGCAACGTCGGGCAAGATGCCCGGAGGCGCCTGGACGATGCTGCATTCGGAAGCGAAGCTCTCGGCTCAGGACATCGAAACGATCTGCGCCGCGGCGCGTGAGGCCGGCGCCCAGGCAGGAGTCTCACGATGACCACGCTGGAAAAGAAAGTGGACGATTTTCTCGCGCAGAAGCGAATCGCGGTGGTCGGAGTGTCGCGCAACAAGAGCCACCATCCCGTCGGCAACCTGATCTACGAGCGTCTGAAGAAGAGCGGACACGACGTGTTCGCCGTCAATCCCAACATGGCGACGTTCGAATCGGCTCAGTGCTATCCCGACCTCCGATCGATCCCTGGGGGCGTCGACGGCGCCGTGATCATCACGCGCCCGGAGACCACCGAGAAGATCGTGCGCGATTGCAATGACGCCGGCGTACGCCGTGTGTGGATGCACCAATCGACGGCGAAGGGCTCGAGCGTCTCGCGAGAGGCGGTCGACTTCTGCCATCAACACGACATCAGCGTGATCGCTGGGGCGTGTCCGATGATGTTCGGCGAGGACGTCGACTTCGGGCACGCATGCATGCGCCTGATCATGAAGTTCACCGGCGGACTCCCGACGTAGATTCCTTCGTCCCGAGCGAAGTCGAGGGACGAACGGAGGCAGCATGTACGGACGACGACGCGTCGCGTGGATACTGATCCTGATCGCGGATGCGCTCTTCGGCGTGTGGGGCCTGATGGCCGCAGTCTGGCCCGAGCACTTGCTCGGTCCAGGAGGTGCACCGATTCTCGCCGCCGGATACGAGGGCTTCTCGAAGGCGTCGTGGACCGATCTCGTCCACGCCTCGCCGATGACCGCAAACTACATGGAAGTGCTCTTCCGAATGTACGGCGTGTTCAACGTCGTCTTTGGACTGATGGGCAGCGTGATTGCCGTCACCGCGTTTCGCCGGGGCGAGCGCTGGGCCTGGTGGCTCTTGCTCGTCGCCAACACGATCGCGTACGTGTCGGCGATGCGGTACGACTGGATCGTCAACGCGATCGGACCCTTCGAGCTGACGGAATACCTCGGCCTTGCGGTGGTCTACGGCGCGCTCGCAATCACGGCCTCCTCGGGCAACGCCAGGCGGGAGGCCGTCGTCGCCGTTCGCTAAAACCGTTGACAGTCACGCGAATGGTGTTTCGCGTAGACTCACCGGCATGGGCCAAGCGATCTTCACCGGCTGGATGCTGTGCGGCGTCCTCGATATCACTGCGGCCTGCGTCCAGGCATGGATGCAATTCGGCCGAACCCCCTGGCAGGTGCTCAAGGGCGTCGCGTCGGCGCTCTGGGGCGTCGCGGCGATGAACGCCGGCGGCGGCATGGCCGCGATCGGCCTGTCGATGCACTTCACCGTCGCGCTGACATGGACGCTGGTCTTCTTCGCGCTCAGCCGCCGCATCGCCGCGCTGCGCACGGCGCCGTTGTGGATCGTCGGGCCGCTCTACGGCGTGCTCGTTTTCAGCGTCATGAACTACGCCACGCTGCCCGCGCTGTCCTGGCTGCGCAGCCTGTACCTGCACACGATCCCACGCTGGCCCGGCACGATGGGCTGGCCGCAGTTCTGGATCCACATGGCGTGTGTCGGCACGCCAATCGCGTTTGGCGTGCGGCGGGCGAAAGGATACCGGGAGTGATTTTACGTTTTGCGTAAAATCACTCCCGGTATGTTTTCTTACTGAAT
>DATEGZ010000082.1:0-6294 GCA_035279905.1 Vicinamibacterales bacterium
GAGACCCCCGCGACGGTGTAGACGAGCGCGCGTCCTTTCGGATCGACCAGCACGTTCGACTTGAAGCCACCTTGATCGGTGAGGCGCACCGGCGCCGCCGATCCATCCGTCGAATACACGTCGTTGCGATCGGCCCCGGCCGACTCGGCGCCGATGAAGAGGAGCGTGCGGCCGTCGCCCGCCCAGATTGGCGTGGTCTTGAGCAAGCTGCCCGTGGACCACACGCGCTCGCTGCTGCTCGCGAGATCGCGAACGACGAGCTCGCCGTCGCGGCTCAGCAGGAAGGTCATCTGCGCCTGCGCGGCCTGGCGGTCTTGATTGGATCCGGCGGCGTCGTACGCGGCCGCGGCGCTGGTCCAGTCCGCGCCGGCTTTCGGCCGCATCCACGCCACGCGCGTTTCCGACGCGTCGAACACCGCGTCGGTGCCCGTGAGCTCGGCAACGACTTGCGGCTTGCCGCCGGTCACCGTCACGACGCGCGTGACGGCGCGCGACATCGGGCCGGTCTCGAAGCTGATGAATTTCCCGGTCGTCGACACGCGCGGGTTCCGGCCGTCCGTCGTGAGCTCCGTCGTGACGAAGAGCTCGCCGGTAAGCAGCGCGATGCGGTCGCGGTACTCCGCGGACGCGGGCGAGCGCAGCACGGCCTGAAGATCGTCGAGCGCGGCCGGATATTGACCGGCGTCCCACGCGTCGAGCGCGCGCCGCCAGCGCGCTGCCGGCGACACCGGTGCCGCGGCCTGATCGCGCCGCGGCGCCTCGCTCGCGACGAGTCCGCCGGTCACGCACACCACCGCCACACCCGCCAGAAGCCGTGCCCGCATGGCGGAATCATACGGCAAAGGGCTTAGAATGCCTGCCATGACCCCCACCGTCCTCGAAGCGATCAACCGTCAAGTCGCGGCCGAATTCAGCGCGTCGTTTTCCTACCTGGCCATGGCCGGCTGGTGCGAGCACCACAAGTTCATGGGCGCGGGGCGCTGGCTGCGGCTGCAGAGCGCCGAGGAACACACGCACGCGATGAAGCTCTTCGACTTCATCCTGGCCCGCAACCACGAAGTGCGGTTGTTCGCGATCGACGAGCCGCGCCGCGACTTCAAGTCGGTCGTCGAAGTCTTCGAGTCCTCGCTCGCGCAGGAGCAGAAGGTCAGCACGCAGATCGACCAGCTCTACGAGCTCGCGTTCAAGGAAAAGGTCTTTGCCGCGATGGCCGAGCTGCAGTGGTTCATCACCGAGCAGGTGGAAGAGGAGAAGAGCGTCCGCGAGATCGTCGCGAAGTTCCACATGGTGAAAGACGATCCCGCGTCGCTGCTCGATCTCGATCGGGAACTGGGGGGAAGGACAGTGGAGAAGGAAACCCCGGGTCAAGTTTGAAGTTCGAAGTTTGAAGTTTCGGAGCACGCGGGTCACTCTGCAACTTCGAACTTCTAACTTCAAACTTCTAACTTGTTTTGAGGCTCCTGGCCGCGTCCTCGGTCGTCGCGAAGCGTTCGAACACGCCGTCGAGTCCGGCCATCCGCAGCAGCTCGCAGACGCGCTCGGGCGTGCCGACCAGCTTGAGCTTGCCGCCCTGGCGGGTGACGGTGATGTGCGCGGCGATGAGCTCGCCCAGGCGCGTGCTGTCGATGTAGCGCACCCCGGACAGCTCGAGGACCACGTTGCGCGCACCTCGAGCCACCGCGGCCGCCACCGCTTCCTTGAGCACGCCGGGTTGATCGGTCACGGTGAGCCGTCCCGTGAGCTCGACGACCGTCAGCTCTCCGATTTGCCGCTCGCGAATGTCCACGCGGACACACATTCTACATTGGGCCATTGGGTCATTGGGTCATTGGGCTATTGACGGACTGAATACGTCGACGCGCGGGCGCGGTGCGTGAGCTCAATGACCCAATGACCCAATGACCCAATGACCCGATGACCCGATGACCCGATGACCCGATGACCCAATGACCCAATGACCCAATGACCCAATGGTGTTACCATCCCGCCGTCCCTCGCGGACCTCGAGCGTGTGCAAACAGAGGTCCTACCTGCGGCGCCCATCTCGCGGGCGCCACGGACGGAGGAGTTGCGAGCCCTAGAGCGGGTGTCGGACTCTTTCGGCCATGTCCATCTGTGACATCACTGTGTCGCCTCCGGAGCCCCCGTCCGCTCACGATGAGGAGCTGCCATGAAACTCACGGGTCTCACCGCCAGTCTGTTCACGAGCCAGATCGATCGCGCGCTCGCGTTCTATCGCGACGTGCTGGGCTTCACCGTCAAGCAAACCGTGCCCGACCAGGCGCCGTTCGTGTTCGTGTGGCTCGAGCGCGACAGCGTCAGCGTCTTTCTCAACGACGAAGCCCTGACGCGCAAGGAAGCGCCCGACGCGACGTGGCTCACCGTCGGCAAATCCGGCGTGACGCTGTTCATCGCGATGGAAGGCATCGCGGCGCTGTGGGCGGCCGTCAAGGACAAGGCGCGCGTCGTGATGCCGCTCAAGGACCAGTGGTACGGGATGACGGAGTTCAGCATCCAAGACGCAGACGGGTACGTCATCACTTTCGCCGAAGAACGGCGCAAATAACCGCGGGGTTCGGCGGGTTCGACGGGTTCGGCAGGTTCCGCGGGTTCAGCGTGCAAGCGAACCAGCGGAACCCGTCGAACCTTGTCGAACCCGTCGAACTGATAGAATCTCTTGTTGTCACTCTGAGGATTCCCATGCCTGATGTCGCTACGACCCCTGCACACGCCCCCTCGGCCGCGACGAGCGGTCACACGTCGTCGCCTGTTGCCGCCACGGGCGGTATTTACGCCGTGCCCGCGCCGTTCAACGAGCCCATCAAGTCCTACGCGCCGGGATCCCCTGAGCGCGCCGAACTCAAGGCGCGCCTGGCCTCGATGGCCAACGAGCGCGTCGAGATTCCGCTCGTCATCGGCGGCAAGGAAATCCGGACCGGCAAAACGCAGCAGTCCGTGATGCCGTTCAATCACGGCCACGTCCTGGCCGACTGGCATGTCGCCGAGCCGCAGCACATCCGGCAGGCGATCGACGCCGCGCTCGAGGCGCGCCGCGAGTGGTCCGCGTGGCCGTGGGAAGACCGCGCCGCCGTCCTGCTCAAGGCCGCCGAGCTGCTCGCCACCAACTGGCGCGCCACGCTCAACGCCGCGACGATGCTGGGACAGGCCAAGACGGTGTTCCAATCGGAAATCGACGCCGCGTGCGAGCTCATCGACTTCTGGCGCTTCAACGTCGGCTACGCGCGCGAGCTCTACGCCGAGCAGCCGATCAACAGTCACGGCGTCTGGAACCATCTCGAGTACCGGCCGCTCGAAGGCTTCACCTACGCGGTCTCGCCGTTCAACTTCACCGCCATCGGCGGCAACCTCTCGACGGCGCCCGTGCTGATGGGCGGCGTGTCGATCTGGAAGCCGGCCTCGAGCGCGATGCTGAGCGCGCACTACGTGATGCGCGTGCTGATGGAAGCCGGCCTGCCGCCGGGCGTCATCAACTTCCTGCCCGGCAGCGCCGGCATGATCACCGACACGCTGCTCGCGTCGCCGGACCTGGCCGGCATTCACTTCACCGGCAGCACCGAGGTGTTCCAGAGCATGTGGAAGACCGTCGGGCAGAACATCGAGAAGTACAAGTCCTACCCGCGCCTGGTCGGCGAGACCGGCGGCAAGGACTTCATCGTCGCGCATCCGTCGGCGGACGCGGCGGCCGTGGCCGTCGCGATCGTGCGCGGCGGCTTCGAGTATCAGGGCCAGAAATGCTCGGCGGCGAGCCGCGTCTACGTGCCGCAGTCGCTCTGGAACGAAGTGCGCGATCGGTCCGTCGCGATGATGAAGGACATCAAGATGGGCGACCCGCGCGACTTCCGCAACTTCGTGAGCGCGGTCATCGACAAGAAGGCGTTCGAGAAGATCGGCACCTACGTGTCCGACGCGAAGCGCAACGCGAAGGTCCTGGCCGGTGGCGACGTCGACGGCAAGGAGGGCTACTACATCGCGCCGACGCTCGTGCAGACCGACGATCCGGGCTACAAGCTGCTCTGCGAGGAGATCTTCGGACCGGTCGTGACCGCGTATGTGTATCCCGACAAGCAGTGGAAGGAGACGCTCGCGATCGTCGACCAGACGTCGCCGTACGCGCTGACCGGCGCGATCTTCGCGAACGATCGCCAGGCGATTCGTGAGGCGACGAGCGGCCTGCGCAACGCCGCCGGCAACTTCTACATCAACGACAAGCCGACCGGCGCGGTGGTGGGCCAGCAACCGTTCGGCGGGGCGCGCGCGTCGGGCACCAACGACAAGGCCGGCTCGAAGCTCAACCTGATTCGCTGGGTCAACACGCGGACGATCAAAGAGACGTTCGCGCCGCCGCGCGACTACAAGTATCCGTTCATGGCCGCGGAATAAACGCGGCCGCTGCGGTCAACGTGCAAAGACAACGGCCGGACGCGCATTGCGCGTCCGGCCGTTGGTGTTTTCAGTCTTTGGCTGGGGAACTTACGAACGACGACGCAGTCTGGTCGCCAGCATGCTCAGCCCGCCGCCGAGCAGCAGCAGCGATGTCGGCTCCGGAACCGTGGCCTCGGTGATGGTGCGATCGCTCGTGAAGTTCGGCTCGGTCAACGACGTGCCGTACTGGAAGCTCACGTTCGTGATGCTGCCGATCGCCGACGGGTCGAACCCCGCCGTCAGGCCCGACAACGTGAACACGACTTGCCAGCGAATCAACCCCGGATCGGTGAGTCCACCGTTGCCGATGCCACCGTTGCCAGTGGCCGGGTTGTCACCATGCGTGGTGATGCCGTACTGGATGCCATCCGGGGTCTCCGGACCCTGCAGGTTCGACGATGTGTCGAAGCGGTCGGGCGGGCCGAACAAACCGAGGCCCGAGCTGCTGATGCCTTCCGACGCGCCGTGCGGCGCGCTGAGCCCGCTCTTGTAGGCCCACTCGCCGGCGACGGAGTTACCCGCATCGGTCAACCCGCCGTTGCCGGTGACGAGCGATCCTGCGGGCAGGATCGCCGAAAGCGGCGTCAGCGAGCCAACGCCGTTGATGTCGAAGAAAACACCCGTCAGGATGTCGGTCGGCACATTGGCGTCAATCATCGAGGTGTTGCTCAGCGTCACCACCAGATTCGTTCCGATGGTGTCGAACGTCACCGACGCGGCCTTGTCGCCGCTGGTGCCGGTGAACGTGATTGCACTCGCCGAAGCGACCGATGGCGCAAGCGCCATGCTGAGGACGGCCGTCGCGGCGATCAACGAACTCTTCATTCTGCTATCTCCTCCTACACGTAACGTGAAACTACGAGCGCCTCGTACAAGAGCAAGCGGGATGCCAGAAAAAGCCGCCTGGAGCGGTCATAAAAGTCCAATGAATCGAGGGCAGTCGGCGATGAGTCTGCCTGCGAGCAGACTAATATTCAGGCGCGACGGCTTTCGCCCGTGAGCGATCGGGACTCAGGACTTTGTTCGAGGCTTCACGAGAGGAGGGACTAGCCGCCCTTGCGCGCTTCCGCTTTCATGCCGTCGGTGACGATGGCGACGCGGGCCCCGGCGGCCGTTGCCGCGTCGATGAGCGCCATGATTTCCCCGTAGCGCGCTGTGCCGTCACCGCTCACGAAGATTGTTTTGTCCTTTCGATTGACCAGCAGGTCCCGGAGCTTCGGTTCCAGCTCGGCCATCGTCGTCACCTGCTTGTTCACCTTCACCTGGTGATCGGCCGTGTACTCCGCGACGATCTGGTCCTCGATGTCCTTCGGGGTGGTCGTGGCGCTGACTTCGAGTGGCAGGTTGATGTCGACCCCGCGCTGCGCGAGCGGCAGCGTTGCCATGAAGATGACGAGCAGCACGAGCAGCACGTCGATGAGCGGCGTGACGTTCATGTCGGACGACGGTGGCGCGAGCTGGCGCCGTAACGCCCGGTCTTCGTCCTCCTCGTCGTGGTGCTTGTGCTTGGAGTCCTTCACAGTGTGGCCCCAAGAATTCTACACGGGTTTGTCGCGGCTGCAGATTGTGGCCAGTTCGCGCGGATCGGCGAGGTGCCGGAGCAGCAAATCGGCCTCGCGCACGCCCCAGCCCAACTGGACGAGGGCATACGCGACCTCGATCGATCGCAGCCAGGCGGTCAGGCCTCGACCCAGCCAGGCGGTCCAGTTGGCGAACGCGTGCGCGGCCAGATACTGCTTGAGGCGCACCGGATCAATCGCGGGCGCGGGCGACGCGGGCTTCGGGATCGCGGCGTGCAGATCGCGCGGGATCGCGTCGAGCGCCAGGCGCGAGCGCGCCGACAGCCAGTCG
>DATEGZ010000083.1:0-4400 GCA_035279905.1 Vicinamibacterales bacterium
GGCGAACCCGGGCACGGCGTACTCGCCGGCGCGCCCTCGGGCAGAAAGTCGTCGACGACCGCATAAACGCGCCGCGGATTCGCCGCGGAAATGCCGATGCCGACCTTGCCGATGCACGCCTGCGGCAGCCCGGTCTTGAGCTCGGTCCAGTTCGCGCCGCCGTCGGTGGACTTGAAGATCCCGCCGCCGGGTCCGTTGGTCGGCTGGTACGTGTACCAGGTCGGGCGTCGCGTGTTCCACAACGACGCGTAGATCACCTGCGAGTTCGTCGGATCGATCACGACGTCCGACGCGCCGATCGAATCGCTCTTGTAGAGCGACTTCGTCCACGTCCTGCCGCCGTCGACCGTCTTGAAGATGCCACGGTCGGGATTCACGGTGTACAGGTTGCCGATGGCCGCGACAAAAACGATGTTCGCGTTCTTCGGGTCGACGGCGACCTTGGCGATGTGCTGCGTGTTGTCGAGGCCGATGTGCGTCCACGTCTTGCCGGCGTCGGTCGACTTGTACATCCCGTTGCCGTAGCCGGTGGAATCGCGGAGCGTGGACTCGCCGCTGCCGACGTAGACCGTGTCGGGAGTCGACGCCGAGACGGCCAGCGCGCCGATCGACGCGACCGGCTGCGAATCGAAGATCGGTTCCCACACGCGGCCCGCATCGACCGTCTTCCACACGCCACCGTTCACCGCGCCCATATAAAAGGTATTGGGATGGCCGGGCACGCCGCTGACCGCGTCCACGCGGCCGCCGCGGAAGGGCCCGAGCATGCGCCAGTGCAATCCGGAGTACAGCTGCGGGTCGTACTTCGGCTGCTGGGCGACCAGGGCCGGCACGGCCAGGGCCAGGGCGACAAGGACCAGGGACCACACGTACCGAGAGGCAGGAATCCGGGCGCGAAACATTGGGGGCTCCTTCGATCGACGACTGACAGTCGAAGGATACACGAGCCCGGCGCGGCGCTCAGCGGTTCACGAATTTCTGGATGGCGAGCCGCTCGGCCTCGAACGCGGCGATGGCCTGGTCGATGAGGACGGCCTTCTCGTCCGGCTTCAGCTCGATTTTCCCGGCGACGGCCGCGACATCAGGCGCGGATCGATCGGTGTGGAAGACGCCGGTGGCCTGGCACCTCCGCGTCCGCATTCGATCGCGCAACGCGTCGATCGTCACGTTCGCGGCGACGTTGCGAACGTTCTTGAGGGCCTCGAGCCAGTACTCGACGTCGATGGCGTCGCGCGCGCGATCGGCCAGCATCTGCTGGCGCATCTCGAACGAGCCCTCGTAACGCCCATCCTCGAAGAGCGCAAGACGCACGACCGGACGGGGTTGCGTCACCACCCCCTCGTCGGCGCTCCAGGTGCTGACGAGCAGCTCGCGCGTTTCGTGCGGCCGCAGCGGGAGCGTGCTCGCGGTCGCGTGCGGGTCGCCTCCGCCTCGAGCGGTGTAGGTCTTGATCGGAAACCGCGCCTCGGGCAGCGCGAAGATCCCGACATCCCAGGCCTCCACGGTCACGTCGCGATCGTTCGTCACGTAGGCGACCAGCTCGTCAGCCGTCGCCGGCGGTTCGAGCGTCGCGGTAACGGATGTGACGGGACCAGGCGTCTCCTGCCGGGGCGGGATCTGCAGATACTCGAGCGATCGCATCACGGTGTCCTGGTAGGCGCGAACATCCTGCCGCAAGCGATCCGTACGACAGCCCTCGAGCAGTCTTGCGATGTACGAGCCCGTCGTGTCGAGGCTGTTCGAAGGAGTTTCCTGGACACGGGCCTTGAGATAAGTTCTCAGCTCGTTTTCGTCCGTCGGCAATCGGTCGAGCACGCGCACCCAGTAGTCGAGGCGCGAGACTCCAGCGACTCGGTCGCGCTCGAGCCGATTGAGAATGGCCGGATCACCTTCACGATCTCCGTAGACGGAGTTGACGTAGGTCACGCGGATCGATTGGGCGACCGAGCCATCAGGCGTCACGAAGCGCACCTCCCGCCGCTCGCCAGGCTTGAGACCCATCAACGGGTCACGAGCGTCCAGTATTTGAAGCGGAGGATCGTCAGGGGAAAACCGCGGGTAACTTCCCAGGATGCCGCGCGGTCCGGTCAACTCAACCCGCCCGTTGGAGACCATGTACGGTCCGCGATTCTCGAAGGTCACGACCGTGACCGGGAGCGTCTTCGGCGCGACTCGCACCCGCACCGACGTCACGTCCGGCGGGGACGCGGCGACGGCAACGACCGCGCCGATGACGACGGTGAGCTTCACGGGTCGGCTTAACGCTTGATCGTGATCGGCACCGAATACTCGCGGTCGTCCCACACGAGCTTGAACACGCCCCCGCCGCCCTCATGCGGCTCGACGAGGAACGTCATCTGCTCCACGGGCTCGGTGAGCTTCCTGAGCGTCATGTCCACGCGCCCGAGGTCCTGATCGGGGTGGTACTGCGTGTGGAACGTGCCCACTTCCTTGCTGATGATGAGCTTGAATTCATGCTCGCCCGGCAGCGTGTAAATCGTGTGCGTGCCGGCGGGCATTGTGAGCGTGTTCGCGATCACGATCGTCGCGTCGGTCGTGATCGTCGACGACTCGTCGGCGCCGGGCATCCACCAGTGGTTCCACGGGACGAGGCTGCCCCAGATCACGCGGCCGCGCTTGGACGGCCGTCCGTACTCCATCGAGATGTTGGAGCCGTCGATCGTGGCCTTAACCGTGTCGCGCGGGCTGATGCGCGGGCGCTGCCAGCGCGCGTGCGCCGCCACGGTGCCGGCGGTGACGACCGCCGCGGTCAACGCCAATGCCCAACCGAGCCGTCGCATCGGACGAACCTCCTTCGCAGGGATAAAGAAGTGTACACCCACTGCTCACCCGGACTCCTCAGCTCACCCGGACTTCTTAGTTCACCGGACTTCTCAGTTCACCCGGACTTCTCAGCTCACCCGGACTTCTCAGTTCAACCAACCTTCTGCCAGGAACCCTCGTCTGATATTCACTACAGTCGAGTGAAAATGGCGCGCCGGCACCTCGGTGAGTTCGAACACCTCCTGCTCCTGGCGCTCGCCCGCCTGGGCGACGAAGCGACGGGCACCACCGTGCGGCGCGTCATCGCGGAACGCACGGGGCGGACGCTCTCCCCCGGCGCGATTTACACGGGCCTCGATCGCCTCGAGCACCGCGGCCTCGTCGCGTCGGTCCTCGGGGACCCAACGCCGCAGCGCGGTGGCAAGCGGCAACGCCGCTATCGTCTTCGCGCAGCCGGCGTAGCGGCTCTGGCCGAGACGCACGCGGGCCTGGCCGAGATGTCCCGCGGCCTGAAACCGAGATGGCAGTCGTGACGCCCCGGCCGCCGGCGCTCGCGCGCGCGTTCGTTCGCCTCCTCA
Source organism: Vicinamibacterales bacterium (assembly GCA_035279905.1). Classification (GTDB taxonomy): domain Bacteria; phylum Acidobacteriota; class Vicinamibacteria; order Vicinamibacterales; family SCN-69-37; genus DATEGZ01. Next base: position 3,363 of record DATEGZ010000083.1, read on the forward strand.
TTCGCGGTGAGGCAGGCGAAGTGATTGCGGGCGACCTCGACGAAGAGTTTGCCGAACAACTGGCAGCCGGCGCGTCCCGGCGAACGGCCTCGCGCCACTACTGGCGCCAGGCACTCGCCTCGATCGGCGCGTACCGCCGCGCGACCGCTGAAATGCCGCGCCTCAGATCGCAGGAGACGAACATGCCGCCGCAAGCCACGTCGTCGCTGGTGCAAGGCCTTGGGCTCGACCTCCGTCAGGTGTGGCGCGCGATTTGGCGCAGCAAGGGCTACGCCGCCATCGCCGTGCTCTCGCTGGCGATCGGCATCGGCGCAAACACCGCGATCTTCGGCCTCGTGCGGCAGCTGCTGGTCGATCCGCTGCCCGTCGACCACGCCGAGGAGCTCGGCCTTCCCTACTGGACCGAAACGCCTGGCACGAACCTCAGCGCAATGCAGCGCTCTTCCAGCGGCTACCGGGATCCCGTCACCGGCGTGAGCTACCGCAGCAACTACAGCTATCGGCAATACCAGGCGCTCCGCGCCGCCGTCGCGGAGCCCGCGAAGATCGGGGCGTTCAATTTCATCCGCCAGCTCACGGCGGCCCCGGAAGGCCGCGCGCCCCAGCCAGGGTCGGGAATGCTCGTCTCCGGCAACTTCTACGCGACGCTGAAACCACCGATGGCGCTCGGCCGGGCGATCGACGACGGCGACGACAAGCCGGGCGCGGCGCCGGTGGTGGTCCTTGGCCACGAATTCTGGATGCGCGCGTACGGCGGCGACCGATCCGCGCTCGGCACGACCATCCGCGTCAATGGCACACCGGAAACGGTTGTTGGCGTCACCGCCGCCGGGTATCGCGGGCTATCGCAAGGCGGCTTCTTCCCGCAGACCGACGTCGACATCCCGCTCGCGCAACAGCCACTCGTCGTGCCCGACTGGTCGTCGGACGAGCCGCTCTTCACGTCGAACCGCACCCTGTGGGTGCGGCTGCTGCTTCGCGCGCCGGGATCGTCGCGCGCGCCGTCCGGCGACGCGCTCACCGCCGCGCAGCGCGCCG
>DATEGZ010000084.1:0-10151 GCA_035279905.1 Vicinamibacterales bacterium
TTGCCGCCATGCGCGGCGAAGGCGATGAGCCCGCCCGCGCCGGCCGCGACCAGCTGCCAGCCCGGCGACAGCTGCGAGGCTGCGCCGTAGGCGAGCAGCGCGCCCACCGGCACGCGCACGAACGTCTGCAGCGCGTTCCACACCAGATCGAACGCCGGCACTTTGTCCGCGAAGAACTCGATCACGAACAGCGCCGCGCACGCGCCAATCACCCACCAGCTCGCCACCGGATCGAGCGCGCCGGGCAGGACGATGAGCTTCGCGCGCGAGAGCAAGCCGAGCGTCGCGACCGTGCCGTATACGTTCAGGCCGGCGGCGAAACTGGTGGCCACGATGAGGGCGGCGACATGCTCGGGAGAAAGAGGGAGAGCCATGGGCTATAGAGCCATTGGGCCATTGGGCCATTGGGCCATTGGGTCATTGGGTCATTGGGATATTGGGTGATTGGAGTTTATGCTGAGCCCGTGGCCTCGGTGGTAGTGACGAGACGCTTGCCTCATTTGTTCGCCGCGCTGTGCCTCGCGGCCTGCACGATCGCGCCCGCGACGGCGGCCGCGCAGGGCAGCCCGCAGCAGGTCTACGCGATCGTCGTCGACAGCGACGGCTGGCCGGTGCGCGGGTTGAGCGCCGAGGATTTCTCGCTGCGCGACGGAGCGGTGCGGCAGGCCGTGCTCAGTGCCGAGCCCGCGACCAACCCGGTGTGGACCGCGGTGGTCGTGCGCGGGTTCGAGCGCGGGGAACTGCCCGCGGTCCGTCGCGCGATCGAAGCGCTCGCGAAGACGACCCGGACCGGCGCAGCCGGAAGCCGCACGGGCGTCATGCGGGCGAGTTCGTCGGGATCGTCGTGGACCGAGGTCACGGCGGACATGAATGACGCGGCGTGGAACGCGCTGGTCGCCAACTCGGCCGGATCGATCGTCGACGCGATTGGCGACGCGTGCACCGCGCTGCGCAACGCGCCCACCGATCGACGCGCCGTCGTGACGATCCTCAAGCGTCGCCCGGACGACGCGAGCGTGAAGCTGACCGGCCTCGTCACCGACACGCTCTTCAACGCCGGCGCCGCGCTGTGGACGATCGAGATGCCCTCGTCGGCAGGATCGCCGGCGCCCGCGCCCGCCGCCGGCAGCGCGAAGCTCGACGATGTCCTGAACGACGCGACGAAGTTCAGCGGGGCGCTGCGCGAGCGCGTGAACGATGCGGCGGAGCTCGCGCCGATGGCCGAACGCGTCGGCCATTTCCTCTTCGTCCAGTACATCGTCACGTATCTGTGGCCGAATCCCATGCTCAGTACCTTCAGCATCGCCACCCGCCACGACCGCGGCGAGGTGCTGGTCCCGGCCTGGGCGAGGTAGAGCCCGCCGATCGATAGTGGGGAGCCAGCGCCCGGCGGTCAGTCGGAGCCGATTTTGCGCGCCCGTTCATTTCGCCCGTCTTCATTGAGCCTGACCGCGACCGCGGTCCTCTCGATCGCTCTCATCGCGCTCGGTCAACATCCGCTTCGCGGGCAAGTCGCGGCATCGCGGCTGAGCACCGTGCTGGCGGATCTCGTCGCCGCCGCGCCTCCACGGACGCAGGTGCTGCCGGCGGCGCCGGCCGGCCAGGCACGAACACTGTTCGATACGCTGCCCGTCTCCGTGCAGGACGCGATGCGCGGGCGACGCCTCCGCATGGACGCCGCGAGCAACGTGCAGGTGACCGTGCTCCTGTCGGCCGTCACCGACGACACGATTCGCGACCTCACGACGGCCGGCGCGGTGATCGAGATTGCCGACGCCGCGCAACGGCGGGTGCAGGCGAGCGTGCCCGCATCACGCTTGTCGGCGGTCGCCGCGCTGCCGTCCGTGACCTTCGTGCAGCTGCCGCACTACGCGGTGCGGCGAATCGGATCGGTGACGAGCGAAGGCGACAGCATCATGGCGGCAGACGTCGCGCGTCAGCAGTTCGGTGTCGATGGCACCGGCGTGCGCGTGGGCGTGCTGTCGGACGGGCTGAAGGGAATGTTTGCGGCGGGTTGCACGACCTGCGGCGGCGCGCCGAACGGTCCCATCGCGCTTGGCGATCTGCCGAACTCGACGGGCACGCGGACGTCGACCGGCACGCTCACGGCGTCAACGGGCGGCGTCAACGGCCAATCATTTCAAGCGAATCACGATCTCGAGGGGCTGCCGCCGGCGAGCCCGCCGTGCGGGTTCCCCGGCGCCGGCGCGGAAGGGACCGCGCTGCTCGAGGTGGTGCACGACATCGCGCCGGGCGCGCAGCTCGCGTTTGCGAACGCCGACACCGATCTCGCGTTCAATCAAGCCGTCAACTCGCTCGCGTCGTCGAACGACGTTGTCGTCGACGATCTGGGATTCTTCGGCTTCGCGTACGACGGCACGAGTCCCGTGTCGGCGAACACGGCCAGCGCGTTGAACAATCCGGCGAATCGCATTCGCGCGTACGTGACGTCCGTCGGCAACGACACGGACGGGCATTACCTCGGCGGCTACGTCAATTCCGGCACGGACATCTCGTCGATTTCCGGCGTCGCGAATCCCGGACATGCTCATCTGTTTCAAAGCTCCGGTGACACGACGGACGTCCTCGGCATGGGCAGCCAGTCGTACGACCCGATCGTGCTGCCGACGAACGGCGAGGTCGTGATCTTTCTCACGTGGGACGATGCGTTCGGCCGATCGGGCAACAACTACGACTTGTATCTCGTCCAGCAGAGCACCGGCCGCGTGGTCGCGCGGAGCATCGACTCGCAGACGGGCTCGCAGGATCCCCTCGAGGCGATCGACTTCACGAATCGCGGCGGGAGCGACACGTTCCGGATCATCGTGCAGAACGTGCGCGACGCCGCGGCCCCGCGCACGCTCAATCTGTTTCTGTTCGAGCCCGAGTGCGCTCAGACGGGACCACAGCTGCTCGCGTCGGGCCGTCACGAGAAGCACAACTACAACACCGTATCGCGCAGCGTCGCCGCGCAAAGCGACGCCGGCGGGTCGCCGGTGAGCGTGATCTCGGTCGGTGCGGTGTGCTCGGCCTCAGGGGCGGCGGCCGGGGCGTTTCCGGCGAGCGAATCGTGCAACGACCGCACGCACCAGACGATCGAGTTCTACAGCAGCCGCGGCCCGACGCTGGACGGGCGCATGAAGCCGGACATCTCGGCGATCGACGGCGTCAGCGTCACCGGCGCGGGGAGCTTCGAGAATCCGTTTTTCGGTACGTCGGCGGCCGCGCCGCACGTCGCGGGCGAGGCCGCGCTCGTGCTGCAGGGCGCTTCGTGTCTCATCGGCGGCGCCGCCGGTGCGGCCGATCCGGTGAGCGCGCGGACGAACCTGCGCAACATGATTCTCTCGGGCGCGACGCCGATCGGCGACGCCGGGCCGGACAACACTTTCGGCGTTGGTCTCGGCAACGTGTTTGCGTCCGTAAAGAAGACGCTGCCGGCGTTTTCTGGGCCCGCGACGATCGTGGTGAGCGGCAACGCGCCCGGCGGCGCCAGTCTGACGCCGGCGGCGCTCGGGTTTTCCGATCCGAATCATTGCGCGCTGACGCGATTGAGCTGGACGGGCGGCTGCGGATCGTCGCCCGCGGCGTCGCTGACGTGTCCGTTCGGCACGTCGAGCGTGCAAGTCGCGGCCAGCAACAACGGCGTCTCGTTCTCCGACGCGACGCCGCTGCAAATCACGGTGACGAGCTTTGCGGTCGGCGCCTCGCCTGGCTCGGCAACCGTCGCCGCAGGACAAGCCGCGACGTACCGCGTAACACTCGCCGCGCAGGGCGGCGCGTTCACGAACGCCGTCAACTTGTCGTGCGCAAATCTTCCTGTGGGGACCTCGTGCGCGTTTGCGCCGGCGTCCGTCGCGCCCGGCGCGGGCGCGGTGGACACGACGCTGACAATTGCGACGACGGCCAGGCAAAGCCTGGCGGAAGTTCGAAGTTCGAAGTTTGAAGTTCGAAGTGGGGCAGGCGCGCTCGTGATGCTGGCCGTTGTCGTGGCCGCAAGCGCTCCGCGTCGCCGCTGGAGCGCGCTCGCGTCGGCGACCGGCGTCGTCGCGTTCGCGCTCGTGTACGCGTCGTGCGGCGGGAGCAACAACACCCCGGCGATCGTGAACCCCACGCCGACGCCCACGCCGCCGGCGGGCTCGCCTGGGGCGGCGGTGTCACCGTCGAGCCTGACCTTCGGGAATCAAGCGCTACAAACCACGAGCGCGGCGCAGACGCTCACGCTCACCAACAGCGGCAGCGCGGCGCTCGCGATCACGAGCATCACGGCGTCCGGCGACTTCGCGCAGACCAACTCGTGCGGCAGTTCGGTCGCGGCCGGCGGAAGCTGCACGATCAGCGTGACGTTCACGCCGACCTCGGCGAGCGCGCGCACCGGGTCGGTGACAATTACCGACAACGCCGCGAGCAGCCCGCAGACGGTCGCGCTCACCGGCGCGGGCGTGCCGGCAGCCGGAGGGACGCCGGCCGGTACGTATCAGATCGCGATCACCGGCACGTCCGGATCGCTCGTGCAGACGCAAACCGTCGCGCTGATCGTGCAGTGACGGCGAAAATGATACCGGGAGTGATTTTACGCAAAACGTAAAATCACTCCCGGTATCATTTCTAGCGCGACGCCCAGCGCGGCCGCGAGATCGCGGCCACCGTGTGCAGCAGCGCGCCGCCCGGCTCGCCCTCGAGGCGGCCGTTGCCCGTGCGCACGACCTCGCGCGCCAGATCGCTCAGCGAAAGAATGCCAATCGGCGAGCCGGCGGTGTCCACGACCGGCACGCGATGGATCTGCCGCTCGCTCATGAGCTGCTCGGCGTGCGAGAGGGCGTCCTCCGGATGGCACGCCGTGAGATCGCGCGACATGAAGTGCTCGATCGGCACTTCCGTCAGCGGTCGATTCTGAAAATACGCGGCCATGCAGACGTCGCGATCGGTGACGACGCCCACGAGACGGCCGGTGTCGTCGACGATCGGGACGATGCCGCAGTCGTGCTCCCACATGATTTGGGCGGCGCACGCCGCGCTGTCGTGGATGGTGCAGGTCGAAAGAGGCTGGGACATCAGGTCTTTCACGCGCATGGCGGGACTCCTTGCTGGGAAAGCGGGGGAACTCCCATTCTAGATCCAGGGGCGCCGCGGATCTTGTCAACCGGCGATCAACCGATTAGCCTGCATTTGAACATTTCCAGGTAACGGCCGGGTCACTGCCCGAGTGCAGTAAGGAGTCGAACGCGTGCGGTTGAGAGCGGTCGCGCGAGTGCTGGCAATTGTGGTGACTGGCGGCCTGGCGGTGACGAGCGCCCAGCCAGCGTCCCCCGCCGTCGTCGCGAGCGTCGCCGGCGGATCGCTGTCGTTGTCCAACCTCCGCATCAAGGCGAGCTGGCGCGTCACGGACGGGAGGATCGCGTTCGCGGGCGCGAGTGACGCGTCAGGTCAGCGCCGCATGCCCGCGCTTGGCGAGCCGTTCGTGCTCTCGCTCGATGGTGGCCGCGAGGTGCCGGCGTCGTCCATGACGATTGCCCTCGGTCCGCGCGTCGAAGACCTCGCGGCGACGCCGAACGCGCCGCGCGCGTCCGAGCACGATCGCGGCAAGCAAATCGTCACCGTGTTCTCGTCGGCGGACGTGCCAGGTCCGGTGATCTGGCGCGTGATTCTGCGCGAGGGCGCGAGCTACTGGCGGCAGGAGCTCGTCATCGGACCCGTGACCACACCGCTGAAGCTCGCGGGCACCACGCTGGTGAAGGCGCGCGCACCGGGCGCGCAGGTGATGGGCAGCGTGCAGGGATCGCCCGTCGTTGCCGGTGATGCGTACCTCGGTTTCGAGCATCCGATGTCGGTGTGCCGCGTCGACGCGGAGAGCGTGTCGTGCGCGTTGCCGCGCAGCGTGCCGCTCGCGACCGGTCAGACGCTCACGCTTTCGTCAGTCGCGGGCCTCGCCGAGCCCGGACAGCTGCGACGCAGCTTCCTCGGGTACCTCGAGCGCGAGCGCGTGCATCCGTACCGGCCGTTCCTGCACTACAACAGCTGGTACGACCTCGGGTACTTCACGCCGTACACCGAGAAGGACGCGCTCGACGTCATCGACACGTTCGGCCGCGAGCTCGTCGTGAAGCGCGGCGCGACGTTGAGCTCGTTTCTCTTCGACGACGGCTGGGACAGTCACAAGACGTTGTGGAAGTTCAACGACGGGTTCCCGAACGGCTTCACGCCGCTGGAAACCGCGGCCGCGAAGTACGGCGCGGCGCCAGGCGTGTGGATGTCGCCGTTCGGCGGCTACGGCGATCCGCGGCGCGAGCGCCTCGAGTACGGCAAGACCGAAGGCTTCGAGACGAACGAGCGCGGCTTCGCGCTCTCCGGGCCGGTGTACTACAAGCGCTTCCACGACACGTGCGTGGAGATGATCACGAAGTACGGGATCAACCAGTTCAAGTTCGACGGCATCGGGCGCGCGACGGGCGTGGTTGCCGGCAGCCAGTTCGGCAGCGACTTCGAGGCCGCGATTCACCTCATTCGCGACGACCTGCGCGCGATCAAACCCGACGTCTTCATCAACCTGACGACAGGCACGTGGCCGTCGCCGTTCTGGCTGGGCTACGCGGACACGATCTGGCGCGGCGGGGAAGACCACAGCTTCGCCGGCGTCGGCACGAAACGGCAGCAGTGGATGACCTACCGCGACGCCCAGACCTACAAGAACGTCGTCACGGCCGGGCCGCTGTTTCCGCTGACGTCGCTGATGCTGCACGGATTGATCTACGCGCGCGACGCGAAAGACCTGAACACGGATCCCGGCGACGACTTCACGTCGGAAGTGCGCTCGTACTTCGGCACGGGCACCGAGCTGCAGGAGATGTACATCACGCCGTCCCTGCTCACAGCGAAGAACTGGGACGCGATCGCGCAGTCGGCGGCGTGGGCGCGCGCCAACGCGGATGTGCTCGTCGACACGCACTGGATTGGCGGCGATCCGGCCAAGCTCGAGGTGTACGGGCACGCGGCGTGGACGCGCGAGCTCGGCATCGTGGTCCTGCGCAATCCAAGTGACAAGCCCGCGACATTCGACCTCGACGTCACGCGCGCATTCGAGCTGACGGGGGGCGCGACGCGGCTCGTGTTCACGGCGCGGTCCCCGTGGCCCGAGGACGCCGGCAAGCCTCCCATCAGGCTCACCGCCGGCGTCACGACGACGATCTCGCTCGCGCCGTTCGAAGTGCTGACGCTCGAAGCCCGGCCGGCCGGCGCGCGGGGGAGTCGCTGATGAGATCCGTGCTCCTCTGCGTTGCGGCCACCGCCACCCTGCTGACGATCGTCGCGGGCGCGCAGCCGAAGGCGCACCAACTCGTCGTCCACGACGGTCACTTCGAGCTCGACGGTCAGACACTTCAGATCCTCTCCGGCGAGATGCACTACCCGCGCATTCCGCGCGAGTACTGGCGCGACCGGATGAAGAAGGCCCGCGCGATGGGCCTCAACACGATCACGACGTACGTCTTCTGGAACCTGCACGAGCCGAAACCGGGCGTGTTCGACTTCAGCGGCGACCTCGACGTCGGCGCGTTCGTGCGCACGGCGCAGAGCGAAGGCCTGCACGTCATCATCCGGCCAGGCCCGTACGTCTGCTCCGAGTGGGATCTCGGCGGCCTGCCCGCGTGGCTGCTCGCGGACCACTCGATGGTCCTGCGCAGCAACGACCCGAAGTTCCTCGCCGCGGCGGATCGCTACATGAAACGGCTCGGCAAGGAGCTGGCGCCGCTGCAATCGACGCGCGGCGGACCGATCATCGCCGTGCAGGTGGAGAACGAGTACGGATCGTTCGACAACGACGCGGCCTACATGCGCAGCGTGCGCGACATGATCGTCGCGAGCGGCCTGGACGAGGCGCTGCTGTACACCGCCGACGGTCCCGGGCAACTGCCGGCGGGCACGCTTCCCGATCTTCCCGCCGTCGTGAACTTCGGTCCGGGCGGCGCCGCGAGCGCGTTCGCGGCGCTGCACGCCTTCAAGCCGGCAGGCCCGCTCATGAGCGGCGAGTACTGGGCCGGCTGGTTCGATCAGTGGGGCGGGTCGCACGCGCGCACGAACGGCGATCAACAGGCGCGCGAGATCGACTGGATGCTCGGCCAGGGCGGATCGTTCAGCCTCTACATGTTCCACGGCGGCACGACGTTCGGGTTCATGAACGGCGCCAACATGGATCGCGGCTACAAGCCGCAGACGTCGAGCTACGACTACGACGCGGCGCTCGACGAGTCCGGCCGGCCCGCGCCCAAGTACTTCACGTTCCGCGACACGATCGTCAAACACTTCCCGAATCTCACGCTGCCCGAGGTGCCGACGACGCCGCCGGCGATCGCGATTCCGCGGTTCCCGCTCTCGGCGTCAGCCGCGCTCGCCTCGACGCTCGGCAAGCCCGTCGTGAGCCCGACGCCGAAACCGATGGAGGATCTCGGCCAGTCCTACGGCTACATCCTCTATCGCACGCAGCTCACCGGACAGACGGAGGCGATGAGCGAGCTCGTGATGACGGAGTTGCACGACTACGCCGTGATTCTCGTGAACGGGCGGCGCGCCGCCACGGCCGATCGCCGCCTCGGACAAGATCGCGCGACGTTTTACATGCCGGCGGGCCCGGTGACGCTCGACATCCTCGTCGAGAACACCGGCCGCATCAATTTCAAGAAAGACCTGCGCTCGGAATGGAAAGGCATCACGCGCAGCGTGGCGCTGAACGGCCGCGAGCTCACGGGCTGGGAGATCTTCACGCTGCCGATGACCGATGTCGCCGCGGTGAAGATGCACGACGGCCTGTCGCCGGGGCCGGCGTTTTATCACGGCCAGTTCGCGGTGACGCAGGTCGGCGACACGTTCCTCGATCTGCGCGGCTGGGAGAAGGGCGCGGTGTGGGTCAACGGCCACCACCTCGGCCGCTTCTGGCAGATCGGGCCGCAGCAGACGCTCTACGTGCCCGGGCCGTGGCTGCGCCGCGGCACCAACGACGTGATCGTCCTCGATCTGGGCGGGGAGGGCGTGCGATCGATCGAGGGACTCGCCGCGCCGGTATTCGGCGACAGAACTGTACGGTAGCTGCGGCGACTGTTCACTTCTGGGCGGTGACCGCTCACGTGCGGTGAGTTCTGTTACACTCGCGGTGATCGGATCCGAGGAGGCGTGGATGGATTCTCCCTCGTCGACGACCAGGCCGCATCACGGCGAACGCGAGCTCGCGGAGTTCATCCGCGCCGGCATGAAGCGCCGGCCCGATCAGGCGTTCGGCGATTACTACCAGGGCCACAACGCGTCGTGCGCGCTCGGCGCCGCCTACGAGGCGATGTACCGGTTGCCGGATGAAGCCGGCGGTCAGCGCCCGACGCGCGACCTCGACTGGTTCTTCGATTGCCTCGACACCGTGAAGCCGTGTCCCGCTGAAGGGTGCAAGAAGCGCATCTACCTCGCCGCGCTGCTGGTCCACCTGAACGACGATCATCTCTGGACGCGCGAGCAGATCGCCGCGTGGCTCGCCCCCGAGCCCGCGCCGCCCGCCAAACCATGAGCGCGTTTCGCGCGCTCGACGACATCGCCCCGCTGCCCATCTGGAACGGCATCCTCGCGCGCGTCGTCGAGGGCCGCGAGATGACGTTTGCGATCGTCGAGCTCGATCCCCACGCGGTCGCGGCGCTGCATCAGCACACCAACGAGCAGATCGGCCTCGTGCTGCGCGGCACGATGACGTTCAAAATCGGCGGCGAGACGCGCGTGCTGAACGCCGGCGACACCTACGAGATTCCGGCGAACGTTCCTCACGAGGCCACCGCCGGGGCTGAAGGCGCCGTCGTCATCGACGTGTTCGCGCCGATTCGCGCGGACTGGCACCGCTTTACTGCCAGGGGTCCGCAACCCTCGCTCTGGCCGTAGTCTGAAGACCAGCTGAGCGGCTGGGTTAGAATCAGATCTGCCTGTCGCAGAGGCACGAATCAACCATGCGAGGACGTGATCGAATCGCGGTCTGCGCGCTCGCGCTTCTGACCGGCGCGTGGATCGGTCTGGGCGCCCAGCAGGCGCAGCAGTCAACGCCCCCCGCGCCGCAAGGCGCGACGCCCGTGCCCTCCGACAAGGCGCCCGGGCCCGAATTCTTCACCGGCACGTGGGAATACAACGCTGAA
>DATEGZ010000085.1:0-9566 GCA_035279905.1 Vicinamibacterales bacterium
GGGGTTCCCAGGGGTTCCTCGGGGTTCCTTGGGGTTCAGGGGTTCTCCTGTATGCGTCTAGCGGAAGTCGCCGTCGCTCTGTCGCTCGTCACCGGCGTGCTGCTCGCGCAAGCGCCTCAGCGCGAGCGTGAGAAGCCCGAGAAATTTTCCCCGCTCGGCTACTACGACCTTCGTGCCTACGAGCAGGCGTACCCGGCGCCCGTGGGGGATCCGCGCGTGAGCGCGGCGGCGCAGCAGCGGTACTGGGTGTATCGCGGCGTCGCGTATCGCGGACAGACGGCCATCGGATCGACGTGGACGAGCCTCGGGCCCGATACGACGATTCAGAATCCGGAGAATGGCGGCACGGTAAACATCTCGGGCCGTGTGGCCACGCTCGCGATCTCACCCAGTTGCTTTCCGACCGGACCGTGCCGTCTTTGGGTCGGCACCGCCGGCGGCGGCGTCTGGCGAACAGACGACGCCATGAACACGGTGGACGTCGGCTGGAAGTGGGTGAGCGAAGGGCTGGGCACGAACAGCATCGGCAGCCTCGCGCTCGATCCCAACGACCGCAGTGGCAACACGATTCTGGTCGGCACGGGCGAGACCAATCAGCCGAACAACTCCGCCGCCGGTACGGGCGTGTACCGATCGATTGACGGCGGCGATCACTGGGCGCGCATCTCGACGATGATCGTCGATCCGGCCGTGTCGCCCGTCGCGATGGACTTCACGTTCACCCGCGGAGTCGGTTCCGTGGTCGTCCAGCCCGGCGACTCGCAGACGATCTATGTGGCGACGACGAGCGCGATGCTCGGGATGACGGCGGTGCGGGGCGGGCAGACGCAGACGCCCGGGTTTCCGCAGCCGCGCGTCGGGCTGTACAAGACCACCAACGCCGGCACGACGTGGTCACTGATCTGGGTGCCGCCGCTCGACCCCGTCGTTCCGCCGAATCCCAATCTCGGCCAGGGCGTCGGCGACACGATGTTCGGCGTGCGTCACGTCGAGCTCGATCCGAAGGACCCGCACATCGTCTACGCGACCGCGTGGAACAACGCGATTCACCGGTCCGCGCCGTCGCTCGAAGGCGGCGACGCCACGTTCAAGCCGGTGTTCGGGGTCGTCAACCTCCAGCGCTTTCAGGATCTGGCGATGTTCGCGCTCACGCAAAAGGACGGGCACACGCGGATCTACGTTTACAACGGCACGCTCGCCGCGAGCGATCAGGCGCTGTATCGGCTCGACAACGCGGACATGCCGGCCTCAGCGCTCGCGTCGGGAGCGGGCACGGCCATCGTCAACTCCGGCGCGTGGCTGAAGCTGTCGTCGAACACGCAGTCGAACCCGGGATCGACGAGCCGATCGATCTGCGGCTCGCAGTGTTTTTACGATCTGCTCGTGGGCACGCCGGCGCAGGAGCCCGACACGGTCGTCATCGGCGGCGTCCAGGCGCCGGACTTTGGCGAAGCGACGATGCGATCGACCAACGCCGGGGCGAGCTTCACGACGTTCGGGAACGACGCGCAGAGTCCGCGCAACTCGAGCCATGTGGACGTCCGCGCGATCGCGTTTCATCCGGCCAACCCGGCCATTGCCTTCGTGGGATCGGACGGTGGGGTCGTCCGCAACGACGGCACGTTCCTCAACCTCAGCGGCCGCTGCTCGCAGATGTTCAACCCGGTCCCGGCGCAGTGCGGCACGGCGCTTTCGGCGGTGCCGCAGCGGATCTACTTCCTCAACCGCGGCCTGCAGACGTTGCAGTACTACAACGTCGCAGTCGATGTGCACGATCCGCTGCATCGCCTGATGGGCGGGCTGCAGGACAACGGCACCATCTGGCTGAGCGGACCTGCGGACGGGCACGTCTGGAAGTCCGTCTTTCCATTTGGCGACGGCACGTCGGCGTCCGGCTTCCATCCGACGCGATCCGAGGTGGTGTTCGCGAGCTTCCAGAGCACACGTTATTTCACCAACTTCCGGAACGGTCAGCTGGCATTCTGGGTACGCACGGACGATCCGATCTCGAGCAGCGGGGAGCGGTCGACGATCACGCAGTCCACCGGGCGGCAGTTCCTGGCGTTCGATCGCGTGCGGCCCGACACGCAGTTCACGGGGTTCCAGCACGTCTGGCGCACGCAGAACAACGGCGGCAGCCAGGCGACGCTCGAGAGTCTCTGCCGGAATCTGAACGGCGTGACCAACGGTCCGTGCGGCGACTGGCTCCCGCTGGGCGTCGGGTATCCGTTCGGGGCGGGCAGTTCGCCCGACTCGACGAGCCGCAAGCCTGGCGACCTCACGAGCGACTTCTACGGAGGCGATCGCGCGGGCGGGATGATCGTCGCGGCCGAACGATCGCCGGCCGACACGGGCACGCTCTGGGCCGCCACGAATTTCGGCCGGCTGTTCATCTCGAAGAACGCCGACGCGCAAGCGAGTCTGGTGACGTTCGCGCGGATCGACGGCGCGGTGACGCCCGGACGATTCGTCACGCGCATCTTCGCCGACCCGCGCGACGCCAACGCCGCTTACGTCGCCTACTCCGGCTTCAACGCCATCACGCCCTCGACGCCCGGCCACGTGTTTCGCGTCGTCTACGATCCGGCCTCGCAGCGCGCGACGTTCACGCCGATGGATTTCGATCTCGGCGATCTGCCGGTCAACACGCTTGTGTTCGACGAGGTGCGGGGCGACCTGTACGCCGCGACGGATTTCGGTCCGCTCGTGCTCGTCGCGGGCGCGTCGAGCTGGCAGGCGGCTGGACTGGGTTTCCCGGAAGCCGTGATGGTCGATCTCGAGATCGTGTCGGATCAGCGGCTGCTGATCGCCGCGACACACGGGCTGGGAATCTTTTACCTGACGCTGAAGTAGGTTCGACAAGTTCGACGAGTTCCGCGAGTTCAGTCTTCCGAGAACCTGCGGAACCCGTCGAACCTGCCGAACTCGTCGAACCTGGATCAAAACCTTCTGAAAACTCCCACCGTGAAGATGAATCGCGTGTCGCGTCCCGCGCTCACGGCCTCGAATCCCTGAATCGGCGCGCCGCTGAGCGTCGATTGCCTTCCAGTTGACGCGTTGTTGCTGAACTGAATCGCGGGGTTGGTGAACGACTCGACGAACCCGGCCGGCGTGCCGGTCGTGACCGACGGCGAGGCGTCGAGCAGGAGGCGCGGCGAGTGACCGCCCAGAAGAACTCGTCCGTCGACGCTCAGGCCCCAGTGCGCGGAGATCGCGCGCCGGAGACCGCCGCCGACCACCGCGATCGGCGCAGCCTCGCGCTCGTAGCGCAGGACGACGCGGTCGCTCTCGGCGATCGGCACCGAGTTGAGGATCAGGAAGTGATACGAGTCCTGCACGGTGAGCGACGGCAAGTCGCCCGCGCCGGTCAGGACGCCGCCGCCAAACGTCGCATACGGCGACCAGCGACCCTCGGGGCGGAAGCGCCAGACGAGCGCGCCGGTCGTCGCGATCTCGCGGCTGGCGCCGCCGCTCGTCGAGGTCGACGTATCGACCCTGCCGGCGTTGAACGGCCCTGAGGCGATGAGCGCGCCCAGCGCCTCATTCACCGTGTGTTGCGTCGTGCCGGCCGCGGCGACGAGCTGGTCGGAAAGCGCCGACGATTCGGTCAGGAGATCGAGGCTGAACTCGATCGCGAAGCGCCGCGTGATCGTGCGGCGGGCCCGGAACGACACGGCGAAGCCCGTGGCGTCGAGCCCCAGGGCCGTCAGCGCCGAGTCGAGCGGCGTGACGCGCGCCGTCAGGCCGAGCGCCGCGTTGGCGCCGTTGAGGATCGTGGCGCCGTCGCCGAAGAGCCACGATGACGTCTGTCGGCCCGGGAAAATCGGCGTGGAGGTCGCGATCGGCGGCCCCGGCGCGGGCAACGCCGTCGTGCCGCTGGTGAGCGAGCCCGTGCCGATGCCGGCCGCGCCCTCGATCTCCCAGCGGGCCATTGGGCCATTGGGTGATCGGGCCATTGGGCCATTGGATGAGCGTTGCGCGCTCGCGGGCCGCGCACCAACCACGCTCGCGAGCGCAACGGCCGCGCAAGCAACGAGCGCGTGACGCCGAAGGCGATTCTGAAGCCGGTTCATGCGAGGCCACATTATCTGGCGCGACGATGCACCGGCACAACCCGACATGAGCAGCGCGCGACACACATTGGGTGCCGCAGCGCTGCGTCACGCGATCGTGATTCCAACATGGAAGAGTGAAGTCAGCGTGCACTGAGGTCAGGATTTTGCATCGGACACGACCAATGCGCCGAAGCGCCCTGACTGCCTCTCTGTCGATCGCGCTCCTCGCGGGCGCGGCGCCCGCGTTCGGCGGACCCGTGCATATTGGCGACGCGTCCGCCCCATTCGCCGGCTGGTCCGTTGACACGGTACCCGGCACCGAGGACGTGCCGCTCGACCGCGTTTCTGAAGAACGGCCCGTCCTCTGTGCCTGGCCAGTCGTCGAGGATGACTCGGCGCCAGGTCTGCACGTGGAAGTGCCGAGTGCCGACCTGTTGCCGCCGGCGGACCTCGATGGACGCGTCAAGCTGATCGACGACGTCGTGGACTGCAGCGGTGATGCCGGCGCCGCCGCCCCCCGCGAAAGTCAGTCATGGCGACTGGAACGCGGCAGCCGCTTTCGCTCGGTCCTTCAAACGCTCGCGATCATGTCGGCCCTCGCGGCGATCGCCGGGCTCGGCTGGTTCGTGGCGGCGCTCGTGCGCCGCACGAGCCACGACGTGCGGCGGTACCGGTAAGCGCCGATCACTTCTTGACGAACGGGTAGCCCGTCAGGATCTGGAGACGCGTGTCGCAGCCGTCTTTCGAGCCCTTGAACGTCAGCGCCTTGCCGTCGAACGCCCACGTGTACGTGCCCTCGCCGCTCATGCCGCACGCGTCCGAGTTGTCCGAGACGACAATCTGATCGCCTTTCGTCGTGTACTTGCCGGTGGCGATCGGCTGACCGTCCTGCGTCGCGTGGTACGCGCCATCCGCGAACGTGACCAGAATGATCGATCCGTCCGCCATCGTCACCGAGTAGGTCCCGGTGGGAAACGCCGCGGTGCTCGCCGCCGGCGGTTTCGCGGGTGCCTGCGTTGGCGCCGGCTTGGCGGGCGTCGGGGTTTGCGTGGGCTTCGCCTGCTGGGCCGCGAGCGTGATGGGCAAGGCGACCAGCAAAAGGCCAGTGGACAAGCGAATCATAGGAACTCCTTTGACGAACTAGAACTTCACCTCGACCTGCTTTCCCGTAAACGTCACCGACTTCGTGCCGGGCGTTCCCACGACCCGCACGTCGATTTGCCGCGACAGCGGCGGCAGCATCTTCGAGTTGGGCGCGAGCTTCAGCGTGAGCTGCTTGTTGCGTTCCTGCCAGCTCATCGCGATGCCCATCCAGGCACCCGTGCGATACGCAAACGACACGCCGTCGTCTTCGTACAGCGTGAACGCCCCGTCCTCACCAGGATAGACCACGAGCGTGAGCGGGGAGTCGGACGGTTCGGACGTGTACTGTTTGACCGGGCCCATCGGCAGGATGGCGCCGCCGCGCACGTACAGCGGCATCGTCGCGAGGTCGACCGGCCGATCGAGCTCGCGGCCGCCGTTCATCGACTGCTCGGTCCAGAAGTCGTACCACGTGCCGCTCGGCAGGTAGAGCTTGCGGAACGTCGCGCCCTTCTCGACGACCGGCGCGACGATCATGTCGCGGCCCCAGAAGAACTGATCGCCGCGCTGCGCCGCGATCGGATCGTCGGGGTGGTGCAGCCACATCGCGCGCACGATCGGCATGCCGGTCTGCGCGCATTCGCGCAGCGTCGAGTAGAGGTACGGCATCAACTTGTAGCGCAGCTCGAGGTACTTGCGGCAGATCGGCTCGACCTCCGCGTTGTGCAGCTCGGACGCGGGCGGCCCGGGGAAGTTGGCGACTTCGTTGGGGCCGAGCTCGCCGGTGTTCCAGCCCCACGGCAGCCGCAGGTGCCAGTCGCGGCCGTGCGCGCGGAAGAGCGGACAGAACGCGCCGAACTGGAACCAGCGCACGTGCAGCTCGCCCGTGTACTCGGCCGTCGGGATGAAGCCCCCGATGTCGGTGCCCCACAGATGCACGCCGGAGAGCGCGGTGTTCACGCTGTCCGGAACATGATTTTTGAGCGTCTCCCACTGCGAGTTCACGTCGCCCGACCACAGGAACGCGCCGTACCGCCACATCCCCGGATAGCCGTTGCGATGGAGCGCGAACGGCCGCTCGTTCGGCCGCCACTGCTGGCTGCCTTCCCAGTACATCTTGATGCGCGCGAGCTTGGACGGACCGTCGTAGCCGTCGCCTTGATCGGGCCACCAGCCGTCGATGCCGAGGTCGTAGAGCGGCTTGTGCACGGGCCAGTAGCAGCTGATCTGCCGTTCCGGCGGCCAGTTGTTCTCGGTCACCGGGCCGATGCGACCCGACGGCACGTCCGGCGCGGTGCACGGATCGGCGAGCGTGCCCGTGAACTTGCGGCCTTCGGTGACGATGTGCAGCACGACCTTGAAGTGCTGCGCGTGCAGCTCGTCGATCATCGCTTTCGGATCGGGGAAGTTCTTCGGGTTCCACGTGAACTCGCCGTTGTGCGTGTTCCAGCCCGACGGCGTGAAGTCCGTGCCGAGATAGATCAGCGCGTCGCACGGCAGCTTCTTCTCGCGCATCGTCTTGGCGACCATCTTCACTTCATCGGGGCCCGCGAGCGTGCGATGCGATTGCAGATAGCCGAGCGTCCACAGCGCCGGCATTTCCGGCAGGCCGGTGATGCGCGCGTAGTCGCGCATGATCACCGCAGGATCCTTCGAGGAGACGAGGAAGAGATCGATCGCGTTGGGGCCGGCCGGCGGCGTGAACTTGGCGGCGTCTCCGGTGAAATCGAACGCGCCGAGCGGCTGGTGAATGTAGAGGCCCCAGCCGTCGGTCCCGACCATCCACTGAATCGGCACGCGGCCGCCGTGCGTCGCGAGTCGGTAGCCGCGCGGCGTGTTGGGCATGTAGGTCGCCTGTCCGCTCGGCATGCGATCGGTCGCGCCCTTGCGGTCGTACTGCGAGCCGCCTTCGCCCAGGCCGAGGAGCGGACCGCGCGGGAGCTGGAACGAGAAGCCCGGCGCTGCCGCGTCGAACTTGAATTCCTGCACCGTGCGCATGTCGGAGCCTTCGACGGTGATGACGAGCGGGCTGGCGGCGACCTTCACCACGAGGTTGCCGGCCTTGACGTTGGCTAGGAGCGCGCCCGTTCGCGCGCGCGCGAGCGACTTGCCCCACTCGGCCTGCGCCAGCACGCCATCGTCGAACACCGCGGCCGCCTGGCCACCCGTGATCGGTTGCAGCGTGATGCGCACGGTGTTGGGGCTGACCGACGACACGGCGATCTCGACGGGCGTGCCGCCGGCCATCAGTTCAGCGCCTTGTCCGCGAATCACCGTGGGCGCGAGCGCCAGGCCCGCGCCGGCGATCCCGAGCTGCTTGAGGACATCCCGTCGAGTTGGCTGGTTCATGAGGTGTTACGATACGCCACACCCGGAGGATTCCGCTATGTCGCTGCGGCGCTTTTTCGTTGCGCTCATCTGCCTGCACGTCGTTGCGTTGTTTTTCGCATCGCGCCTGGGGGCGGCGCCGGAGGGCACGCGCCTGCTGCGGACCCCGACGGTCAGCGCCACCCGGATCGCGTTCGCGTATGCCAACAACATCTGGAGCGTCGATCGCGCCGGCGGCATCGCGCGCCGGCTGACGATCTTCCAGGGACTGACGACCAACCCGCACTTCTCGCCCGACGGCAAGTGGATCGCGTTCAGCGGTCAGTACGCCGGTAACACGGACGTGTACGTGCTGCCGGCCGAGGGCGGCGAGCCGCACCGGCTGACATGGCATCCAGGCAGCGACGACGTCCAGGGCTGGACGCCCGACAGCAAGGCGATTGTGTTTGCCTCGTCGCGCGCGACGTGGGCCCCAAGCGGCGCGCCACGGTTCTGGACCGTGCCGGTCGAGGGCGGCGTCGAATCGCCGATGGCGCTGCCGCGCGCGTATCAAGGCAAGATCTCGCCGGACGGCTCGCACGTCGCCTACCGCATGAACAGCTCGTGGGACGAAGAGCGCCGCAATTATCGCGGCGGTCAGAACCGGCCCATCTGGATTGTCGATCTCAAGACCTACGATCTCGTCTCGCCGCCGTGGACGACGTCGAAAGACGTCGATCCCGTGTGGGTGGGCGACGTCGTGTACTTCCTGTCGGACCGCGACGGCGTGATGAACGTCTGGTCGTTTGATGCCGCCAGCAAGAAGCTCACGCAGCTGACGAAGTTCAAGGACTACGACGTCAAGACGATCGATTCGGGCGCGGGGACAGTGGTGTTCGAGCAGGCGGGCTACGTCCACGAGCTCGATCCGAAGAGCGGCACCGAGCACATCGTGCCGATCACGGCGGCCGGCGATTTTCCCTGGATGATGCCGCGTTGGGAGGACGTGACCGCGCGCATGACGAACCTGGCGCTGTCGCCGACCGGGAAGCGCGTGGCGGTCGAGGCGCGCGGCGAGATCTTCACGATTCCCGCAGAGAAGGGCGACATCAGGAACCTCACGCACTCGAGCGCTTCGGCCGAGCGCGATCCGGCGTGGTCGCCCGACGGCAAGTACGTGTCGTACTTCAGCGACAAGTCGGGCGAGTACAAGCTCGTGCTCGAAGCTCAGGACGGCATCTCGCCGGCGCGCGAGATCGCGTTGCCCAATCCCACGCACTACTACACGCCCTCGTGGTCGCCGGATTCGAAGAAGCTGCTCTATACGGACACGAATCTACACGTGTGGGTGCTCGACGTCGCGAGCGGGCAGACGAAGGTCGTCGGCAACGATCCATGGATGGTGCCCGAGCGCACGCTCAATCCGGTGTGGAGTCCGGATTCGAAGTGGGTCGCGTACTCGAGCCGGTTGAAGTCGCTGTATCACGCGATCTTCATCGCGAACGCGGAGACCGGCGAGGCGAAGCAAGTGACGGATGGTCTCTCCGACGCGGTGTGGCCGGCGTGGGACGCGGGCGGCAAGTACCTGTGGTTCCTCGCGTCGACCGACTTCGGATTGCAGTCGCAGTGGCTCGACATGACGTCGTACGACCACACCGAGAACTTTGGTTTGTATCTCGCCGTGCTGAAGAAGGGCGAGGCGTCGCCGTTCCTGCCTGAGAGTGATGAGGACCGCGGCGTGGGAACGGGCGGCCCTTCGACAGGCTCAGGGCAGGGTGGACGAGGTGGTGCGGCTCCGGTTGCGAATGCCGAAGAGGGAGCAGGCGGCCAGGACGCGCCGCCGGCCCGTGCGCGTGGGCCGGTCACCGTGCCGATCGATTTCGACGGCTTGTCGAAACGCATCCTTTCGATCCCCGGCGTCGCTGCGCGCGAGTACTCGCGGCTGCGCGCGGGCGCGCCCGGCACCGTGTTCTATCTCGAAGCCGGCGGCGGTGGACGAGGCGGAGCAGGTGGCGGTGGCAGCACGTTGATGCGGTACCGGCTGAGCGATCGCCGGGCCGCGGCCTTCGTGGCCGGCGCGACGACGTATGACGTGAGCGCGGACGGGCGAAAGCTGGTCTA
>DATEGZ010000086.1:0-4453 GCA_035279905.1 Vicinamibacterales bacterium
CCGCCGCCGCGTCCACCGCCGCGGCCGCCGCCAAACGGGCCGCCGCCCTCGTCGGTCACGATCAGCACGTCGAACTTGTCACGCAGATGGCCGGCAGTGATGTCGTCGACCGACACGCGCGCGTACTCGAACCCGTACTGATCGAGCACCCACCGCGTCCAGCCCTCGTCCATGCTCGTCGGCGCGTTGTAGAGGCCGAGCCGAGGCTTCTTCATCGGCGTGCCGGTCGCGTTGACGCGCTCGGCGGCGAGCTGGAACGTCCTGACGAGCTCGCCTTGATCGGTATCCGAGAGACCCGTGATGAGGTACTTGCCGCTCGCGTACTGCACGTTGACGCCGGCTTTCCACGCCTTGTTGAGCGCGCGGAACGTGTTGTTCTGCGCGGGATCGAGCGCCAGCGCCGTGCCGTTGCCGGTGATCTTGCCAGAGGGCGGCAGAACGGCCGCCGCCGCGGGACTTGCGTCGAACCCGATCCCCGGCACGCTGTCGAACGTCGCGAGGTCCGCGCTCGCCGTGAGGTTGTACGCGCTCGGCTTCGCCTTCGGGTCCGGCATCGTGCCGAGCAGCTTCATCTTGCCGCGCACGTCGGCCGCGAGCGGCGCCTGGATCGACGCGACCGTCACTCCCATCGACAGCGGCAGCGTCCAGCCGGCCGCGTCGTACGGCTGATTGAGCGGCTCGCTCGGCGACGATCGCACGTCGGGATACACCTGCACGTCGAGCACTTCGCGTGTGAGCGCGGCGAACTCCTGGTCCGTCGGAATCACCCACGAGCCCGACGACACGTTCATCGTCGCCGGCGCGTCGCTGCCGGTCTTGGCGCTCAGCGACACGTCGCCGGTCAGCTGGTACACGCGCACGCCGCTGAACGCGAGCCGCCGCAGCAGCTCGACGGCCGCGACCGGATCGCGCTGTGCCTGAGGAATCACGTACGCGTACGGCGCCTGCGCGCGTCCTTTTGCGATCTGCGCCATGCCGGATTGATACCGGCCGTACAGCAGCTCCTCCTTGTACCGCGCGGCATACTCGAGCACCGACAACGCGGCGGTCTCGTCGTACTCGACGGCATTGCGCAGGTGCCATTCACCGCCGGGGAACGGATCCGTGTAGAGCGCCTTCGGCTGCTTCTGCACGTCGTTCGCGTTCACGTTGCTCGGAATCGCCGACGCGCCTGCGGTCTCTGTCCAGAAGGAAGGAATATTTTTGAAGATCGGGTTGTAGTCGATGTACCCCGGATACCACGCGTCGTACGTGTCGAGCATGTGCACGGCGCCCGGCTGGTTGTGCTCCGCCAGCCCCTGCGCGATCGCCATGCCGATCGTGTTCACCTGGCCCGACGGAATCGGCGGCGCGTGCAGCGCGATCGGCTCCGCAAACGGCGGCAGCCAGATCCGGTACGGATTCGGCGGCGCCTGGTGCAGCACGTACACGATGTTCGGCTCCCAGTCCCGCCAGGTGTGCTCCATCACACGCGACTCGACCATGTTGAGCATGTAGGCGTCGCGGTTGTTGTCGTGGCCGACGTACTCCTGGTAGAGGTACGGCATCGGCGGCTGCTGCGCGCGCGGATTCGCCGCATCCACGTGTGTCATGAACCAGTCGGTCACCATCTGCATGCCGTCCGGATTGATCGTCGGCCACAGCATGAAGATGACGTTGTCGAGAATCTGCTTCATCTCCGGCTGGTCGGCCTTCGACAGCAGGTCGTACAACAAAAGCGGTGTCTGCTGCGGGCCCGCGATCTCCGTCGCGTGCAGCCCGCCGTCGATGTGCACGAACGCCCTGCCTTCACGCGCGAGCGTCTTCGCTTCTGCGTCCGTCAGGCCCTCGGGGTGCGCGAGGCGTCGCGCGATCTCGCGGTAGTGATCGACCTTCGCGAGATTCTCCTTCGACGAGATCAACGCGAAGTAGAACGTCCGCCCCTGCGTCGTCTTCCCCGCCTGCACCATCGTCATGCGATCGCTGGCGGCGTCGACCTTCTGGAAATAGCTCACGACCTGGTCGTAGGTCGCGAGCTTGAAGTCCGCGCCAGGCTCGAAGCCGAAGACCGATGCCGGCGTCGGGATCGATCCCGACTGGCCGCGAAGAGCGATCGGACTGACGAGCAGAAGAAGAATTCCGAGTCTAGCCAGCGTGCGCATACACCATCCTCACCGTGTCTCGAGTTGATCCGCCATCTCGCGAATCTGCAACGCATGGCGCGCGTCGTGCGCGCCGAGAAAGACCGCCCACTGATGGAAGTTGAGCGTGCCGAACGCCGGATGCTGCGCCGTGACGGCACTGACCGCGAGCCCGTCCGCGCGCTCGAGCAGATTCAAGAACGCCTGACGCGTCTCTTCGAGCTTCGCCCACGCCTGATCCGCCGAGAGGCCGCCCTTCGGCTCCGCGTGCTCGCCCGTTTTGAACCGTGTACGGCGATCGTTCGCGCGCTCGAGGAACGCCGTATCGACGACGGATCCCGTCTCGGCGTCCGGCGTCATGCCGCCCGCTCTCGCGGCGTCGAATGCGTCCCCGAGACGAGACGTCACGCGCGCTTCGACGATGGCGAGGTGCTCGAGCACTTCGGCGACCGACCAACGCTCGGGCGACGGGCGGCGCTCGCGGACGTCCGGCGAGATATCTTCGACGGCCAGCCACAGCTCCGCACGATTCGTGTCGAGATGCCGCACGAGCTCCAACGTCCGCGGATGCATCATGCCGGCTTCTTGCCCTTCCGCCGCGCGCGCGCACGCCCCGTCACGGGCTTGAGCGGCAACCCATCGCCGGTGATGAGCGGCTGTGTCGGATCGACCAGCAGATCGAAGATGTGCCCTTGACGCGTCCGCAGGAACATCCCGCGCCCGTCGGTCAAAAGGCGCATCTCCCCTGCGTCGTCGAGCGTCTCGGACAGGCGGCGACGGAAGTAGTCGCGAAGGGTGTCCATCATCTGCCGGAGCGCGGCGGGCGTGAATCCCTGCCGCCGCAGCTCGGCGAGCGCGACCAGCTCGATGAGATCGACCGGCGAGTACCGCCGTTCCGTGAATCCGCCGGCGACGGTCCGCCGCGGTGCGATGGCCGACGGGAAAATGCGCGCCGAGTCCCAGCCCTGAAGCTGGCGGGCGGAGAGGCCGGTCAGGGCGGCCACTTCGCGGGCGGAATAGCTCGTCTTGAGACGCATCCAGGAGGGCCTACGGCACGAAGGCCCCCGCTATCTTGTCCGACGCGGCCGCTCCGGCCAAGTCCTTGTCGGTCACGCCCCCCTGGTCGTGCGTGCTCCACCGCACGGTGACCCGCTTGTAGCTGATGGTCAGGTCGGGGTGGTGGTCCGCGGCCTCGGCGTCGAAGGCCAGCCGCGTCGTGAACGCGATCGCGTCGGGAAACGACCGGAAGGTGAGCTGCCGCACGATCGCGTCGCCTTCCTTTTTCCAGCCGGGGTGGGCCGTGAGCTTGTCCTGAATTTCTTTGTCCGAGAGTCTACCGCCAGCCATGGTTTCTCCGTCTAATTTGGGGGCCGCTATCACCAATCTACAATCCTGGAATCCTCGATGTCTTTAGACCTGCGCCATGCCATCCGCGTGCTCGCCAAGAACCCGGGCGTCACGTCCCTCGTCATCTTCACGCTGGCGCTCGCGATTGGCGCGACGACGGCGATTTTCAGCGTCGTGTACGGCGTGCTGCTGCGGCCGCTGCCCTACCCGCAGGCGGATCGGCTCGTGGCCGTCTGGGAGGTCAACCACCGCGGCACGTTCTCGCGGCTGGCCGACCCGAACTTCGACGATTTCCGCGACCGCAACCGGACACTGAGCGGGATGGCGAAGTTCACGGCGTACACGGTGTCGGTGTCGGGCGCGTCGGAGCCGACGCGCAGCGTCATCGCGCCGGTGACGAAGGACTTCTTCAGCGTCATGGCCGTGGCGCCGTCGCTCGGGCGGGGCTTCGCGCCTGACGAGCTTCGTGTCGGCGCCCAGCCTGCGGTGATCGTCAGCCATCGGTATTGGACCAAGTACCTCGGCGGGTCGGGGGAACTGTCGTCGTTCACGCTGCGACTCGAGAATCGCGCCTACGCCGTCGTCGGCGTGATGCCGGCGGGATTCGACTTCCCGGCCAAGGTCGATCTCTGGGTGCCGGCCGAGCTCGATGCCGAGAATCGGAGCCGGACGTCGCACAACTTCCGCAGCGTCGGCAGGCTGCGCGAGGGCGTGAGCGTCGCGCAGGCGAGCGCCGACATCAGCGCAATTGCGAAGGAGATCGTCCGTCGGTCCGACGAGCAGGGCGACTACCTGATGACCGATGCGGCGGCGGTTGCGCTGCAGACGTCGCTCACCGGTCAGGTGGGCTCGACGCTGTACGTGCTGCTCGGCGCGGTGTTCTTCCTGCTGCTCGTCGCGTGCGCGAACGTCACGAATCTTCTGCTCTCGCAGGCCGCGGCGCGCGCGCGAGAGCTCGCGATCCGGCACGCGCTCGGCGCGGGACG
>DATEGZ010000087.1:0-36426 GCA_035279905.1 Vicinamibacterales bacterium
CGCGCGTGGCGGGCCGGCGGGCGATCTCTACGTGACGATCGAGATCGCGCCGCATCCGTTCTTGCGGCGCGAGGGGCGCGATCTCCACGTGACGGTGCCCGTGGCCGTGCACGAGGCCGCGCTCGGTGCGCGTATCGACGTGCCGACGCTCGACGGCGTCGTGCGCTTGAAGATTCCGCCGAACACGCCGGCCGGGCAGCGGCTGCGCGTGCGAGGCCAGGGCGTGCCCCTGACGACAGGCGAGGCGGGCGACCTCGTCGCGGAGATTCAGATTGTGATGCCGCCCGTCAAAGATGAGCGCTCTCGCGAGCTGTTGCGCGAATTCGGGCGCCTGAACGACACGAACGTGCGACAGCACTTTTTCCGGAATGCAGGACGATGACAAGACGAACGAAGACAGGCAAGGGCTACTACATGATCAGCGCGGTGGCGACGCGCTTCAACATCCACCCGCAGACGCTGCGCCTCTACGAGCGCGAAGGGCTGCTCAAGCCGTCGCGCACGGAAGGCAACACGCGGCTGTACTCGGATGAGGACCTGCAGACGCTCGAGACGATCCTCGCGCTCACGCGCGACCTCGGCGTCAACCTCGCAGGGGTCGAGATCATCCTCAACATGCGCCGCAAGATGGAGCGCATGCAGAGCGAAGTCAACGAGTTCATGCAGTACGTCAAGCACGAGCTCGCGCGCGGCCTCGGCGATTGGGAGCAGCGGCTGAACACCGCGCTCGTGCCGACGACGACCGCGGATCTCGTCGAGCACGCGACGCCACCGACCGTCGGCGCGCCGCAGTAGGCGGGACAGTGCTATCCTCTCCTCTTCACCCATGGCGTGTGCGCGGTGCGAAGGGACGGGCTGGCAGGCAGTAGAGCGCGACGGCGTGCGCCGCGTCGAGCGATGCGAGTGCTGGCAGGACACGCGGACGGTCAGGCTCCTCGGCGACGCACGGATTCCGCCGCGCTACGCGCGGTGCGACCTCGACAACTTCGTCCTGTACCCGAATGAGCAGCTGATCGCGACCGTCACGCGCGCGCGGCGCTTTGCGGAAGCGTTCCCGGCCGTGCAGAAAGGCCTCTGCCTGATCGGCCCGCCGGGCATCGGCAAGACGCACATCGCCGTCGCCGTGCTCCGCCGGGTCGTGATCGAAAAGGGCGCGCACGGCCTCTTCTATGACGTGCGCGATCTGCTGCGCGTCATCCGCTCGACCTACAACCCGGTCGTCCGCACTGCCGAGATGGACATCCTCCGGCCGGTGATGGAGGCCGAGCTGCTCGTGCTCGACGACCTCGGCGCGGAGAAACCGTCCGAGTGGGTCGAGGAGACGATCAATTTGATCGTCAACACCCGCTACAACGAGCGGCGGGCCACGGTCTTCACGACGAACTACGAGGATCTGCCCGACGACACCGAGATCGACTCGCTCAAAGCCCGCGTCGGCTTCCGGCTGCACTCGCGCCTGCACGAGATGTGCGAGTTCCTCGAATACGACGGCGGCGACTTCCGGATGCTGCCCGCCAACGGCGGCCCCGACGACCTGGCCACGCTGTGGAAGAAGAACCGCGGCCGCCGCGTCCTGCCGGCGCGCACGCACGGCCAGGCCCGCGCGGAAATCCGCCCGCCCAAGGAGTCAAAAGAGCTCAAGTGGCCGGGCGGCAAGGCAGGCACCAAGAATTGAATGCTCGGGCTCTACCTCCACATTCCGTTCTGCCAGGCGATCTGCAGCTACTGCAACTTCAACCGCGGTCTGCTCGACGCTGATCTGAAGACCCGTTACGTCAGCGCGCTCGAGCGTGAGATTCGCGCGGCCGATCCCGCGCGCGTCGATCGCGGCGCCGACACGATCTTCTTCGGCGGCGGCACGCCCTCGCTGCTCGACGCCGCCGAGGTCGCGCGGCTGATCGCCGCCTGCCGCGAGACGTTCGATCTCACAGCCGACGCCGAGATCACGCTCGAGACCAATCCCGAGACCGCCTCGCGCGAGCGGCTTGACGCGTTTCGCGCGGCGGGCGTCAACCGCATCAGCTTCGGCGTGCAGTCGTTCGACGACGCGGAGCTCGCGCGTCTCGGCCGGATTCACTCCGCCGCGCGCGCGCGCGACGCCGTGCGCACCGCCCGCGCCGCCGGCTTCAACAACCTCAGCTTCGATCTGATGCTCTGGCTCCCGGGCCAGACGCTCGCGTCGTGGCAGCGAACGGTCGACGAAGCGATCGCGCTCGCGCCCGATCACTTGTCGCTGTATCTGCTCGAGCTCTATCCCAACGCGCCGCTCAAGGAGTCCATGGCGCGCGCGCAGCCGGGCTGGGCGCAGGTCACCGACGATGACGCGGCCGACATGTACCTGGCTGCGCTCGATCGCCTCGACGCGGCCGGCTTCGCGCAGTACGAGATCTCCAACGTCGCCCGCCCCGGCTATCTGAGCCGCCACAACCTCAAGTACTGGCAGGCAGGTTCGTGGTACGGATTCGGCTGCGGCGCGCACTCGACGGTCGACGGCGTTCGCTGGAAGAACCTCGCGTCTACCCACGAGTACATCGACCGCCTGAGCCAGGGCGCCCCGGTCCTCCTCGATCGACAGGACTTGTCAGTCCCCGAACGCATGAGCGAGACGCTCTTCACGGGACTACGACTGACGACCGGTATCGACCGGCGGAACTTTCTGGCGCGCTTCGGTGTCGATCCCTGGACTCGCTACCGGGAGACCCTCACGCCGTTCGTCGACGAAGGATTGATGTGGGCCGACGACGCGGCTTTCGGGCTCACGCGGCGCGGCATGCTCGTCGCGAACGACCTGCTTGTGACGTTTGTGTAGCCGGGCGCTTCCCGCTTGTGTTGACCGAAGGGGTCCGATAGAGTACCGAATCTTTTCGCTGGACCGTGAACCCAGTGCCCGTTGGGCCAGGAGGCAAGAACATGAAGTCGTTTGGATCGGTGCCGGCGGCCAGCCGGCGTGCGGCACTCGTGATGAGCTTCGCGGTGGTATGCGCCGCGGCCGGGTTGACCGCCATGTCGGCCACGCAAACTCCGCCGGCGCAGACGCCTGCGGCACAGCCAGTCGACCAGATGAAGTTCGCGGCTGACGCCGAACTCATCTTCATGCAGATTGCCGCGGACAAGACCGCGGACTTCGAAGAAGTCATGGGCAAGGTGAAGGCCGCGCTCGGCAAGAGCGACAAGGCTGAACGCAAGGCCCAGGCGTCCCACTGGCACCTGTTCAAGACCGACGCGCCGCCCGCGAACGGCATCGTCGTCTACGTGATGGTCCTCGACCCTGTGTCCAAGGATCAGTCCTACGATCCGATGAAGATCCTCCAGGAAGGCGGATCGACGCCCGAGGAGCTTCAGACGCTCTACACCAAGCTCAGCGGCGCGCTGAAGGCCATCAACCTGTCGGGCATGAACAAGGTCATCGACATGGGTGGCACCAACTAGTCGGTCCGGCCGTCGCAACGACACCTTCGAGCCCCGCGGGCGAGACCGCGCCCGGCAGTACGCTAGAGTAACGGGAGAAGTACGCTCGGATTCATTGCCCCCTCGGGCATGGAGGCTCTACATGAAGTCGTTTGGATCTCTGTCGGTGTCAGGCCGGCGGACGGTGCTCGGCGTCGGGCTTGCAGCGTTCGCGGTCGTGTGCGCCGCGTCGGGCCTGAGTGCCCAGACTCCGCCGCCGCAGCAGACGCCAGCGCCAGCCGCGGCTGCGCAGCCGGCTGCCGAAAACGGGCTCGCCGCGAAGAGCTCGCCCGCGATGTTCCTCAACGTCATCAAGCCGGACAAGACCGCCGACTTCGAAGCGGTGATGAACAAGATCAAGGAGTTACTCACCAAAACGGACAAGCCCGAGCTCAAGAAGCTCGCTGAGGGTTGGCAAGTCATGAAGGTTGGTGAAACGACCGTGGCGGGCGCCCCCAACGTCATCTACCTCTGGCTGATCAGTCCCGCCGAAGTGGGGACCGCCTACGATCCGGGCAAGATCCTGTACTCCGAGTTGCCGCGCGCCGAGGCTGACGAGATGTTCAACAAGCTGAAGGATTCGTACACGAGCCTGCAGCGCTGGACGCTCGAAAAAGTCCTCGACATGAAGGCCGGCGGGTAAACCCGCTCGCCGTCGGTACGACAAATCGGGACGCTTCGCGGGTACGCGAAGCGTCCCGTTTCTTTTGGAGGGAGCGCGTCATGCTGCTCGGTCCAATCGTGCTCGCCGGCTTTCTCGTGGTCGGAAGCGTTCAGACGCCTCCGCCCGTCGCGCAGCCTGACTACCGGTTTCCGAGCGGAGCCGGCCTGCTGTTCTTCTACGTCAAGCCGGCCAGGACCGCCGACTTTGAAGCCGTCATCGCGCGTCTGAGTGAGGTGCTCGACAAGACGGACGACCCGGTCCGCAAGCAACAAGCCGCCAACTGGCACATCCTCCGCTCGGTCGAAACCACACCCGACGCGGCGATTTACGTGTTCATGTTTGTCCCCGCTGTCGCTGGCACTGACTACGATCCCATCAAAGTGCTCGGCGAGGCGCTGCCGACGGAAGTGCAGGGGCTGTACGAGAAGCTGCGGGATGCGGTGATACGCGTGGAGAGAATGGGACTGGGGAAGATTAGATAGGAGCTAACTTAAAACTTAGAACTTAGGCGAGCCACGCGTGTCACTCTGAAGTTCTAAGTTTGAAGTTCTAAGTTCTAAGTTAGCTAGAACGCTATCGTCGCGCCAAAATAGAGCCGCTTCGGATTCGTGTACAGCGGCTGGCCGCGCAGATTGAAGATGCGGTAGTCGACGCGCACGCGCAGCGGGCCCGCGAGCGTGAACTTGAGCCCGCCGCCGAAGTTGGTGCCGAAGCCGTTCGTTTCAAACGTCCGGTACGTCTCCTGATAGAACCCGCCGCCGGCCGTGAAGTACAGCTGCGCGCGCCCCGTCGGCGTCTGGACCAGCACGTTCCCCATGTGCGAGGTGAGCTCCGGCGCCGCTTTCGGCTCGTCCTGGTTGGTCTTGCTGTACTCGTACTCGAAGCCCAGGACGATGAGCGTCACGCCGATGGCAAAGCCTTTGGCGGAGCGCGTCGTCGGCGTGTAGTTGAGGCCCCAGAACGCGGTCGCGTCGGCCCAGGCCCTGGCGGGGAACAGCAGGGTCAGAAGGAGCGCGCAGCAGATCAGCGGAACACGGCGCATCATGCACCTCGATATCGGCTCGAGTCAGAAGATGAGATAGAGTTTTCGGATGGATCTGCGCTCGACGCCCGAGCAGGAGCTCTTGCGCCGCACCGTGCGGGAATTCGCCGAGGCGGAGATCCGTCCCTTCGTCATGGATTGGGACGAAGCGCAGGCCTTTCCGGCCGAGCTCGTCCCGCGCCTGGCCTCGATCGGGCTGATGGGCATCCAGATCCCCGAAGAGTTCGGCGGCGCCGGGATGTCGGCCATCGAGTACTGCATCTGCATCGAAGAGCTGGCGCGCGTGGACCCGTCGATTGCGCTGTCGGTGGCGGCGCACAACGGCCTCGCGCTGGCGCATCTCTCGATGTTCGGCAGCGACGCGCAGCGCCGGAAGTACGTCGCGCCGCTCGCGCGCGGCGAGACGCTCGGCGCCTGGTGCCTGACCGAAGCGGGCTCGGGATCGGACGCCGCGGCCATGCGGACGTCGGCGAACCGGTCGGGCGGCCAGTGGGTCATCAACGGCGCCAAGCAGTTCATCACGCACGGCAAGATCGCGGGAACCCTCGTCGTCATCGCCGTGACCGATCGCGCGGAAGGCCGCCGCGGCGTCTCGACCTTCGTCGTCGAGCGCGGGACGCCCGGGCTGCAGGCCGGCAAGAAAGAAAACAAGCTCGGCATGCGCGCGAGCGACACGAGCGAAGTGATCTTTCAGGATTGCCGCGTGCCCGCCGACGCGCTGGTGGGCAAAGAGGGCGAAGGCTTCATCAACACCTTGCAGGTGCTCGATGCCGGCCGGATCGGCATCGCGGCGCTGGCGGTCGGGCTCGCGCAAGGGGCGTATGAGGCGGCGAGGCGCTACGCGCACGAGCGGCGCCAGTTCGGCCAGCCCATCGCGTGGTTTCAGGCGATCCGCTGGAAGCTGGCGGACATGGCGACGCGCATCGACGCGGCCAGGTTGCTGACGTACCGCGCGGCGTGGATGCGCGACATGCGCCGCGAGCGCACGAGCACCGCGTCGTCGATGGCCAAGCTCTACTCGAGCGAGATTGCCGTGCGCGCGGCCGACGAGTGCGTGCAGATTCACGGCGGCTACGGCTTCATGAAGGACTATCCCGCCGAGAAGTACTTCCGCGACGTGAAGTTGTGCACGATCGGCGAGGGCACGAGCGAAATCCAGCGGCTGGTCATCGCGCGCGAGCTCCTGGGCCACTGACGTGATCGCGGCCGGGTCGACGCTCGTCTCCCGCATCCTCGCCCGCGATCCGCGCGCGATCGCGCGCGCCATCTCCCTCATCGAAAACGAAGCGCCGGAGGGCGCGGCGATCGCCGGGCAGATCTACGCGAAGACCGGCGGCGCGTACCTGATTGGCGTCACGGGCTCGCCGGGCGCCGGCAAGAGCACGCTCGTCGATCGGCTGATCGCCGAAATCCGCAAGACCGGACGCACCGTCGGCGTCATCGCGGTCGATCCGACCAGCCCGTACAGCGGCGGCGCCGTGCTCGGCGATCGCGTGCGGATGCAGGCCCACGCGGAAGACTCGGGCGTCTTCATTCGCAGCATGGCGACGCGCGGCCACCTGGGCGGGCTCGCGCGCACGACGGCCGAGGCCGCGACGGTGCTCGACGCGGCGGGCTACGACGTCGTGATGATCGAGACCGTCGGCGTCGGGCAGGACGAAGTCGACATCGTCCGCACCGCGGACGTCTCGGTGGTGACGATCGTGCCGGGCACCGGCGACGAGGTGCAGGCGCTCAAGGCCGGCATCATGGAGATCGCGGACATCTTCGTCGTCAACAAGGCCGATCGCGAGGGGGCGGATCGCACCGCGGCGTCGATCGAGACGATGCTGTCGCTCGAGCAGTGGCCGGCGGGGGAGTGGAAGCCGCCGGTGCTGCGCACGGTCGCGACGACGGGCTCGGGCGTGCCCGAGCTGGTCGCGATGATCGATCGGTACCGGACGGAGACCGCCGCGACGCTGGGCGAGCGCCGGCGGGCGCGCGCCGAGTGGCGGCTGCGCGAGGTGCTCGGCCGGACGTTCATGCAGCATCTGGACGCGCACGTCCTCGGGCCCGGTGAGTTCGACCACATCCTCGATCGCATCGCGGCGCGCGAGATCGATCCGTACCGCGCGGCGAGCGATGTTCTGGCCCGCGCGCTGGGCGCGCGGTCGCGCATCGATCACATCGGCGTCGCGGTCTCCGACGTCGCCGCGCTCACGGAGATGTTCGCGGCGCTCTTCGGCCTCCGAACCTCGGACGCGGAGGACGTCGGGCTGCATCGTCTGCGGTTTGTCGAGACCGGCGACACGACGATCGAGCTCGTCGAGCCGCTGTCCCCGGACGCGCCTGTGGCGAAGTTCATCGCGAACAAGGGCCCGGGGCTGCATCACTTCTGCCTGCGTGTGCCGGACATCGACGCGGCGCTGGCCGCGCTCAAGGCGAAGGGCGTCAAGCTCATCGACGAGGTGCCGCGCGGCGGCGCGCACGGATCGCGGATCGCCTTCATCCATCCGGCGAGCACGCGCGGGTTGCTCGTCGAGTTGAAGCAGGCGCCATGATTCTCGGCGAGTTCGAGCTGTTCTCCCTGACAGACGGATTCTTTGCCCTCGACGGCGGCGCGATGTTCGGCGTCGTGCCCAAGCCGCTTTGGGAGCGTCGCGCGCCGGCGGACGCGCGCAACCGCATCCGCCTGGGCATGCGCCCGCTCGTCGTTCGGACCAGCCGCCAGACCGTGCTCATCGACGCCGGCA
Source organism: Vicinamibacterales bacterium (assembly GCA_035279905.1). Taxonomy (GTDB): domain Bacteria; phylum Acidobacteriota; class Vicinamibacteria; order Vicinamibacterales; family SCN-69-37; genus DATEGZ01. Next base: position 7,886 of record DATEGZ010000087.1, read on the forward strand.
TCGGCGACAAGATGAGCGAGAAGGAACACGAGATCTACGCCATCGACCGGCGGCCGTCGCTCGAGCAGGCGCTCGCGAGCGTGCACCTCACGCCCGCCGATATCGACGTCGTCGTCTGCACGCACCTGCATTTCGATCACGTCGGGAGCCTGACGATGCGCGTGGACGGGAAGATCGTGCCGCGGTTCCCGGGCGCGCGGCATGTCGTTCGCCGGCTCGAGTGGGAGGACGCCACGCATCCGCACGAGCGCAACCGGGCGAGCTATCTTCCGGAGAACTTCGTGCCGCTGGCCGAGGCGGGCCTCGTCGACTTCAACGACCGCGACGGCGACGTCGTGCCCGGCATCAGCGTGTGGCGCACGGGCGGCCACACCAACCACCACCAGCTGGTGCGGATCGAGTCGGGGGGCAAGACCGCCGTGTTCACGGCCGATCTGATCCCGACGACCGCGCACATCGATCCGCCGTGGATCATGGGCTACGACCTGTATCCGATGGACACGCTGGCGTACAAGAAGCCGTTTCTGCGTGAGGCGATCTCGCGCGAGTACGTTATCTTCTTCGAGCACGACCCGGCGATGGCGGCGGGGATCATCCGGGAACAGGGCAACAAGCTCAGCGTGGAGCCGGTCGCGGTGTAGTGTTGGGTTCTGTCCCTAACTTCGAACTTCAAACTTCGAACTCCTAACTTTGTCCATGTCCATTCAAATCGGCATCATCGGCGGCTCAGGTCTGTACGACATGGCCGAGCTCACCGATCGCGAAGAGCGCGTCGTCACGACGCCGTTTGGCGATCCGTCCGGTCCGTACGTGCTGGCGACACTGCGCGGCCGCCGCGTCGCGTTTCTCGCGCGGCACGGCCACGGGCATCGGCTGCTCCCGTCGGAGCTCAACTTTCGCGCGAACATCTACGGCTTCAAAGTCCTGGGCGCCGAGTGGATCCTCTCGGCGAGCGCGGTCGGCAGCCTGCGCGAGGATTTCAAGCCGCTCGATCTCGTCGTTCCCTCGCAGTTCTACGATCGCACGCGCGGGCGCATCAGCACGTTCTTCGGCGACGGGCTCGTCGCGCACGTCGGCTTCGCGCACCCGTTCTGCAAGCCGCTGAGCGAGGTGGCCTACGAGGCCGGGCGCCGTGCCGGCGCCACGATGCATCGCGGCGGCACGTACGTGTGCATGGAAGGCCCGCAGTTTTCGACGAAGGCCGAATCGGAGTCGTACCGCGCGTCCGGGTTCGACATCATCGGCATGACGAACCTGCAGGAAGCGAAGCTCGCGCGCGAAGCGGAGATTTGCTACACGACCATCGCGCTCGTCACCGACTACGACTGCTGGCATCCCGATCATGACTCGGTGACGGTCGAGATGATCGTGTCCAATCTGATGCAGAACGCGAAGGTCGCGCAGCAGGTCATCGCGAACGCCGTCGAGAAGCTGCCGATCGCGCGCGGCTGTGAGTGCGCGCGCGCGCTCGCGACCGCGATCATCACGCGGCCCGAGGCCATTCCTGCCGCGACGCGCGCGCGGCTTCAACCTCTCGTGGGGAAATACCTCAAGTGAAAATCGTTGTCACCGGCTCGATCGCCTACGACTACCTGATGTCGTTTCCCGGGAAGTTCACCGAGCACTTCCTGCCGGAGCACTTCTCGCGCGTCAGCCTCAGCTTCCTCGTCGATTCCATGGACAAGCGCCGGGGCGGGTGCGCGCCGAACATCGCGTACACCCTCGCGTTACTCGGCGAGCGGCCGCGCTTGATGGCGACGGCGGGCCAGGACTTCGGCGACTATCGCCGCTGGCTCGACGCCGCCGGTATCGACACGACCCTCGTCAAGGACGTGCCCGACAAGTTCACGGCGTCGTTCTTCTGCAGCACCGACACGGCCAACAACCAGATCGCTTCCTTCTATACGGGCGCCATGGCGCACGCCGGCGAGCTGTCGTTCCGCACGGCCGGGCACGTCGATCTCGCGATCATCTCGCCGAACGATCCGGGCGCGATGACGCAGTACGCCGACGAGTGCCGCGCGCTTGGCATCCGCTTCATCTACGATCCGGGACAGCAGTGCGCGCGCATGAGCGGCGAGGAGCTCATGCATGGCCTCTCGGGCGCGGAGATCGTGATCTGCAACGACTACGAGCTCGAGCTGATACGGCAGAAGACGAGGCTCGACGACACCGGCATCCTCGCGCGCGCGAAGGCTCTCGTCGTCACGCGCGGCGAGCACGGATCGTCCGTCATTCGATCGAGCGGGCGCGTGGACGTGCCCGCCGTGACGCCGGATCGCATCGCCGACCCGACCGGCGTCGGTGACGCCTACCGCGGCGGCTTCATGAAGGGTCTCGCCGCCGGCGCCGACGACGCGGTGTGCGCGCGGCTCGGTAGCGTGGCCGCGACCTTCGCGCTCGAGCACCTCGGCGGCACGAGTCACGCGTACACGTTTGCGGAGTTCGGCGCGCGGTATGAGAAACACTTTGGCGCGCTCAAGATCAGGCACTAGGCGCTAGGCCCCAGCATGCGAGCGCTGTCCGTAGCGTTGATCGTCGCCGCGTTCGCGTGGCCCGCAGTCCTGGCCGGCGCGACGTGGGAGCTCGCCCAAGGTCGTGCGCCGCTCTGGTCGGGCGTCGTTTACGCTGCGGCCTCCAGGGTCTGCCATCAGCGGCCCGAGCGATCGTTCCATACCGCCGGGGTGAAGTGGCCCGTCTGCGGCCGGTGCAGCGGCTTGTACCTGGCCGCGCCGATCGGCGCGCTGGTCGCGGGCATCGCGATTCGCCGCCGGAAAGCGGCGCCGCGGCAACTGGCGTGGCTCGCGCTCGCGGCCGTGCCCACGGCGATCACGCTCGCGGTGGAGTGGCTCAACCTCGCGCCCGTGTCGAATCTCGCCCGCGCGCTGGCCGCGCTCCCCCTCGGCGCGATGATCGCGTTCGTGCTGGTCCGCGCCGCGGCCGGCGAAGCGTAAGCATCAGGTAAACTGACCAGGCATGCCTTCGCCGCCGGCCCCGCCCTCCAAGACCGCGAACGCGGCGCGCGCACGAACGACCGACGCCGCGCCCGACACCGCCAAAGTCACGCGCGCGTGCGTGCTCGCGATCCTCGTGCCGGGACTCGGGCACATGGTCGTCGGCCAGTCGCGCAAAGCCGGCGTCTTCTTCGTCGTGCTGATGACGATGTTCGCGATTGGCCTGGCGTTCGGCGGAGGCTTTCTGCCGTTTGCCACCGACGAGCCGCTCGTGTTTCTGGGCGCCGCGGCGCAATGGGTCGTGTTCCTGCCGCGCCTGCTCGCCGGCTTCGCGGGCCTCGGCGTGGGCGCCGTCACCGCCGTCACCTACGACTACGGCAACACCTTCCTCATCGTCGCCGGGCTGCTGAACACGGTCATCACGCTCGACGTGTTCGACCTCGCGACCGGACGAAAGCGGCCGTCATGACGACGCACCTCGGCGTGATGATTCTGTTTGCCGCGTGTGTGTCGACGGTGTTCGGCACGCTGCTCCGTGATCAAGTTCGCGATCAGGTCCGGCTCGGCGCGCAGATCTTCAGCAGCCTCGTCGTCGGCGCCTACGTGATCGGCTGGCTGATGTACTTCGTCTTCGGCTGACGCGTGGCCCGGCGTCTGCTGTGGGTCTGGTTGCCGGCCGTCGCGCAGATGGCCGCGATCTTCTATGCGTCGAGCATTCCGGATCTCGGCGAGCTGCCCGGCGGCATCTCGCCGGACTTCGGCCACTTCGTCGGATACGCGCTCCTCGGCGGGCTGCTGGCGCGCGCGCTGGCTGACGCCCGAGTCGCGGGGCTGACAAACCGCGTGGCGGCGCTCGCGTGGCTCGGCAGCGCGGTGTACGGCGCGAGCGACGAGTTCCACCAGAGCTTCGTGCCCGGCCGCACGCCTGACGTGAACGACTGGCTCGTCGACATCGCGGGCGCCGCCGTGGCCGTCGTCGCCTGTCGCATGCTGGCGACGGCGATCGCCCGCAGGCGGCAAAGCCGCGCAGTATAATCGGCCGGTTATGGCCTACGAAAACCTGCTGGTTGAGCGGCACGACGGCGTGATGGTCGTCACGATCAATCGGCCGAAAGTGTTGAACGCGCTGAACGCGCAGACGCTGACCGAACTGAGCCAGGTCATCGACGAGGTCGAGCGTGACGACACCGTGCGCGTCGTCGTGCTCACCGGCGCGGGCGACCGGTCGTTTGTCGCCGGCGCCGACATCAACGAGCTTGCCGTGCAATCGCCGGTCGGCGGACGCGAGCACGCGCGCCGCGGGCAGGCGATATTCGACCGGCTGGAGCACCTCGGCAAGCCGGTGATCGCCGCGGTCAACGGATTCGCCCTCGGTGGCGGCTGCGAGCTGGCCATGGCGTGCACGATGCGCCTGGCGGCGGACACCGCGAAGTTTGGACAACCGGAGATCAACCTGGGGCTGATTCCCGGCTACGCGGGATCGCAGCGGTTGCCGCGGCTCGTCGGCCGCGGCCGCGCGCTCGAGCTGCTGCTCGCCGGCGATCCAATCTCGGCCGACGAGGCGTTCCGGATCGGCCTCGTCAATCGCGTCGTGCCGGCCGCGGACCTGATGAACGAGGCGCGGGCGCTCGCCGACAAGCTCGCCTCGAAGCCCGCCGTCGCGGCGCGGTACATCCTCGAGGCCGTCTCCGGCGGCCTGGAGATGTCGTTTGCCGACGCGGCCGATTACGAGGCGACGCTGTTCGGGCTCGTCTCGACGACCGACGACATGCGCGAAGGCACGAAAGCGTTTCTCGAGAAGCGGAAGCCCAAGTTCACCGGACGATAGACCGTCCCGACAACCATGCGGATCGCGATCGTCGTTTCCCGTTATCACGCGTTCGTGACCGAGCCGCTCGAGGCCGGCGCGCGCGCGGCGCTTGCCGAGGCGGGCGTGGCGGCGTCCGACATCGAGACGTTCGCGGTGCCCGGCGCCTACGAGCTCGCGCAGGCGGCGCAGCGCGTCGCCGAGTCGGGACGATGGTCCGCGGTCGTGTGCCTGGGCTGCCTGATTCGCGGCGAGACGCAACACTTCGACTACATCGCGCAAGCCGCGTCGCAGGGCATCACGCGCGCGGCGCAGGCGACCGGTGTGCCGGTAGCCTTCGGCCTGCTGACGACCAACACGGCGGATGAAGCGCTGGCCCGGGCCGGCAACGGGCCGGCGAACAAGGGACGCGAGGCCGCGCTGGCGGCCGTGGAGATGGCGCGGCTGTACGCGCGCCTCGACGCGCAAGAGGCGGGCGGGGGAGACGTGCCGCCAGGGCCGTGACGACGGGCCCCCGGCATCGCGCGCGTGAGGCGGCGCTGCAAATCCTGTACTTCTGGGAGGTCGGCCGCGCGTCGCCCGACGAGGCGCTCGCCGCGTTCTGGGCCGAGCACGAGCCCGAGGCGCCCGAACCGCTGCGTGCGTTTGCCGCCGACCTGGTGCACGGCACGATCGCCGAAGTGGGCGCGCTCGACGCGGTCGTTGCGGCGCACTCGGCGAACTGGCGGCTCGATCGCCTGGCGGTGATCGACCGCATGATCCTGCGGATGGCCGTGTGGGAGATGCGCCACGAGCAGGACACGCCGGCCGCGGTCGTCATCGACGAGGCCATCGAGCTCGCGCGGACCTTCAGCACCGATGATTCCGTCAGATTCGTCAATGGCGTCCTGGACGCCATTCGCAAGGCCCAGCCCTGAGCGAAGTCGAAGGGGAGCGAAGTCGAAGGGAATATGTCGAACGAACGAGAACAGATCGCGCAGCGTCAGGCCAAGCTCGATGAGCTGGGGCGCCTGGGCGTCGCGCCCTATCCGAATCAGTACGACCGGACGTCCTCCGTCAGCGCGATCGTCGGTGCGCACGGCGGCGAGACCGGCGAGGCGCTCGAGGCGGCGAAGCCCCTCGTCCGCACGGCCGGCCGCATTCTGAGCATCCGCGGGTTCGGCAAAGCCAACTTCCTCGTGATCTCGGACGGGCTCTCGCGCATCCAGGTGTACGTGCGCGCCGATGCGCTCAGCGCGCTCGACTTCAAGGTCTACGGGCTGCTCGACTTCGGCGATCACGTCGGCGTCGAAGGCCGCGTGTTCCGGACCAAGACCAACGAGCTCACGATCTGGGCCTCGTCGCTGACGTTTCTCGCGAAGTGCCTGCTGCCGATGCCGGAGAAGTGGCACGGCTTGACCGACGTCGAGACGCGGTACCGGCAGCGCTATCTCGATCTGATCGTCAATCCCGACTCGCGGAAGGTCTTCGAGACTCGCGCGCGCGTCGTCGCGGGCATCCGCGCGTTCCTCGACCGTCGCGGGTTCCTCGAGGTCGAGACGCCGATGATGCAGCCGGTGGCGGGCGGCGCGCTCGCGCGGCCGTTCATCACGCACCACAACACGCTCGACATCGATCTCTACCTGCGCATCGCGCCCGAGCTGTACCTCAAGCGCCTGACCGTCGGCGGATTCGAGCGCGTGTACGAGATCAACCGCAACTTCCGCAACGAGGGAATCTCGACGCAACACAATCCCGAGTTCACGATGCTCGAATTCTACGAGGCGTACGTGGACTACGAGCACCTGATGCAGATGACCGAGACGATGCTGACCGAGATTGTCGGCAACGTTACCGGCGGCCTCGAGCGGCCGTTCGGCGACCACACGGTCTCGTTTGCGGCGCCGTATCGCCGGCTGTCGTTGCGCCACGCGGCGGCGGAGGCCGCGACCCGTCGGCTCACCCGGACCGTGACCGAGTCGGATCTGCGCGACCGCGATCGCGCGAGCGACGTCGCGCGCGCGCTCGGCCTCGACGTCGCGCCGGCGCACGGCGCCGGCAAGATCGCCACGAACATCTTCGAGACGCTCTGGCAGGACGAGCTCGTGCAGCCGACGTTCGTGTACGACTTTCCGACCGAGGTCTCGCCGCTGTCCAAGCAGAAGGCGAGCGATCCGGATACCGTCGAGCGCTTCGAGCTCTACGCAGGCGGTTTCGAGATCGCCAACGGCTTCAGCGAGCTGAACGACCCGTCGGAGCAGCGCCGCCGCTTCGAGGCCCAGCTGCGCGAGCGCGCCGCCGGCGACGCCGAGGCGCACCAGATGGACGAAGATTACGTCCGCGCGCTCGAATACGGCCTGCCGCCGACCGGCGGGGAAGGGATCGGCATCGACCGGCTGGTCATGCTCATCACCAACAGCCCGTCAATTCGCGACGTCATACTGTTCCCGCTCATGCGCCCAATAGCCCAATGACCCAATAGCCCAATGTCCTTCGAGTGGTACGTCGCCCGTCGCTATCTGACCGCCCGCCGCCGGCAGGCGTTCGTCTCGCTGATCTCGCTCGTCTCGATCGTGGGCGTGTGCGTCGGCGTGATGGCGCTCGTGATCGCCCTGGCCTTGATGACCGGCGTCCAGAGCGAGCTGCGCGACCGCATCGTCGGATCGACGGCACACATCTACGTCTACCGGATTGGCCAGAGCTTCGAGGACCTCGACGGGACGATGGCCAAGCTGACGAGCACGCCGGGCGTGACGGGCGCGGCGCCGGCGATCCTCGGCGGCGCGTTGATGACCGCGTCGGGCAGCGAGACGTCGTTCGTCTGGCTGAAAGGGATCGACCCCACGCGCGAGCCGCAGGTCACCGACATCGCCAACGCGATGCGCAGCGGCTCGCTTGCCGCGCTCACCAACCGGCCGGAAGGCGCGCGGCAGGGCGTCGTGCTCGGCGCGGATCTCGCGAAGACGCTGCACGTGACCACGGGCGATGTCGTCAACGTGCTGACGCCGGAGGTCACGCTGCTGCCGCTGATGAGCCCGATTCCGCGATCGCGGCCGCTCGAAGTCGTCGGCACGTTCCGCTTCGGATTCTGGGAGTACGACTCCGGGTACGCGCTGCTGTCGTTGCCGGCGGCGGAGACGCTGCTCAACCGTCCCGACGGCCCAGAGCTCATTCAGCTCAAGCTCGCGCAGATGGATCGCGCGCCGGACGTGCGCGAGACGCTACAGGAACGTCTGGGCGCCAATTACCTCGTCCAGGACTGGACGGAGCTCAACAAGCCCTTGTACTCGGCGCTGTGGCTCGAGAAGGTCGCCATTTCGCTGACGATCGGACTGATCGTGATGGTGGCGGCGCTCAACATCGTGGCGTCGCTCGTGCTGCTCGTGATGGAGAAGAGCCGGGACATCGCGATCCTTCGCACAATGGGCGCGTCCTCGGCGGCCGTGCGGCGCATCTTCGTCTACCAGGGCCTCACGATTGGGCTCGTGGGCACGGGCGTCGGCACGGTGCTCGGTCTGGTCGCGTGCGCGCTGCTCGAGCACTACCAGCTGATCAAATTGTCGGGCGAGGTCTACCAGATCACTTACTTGCCGTTTCGTGTGCTTCCGCTCGACGTGACGATCGTCGTCGTGTCGGCCGTCGTCGTGTGCTGGGTCGCGACGATCTATCCCGCGCGTCAGGCCGGCAAGCTCGATCCGGCCGAAGCGCTGCGGCACGAGTAGCGATGGCGTTCGTCGAGATCTCCGGCCTCGTCAAGACGTACCAGACGCCGCGCGCGCGGATTGACGTGCTGCGCGGACTGGATCTCGCCGTCGAGTCCGGTGAGATGCTCGCGATCGTCGGCGCCTCGGGCGTCGGCAAGAGCACGCTCCTGCACGTGCTCGGCGGTCTCGACACGCTCGATGCCGGGCAGGTCCGCGTCGGCGAGGCGCGCATCGATCAGATGAGCGACGAAGCGCGCGTCGCGTTCCGCAACCGCCACGTCGGCTTCGTGTTTCAGTTCCACCACCTGCTGCCCGAGTTCTCGGCCCTCGAGAACATCGAGATGCCGCTGCGCATCGGCGGCCGCGCCGCGGCCGATCGCGAGCGCGAGGCAACGGCGCTCCTCGAGCGGGTGGGCCTGGCCGAGCGGAGCTCGCACCGGCCCGGCGCGTTGTCCGGCGGCGAGCAGCAGCGCGTGGCGGTCGCGCGAGCCCTGGTGTGCCGCCCGGCCTTGCTGCTGGCCGACGAGCCCACCGGCAACCTCGACGAGACGACCGCGGCGGATCTTCACCGCTTGCTGCGCGACATGCACCGCGAGCACGGACTGACCTCGATCATCGTCACGCACAACCCTGTGCTGGCGGGGGCGTGCGACCGCGTCCTCCGTCTCGAGGGCGGCCGCCTGGTTGCGGTCTGACGGCTTCGCGACCATACTTCTACGCCCCCCGGCGGTGCCCGTAGCCCTGCAGTTGGAGGTTCCTCCCCGTGAAGCGAAGTGTTCCACGTCGCGTGTTCCTCGCCGTCTTCGTGCTCATGCTCACGTTGCCGGCCGAATCCGTTCTCGTTCGTGCTCTGGCCGCGCCCGATCAAGCGGTCGCCGCGCAGCAGTGGACGACCGCTCTCACTCAAGATGATCTCGTGCTGGTCGCCAGCCAGGTCGAGGCGTATCCGTTCGTCTACCGGCGCGCCATCATGCGTGCGCTGTCGCCCGACGCGCGCGCGTGGATCTGGCGCAATCACATCCTCGCGTATCTGCAGATGCATCCGGAGCTCGACGCAAACGCCGCCCAGCTGATTCAGCAAGCCGCCGCGCTCGCGACGCCGGAAACGATGAGCGGCGACCGGTCGAACGGCGCACAAATTGGCCTGCTCGCGACCGAGATCCAAGCGACGCTCGGCCGCGACGTCGCCGACTTCCTGCTGTACCGGCTCGGACCAAAGGACGCCAGGCTTCTCAGCAGCGCGCTGCCGGTTCGCGAGCGGCTCGCCAACTTCACGCGATCGCAGTTCCTGGCGCTCGCAGGCTTCAACCCGGACTGCGACTGCTCCTCCAGCTTCGGCTGCGACCAGGGGCGCTGCGACAGTGGGTCAGGGTGCAACGTTGACGACACGTGGCCGATGTGCGGCTGGCTGTGGGACCAGGAATGCGACGGCAACTGCAAGGGCGGAGTCTCGGGATAGGCCTGTTCGGCCGGCTGACGATGGCCGCCGCGGTGGCCAGCCTGGTGCTGGTTGCCGTGACGGCCATCGTCCTGGTCAGGCCCGACCTGCGTGACGCGCTGGGGCTCGGGCCGCCGCACGCGTACCCGGTCGACAGCCACATCGACGTGCCGCCGGAGGTCTATCGCGCCTCGCCGTACACGCTTGTCGTCTTTGCCCGAAGCACCTGCGCGGTGTGCCGCAGCTCCGTGCCGTTTCTCACGACGCTGGCTCGTGAGGCGGCAGCCAGCGGCGTCGCCGTGCGCCTGCTGTCGAGCGCGCCGGTCGCGCCCGACGAACGCGCGTTTGCAGGGACCTGGGGCCTGGACCCGGCCGCGATCGTCGGCGTCGATCTCCGTTCGATGCGGGTGAAGCAGGTGCCCACGATCGTGCTCGTCGATCGCGAGGGTGAGATTCACTACGCCCGGGAGGGCGCGATCCCCGCCGCCGCCCAGGACGAGCTGCTCCACAGGCTCTCCTCGCTGACACGGTGACGCCGCTGCGATGAAATCCGTCGCCTACGCCGCCTACGTCGTTGGTTACGGTCTTCTGTTTGTCACCGTCGTCTCATCCGCCTACGCGGTGTGGCGACGCCGCGAACTGCACCGCATCGACATCCTCGTCGTCGTTGCGACGCTGATGATCGGCGCGTTCGCCGGTGGCCGAGGACTGTTTCTCTGGTTCGTACGCGCGAGCCTGTTGCTGTCGCAGCCTTACTTCCTGCTGAGGCTCGTGCGGCACTTCCGCGAGGTGCCCCGGTGGCTGCTGACGATCGTGGTGCTGATCATTCCGAGCCTCACGCTGGTGCTGGTCGTCTGGCGGCCAACCGAGCAGAACGCGCTGATGACCACGACGCAGCTCTATTGCGCAGCGATCGAGCTCTACGCGGCAACGGCGTTCACGCACGAGGCGCGTCGCACGGCGGGCGTCACGGCGCGCCGGCTCGTGGCGGCCTCCGCCGGCTCGTGGATGCTCGCCGCGAACAACGTCTACGGAGCGCTTTCGCTCGTCCCGGCCATCAGCGACGCCTACTGGTTCCACGAGCTGATGATCGGCGGGATCGGTTTCAGCTTCTTTCTGGCGTTCGCGACGCCCCGATACCTCCGCGCGCGATGGCAGCGGCTCGAGCAGGCGCGCTACCTCAGTGCGGCGGCCGATCGGACGCCCGAGGAGCGCGGCCGCCTCGCGGCCGCCGACCTCACCCAGGCCGCGGCGCGAAGCATGGGGCATTCGCTGGCGGTAGTGGCCTTGCGCGACGAGCCGGCGGCGACCGACGCCATCGTTCGCGCCGCGACGCTGCCGTCGTTCGTCGGGTTGCGGCTCGCGCCCGCCGGCGGGCTCCTCGGCCGGGCGATCGCGAGCGACGCCGAGCAATCCGGCCGCCTCGACGCGTGCGAACCTGAGCTCGCCGCCGCCATTACGGGGCTGGGCGCCAGCGTGCTCGTGGCCCCGATCAGCTCGACGACGACCAGCTGGGGCGCCGCGGTGATCGTCCAGCGGCGCGGGTCGCTTTTCCCCGAGGACGACCTGCGGCTGCTGGGCCAGTTTGCACGGCACGCGGCGACGGCCCTCGACCACGCGCGGTTGATTGCCGATGCCCGCGAACGCGAGCGCCGCGCGGCGGAACGCCGGCTCCGCGAAGTCGAGTCGCGCATGAGCCTGATGCTCGACAGCATCAAGGACTACGCCTTGTTCGTCCTCGACGAGCGCGGCCGCGTCGCGATCTGGGAAGCCGGTGCGGAGCACGTGTTCGGCTACACGAGCAGCGAGATGACTGACGAGCCCGCGGCGACGCTCTTCGACATGTCGCCGCCGGAGTTCGACGCGCTCATCTCGGAAGCCCAGCGGCTCGGCCATGCGGATCGCGAGGGCCCGTGCCGCCGCCGCGACGGCAGCAAGTTCGTCGGCGCGATGACGATCCGTCCGCTCCAGGGCGAGGTCGGCGACCCGCCGGGGCTGGTCGTCGTGACCCATGACGTGACGGCGCAGCGCAATCTCGAAGCCCGTCTGCAGCAGAGCCAGAAGATGGAGGCGATCGGCCAGCTGGCCGGCGGGATCGCGCACGACTTCAACAACCTGCTCACGGCCATCCTCGGCTACGCGGAGTGGCTCGAGCGCAGCCTCGCGAGCCAGCCCGAGCGCAAGGAGGAAGTCGGCGAGATTCAGCGCGCGGCCGAGCGGGCGGCGGCGCTCACGCGCCAATTGCTCGCGTTCAGCCGGCACCAGATCAGCCGCCCGGCGCCGGTCAATCTCTCGCGGCTCGTGATGGACCTCGTGCCCATGCTGCGCCGCGTGATCGGCGAGCAGGTCGTCGTGACGCAGGACACGCCCGTCGACATCGGCGCGGTGCTCGGCGACCACAACCAGCTCGAGCAGGTCGTCCTGAACCTGGCGGTGAACGCGCGCGACGCGATGCCGCGCGGCGGCCGCCTGACGCTGCGCACGGCCATGGTGCAGGTCGACGCCGTGTTCGCCGCGGGCGAGCTGACGCCCGGGCGTCATGTCCTGCTCGAAGTCGCCGACACCGGCACCGGGATCGATCGCGCGACGCTCGCGCGCATCTTCGAGCCGTTCTTCACGACCAAGCAGTACGGCGGCACCGGCCTCGGTCTGGCCACCGTCTACGGCATCGTCAAGCAGATGGCCGGGGCGATTCGCGTCGAGAGCGAAGTGGGACGCGGCACGACCTTCCGGCTGTACTTCCCGGAAACGCACGAGCCGGAGGCCGACAAGCCCGAGCCCGTCGCCGGCGACATTCCGCTCGGCCACGAGACGATTTTGATCGTCGAGGACGACGACGTCGTGCTGACGTTCCTGCGGCGCGCGCTCGATCGGCACGGCTACCGAGTGCTCGTCGCCGAACATCCCACCGCGGGTCTGGCGCTGGCCAAGGCGTACCCCGATCGGATCCACCTGGTGATCACTGACGTGGTGCTGCCCGGGATGACCGGTCTGGAGTTCGTGCGGGAGTTCGCGTCGATCCAATCCGCCGTACCGACGCTTTACATTTCTGGCTACGCCGACGCGGTGCTGGCGCGCGAGGGCACGCGACCCAAAGCCAGTCAATTCCTGCAGAAACCGTTTTCTGCTGCCGAGCTGCTCAAGCGCGTGCGATTGGTGCTCACCGGCGGCTAAGCCCCTGTATTTTCGGCTCCTCCGACCGTTTCGGTCCGCGAAGTCACGCGATCCTTGCCGTATAATCAGAGACAGGATCGTTATGACGACCCTGCTCCCCGGACGCTTTGATGTTTGAACGCTACACGGAACGTGCGCGGCGGGTCCTGTTCTTTGCTCGCTACGAAGCAACGCAGCTCGGCAGCACCTCGATCGAGACCGAGCACTTGCTTCTCGGGTTGATCCGCGAGGGCAAAGGGCTCACCAGCCGCATCTTCGCTCGATCGCACCTGTCCCTGGAAAGCATCCGCAAGGAGATTGAAGGCCGCACGGTCTTCCGCGAGAAGGTCTCGACTTCGGTCGACATCCCGTTCAGCGCGGAGACGAAGCGCGTCCTGCAGTTTGCCGCCGAAGAGGCGGACCGGCTGCTGCACACCTACATCGGCACCGAGCACCTGCTGCTGGGCATCCTCCGCGAGGAGCGATCGGTCGCCGCGTCGATTCTGTACGAGAAGGGGATGCGCCTCGCCAGCGTGCGTGAGGACATCGTCCAGCTCCTGAACGAGAAGACGGCGCCGGCGCGGCCGAAGGAAACGCCGCTGCTCGCCGAGTTCAGCCGCGATCTGACCGAAGCCGCCATCAAGAACCAGCTCGACCCGCTCGTCGGCCGGGAGACCGAGCTCGAGCGCGTCCAGCAGGTCCTCTGCCGCCGCACGAAGAACAACGCGGTGCTCATCGGCGAGCCGGGCGTCGGCAAGACGGCCATCGTCGAGGGCCTGGCGCAAAAGATCGTGTGCGGTGACGTGCCGCACTTCCTCGCGGACAAGCGGATTCTCGCCCTGGACATCTCGCTGATCGTGGCGGGCACCAAGTACCGCGGCCAGTTCGAAGAGCGCCTCAAGGCGATCATGAAGGAGCTCACCGAGAACCCGAACATCATCGTGTTCATCGACGAGCTGCACACGCTGGTCGGCGCCGGGTCCGCGGAAGGATCGCTCGACGCCGCCAACATCCTCAAGCCGGCGCTCTCGCGCGGCGAGATTCGGTGCATCGGCGCGACGACCCCGGCCGAGTACCGCAAGTACATCGAGAAGGACCGCTCGCTCGAGCGGCGCTTCCAGGCCATCAAGGTCGATCCGCCGAGCGAGAAGGACACGATCCAGGTGCTCATGGGCGTGAAGGACCGCTACGAGTCCTTCCACCACGTCGAGTACGCGAACGAAGCCATCGAAGCGGCCGTCTACCAGTCGAGCCGCTACATCACGGATCGCTTCCTGCCCGACAAGGCCATCGACCTCATCGACGAGGCCGGCGCGCGCGCCAAGCTGCGTGAGGCCGAGCTCAACGCCGAGATGGGCGAGATCAGCCGCAGCATCCGCGTGGCGGTCGAGCAAATCGATCAGGTCGTCGGTGAGCGCGAGGACAAGGCCTGGCTTTACTCCCAGAATGAGCCGCAGGGCCGCGAGAGCCTGCAGACGGTGCGCGAGCGGCTGGACGTCAAGCCCGGCACTCCGCGCGTCCAGATCGGCAAGCACGAGATCGACGAGGTCGTCTCCAAGTGGACCGGCGTGCCGCTCACCTCGGTCAACGAAGACGAGGGCCACAAGCTGCTCCGCATGGAAGAAGAGCTGCACCGCCGGGTGATCAGCCAGGAGAAGGCGATTTCGGCGCTCTCGCGCGCGATCCGCCGGTCACGCGCCGGGTTGAAGAACCCGAACCGGCCGGTGGGCTCGTTCATCTTCCTGGGTCCGACCGGCGTGGGCAAGACCGAGCTCGCGCGAGCGCTGGCCAACTTCCTCTTCGGCAGCGACCACGCGCTGATTCGCTTCGACATGTCCGAGTACATGGAGAAGCACTCGGTGTCCAAGCTCATCGGTTCGCCGCCCGGATACGTCGGGCACGAAGAGGGCGGCCAGCTCACCGAGAAGATCAAGCGCAATCCGTACTCGGTCGTGCTGCTCGACGAGATCGAGAAGGCGCATCCCGATCTGTTCAACATCCTGCTGCAGGTCTTCGAGGACGGTCACCTCACCGACGGCCTCGGCAACCGCGTGAACTTCAAGAACACGATCGTGATCATGACGTCGAACATCGGCGCGCGCTTCATCCAGAAGAAGGCGTCGATGGGCTTCCAGACGCCCGACCAGAAAGAAATTCAGAAGTCGGTCACCGACATGGTGCTCGGCGAGGTGAAGAAGACCTTCAATCCCGAGTTCATCAACCGCGTCGACGAGATCATCGTGTTCGATCCGCTCTCGGACGACGATCTGCGGCGCATCACGACCCTGCTCATCGGCAACCTGAACCAGCACCTGGCCGATCGGCAGCTGACGATCGAGGTTCTCCCGGAGGTGATCGACTGGATCATCGACGCGACGTGCCGCGATCGGTCGTATGGCGCGCGCCCGCTGCGTCGCGCGCTGCAGCGCTACATCGAGGACCCGCTCTCCGAAGAGCTCATCCGCGGTGAGCTGCGGACGGGCGTCATCGAAATCTACCTGGACCACGGCACCCTCGCCTGGCGTACGATCGGTCAGGCTGACAACGGCCGCCGGTTGGCTGTTATCGTCTAAGCCGTCGGGGGGACGGCCGGGGAACCCCGCCAGCCGCCCGAGGTCGTCGCCGCCAAATCACCATGTTCGTGAGACTTAGCGTTCGCTGGCTGACGTCTGCCGCTGTCGCGGTGGCCAGCCTGTTCCTCGCCGCCGCGCCCGCCCGGGCGCAGCAGGTCGATCCGTGTCCTGCGGTCACGCAGCAGCCGCCCGCCGACTCCAAGCCGCTGATTCGCTGCATCCAGATCATCGCGCACCCGGTCAACGAGACGATCATCGAAGGCACAACCTACGAGTACTACATCAAGACCCGCGCCAGCGAGCCGGAGAACAACAAGTGGGTCGGCTACAACGAAGACAGCGTGCGTGCGGATTTCCGCAGCCTGTGGAAGGCCGGCTTCCTCGACAACCTGTGGATTGAAGTCATCGATGAGCCCTACGACAACGGCGTCATGGGCGAGCACGTCATCTTCCACATCGAAGAGCGCTCGCGCGTGAAGGTCGTCGACTACGCGGCGAAGGGCGGCGGCAAGCTGCGCGTCGACGTGTCGAAGATCGAGGACAAGCTCAAAGAGAAGGGCATCGGCGTGCACCTCGACTCGTTCGTCGATCAGGCGACGATCCGCCGCGTGCAGGGCGTCATCCACGACCTCTACGCCGAGAAGGGCTACGACGGCGTCACGATCGAGCCCGAGGTCGTGCCGATCGAGGGCGGGCCGAAGCTCGTCCGGCTCACGTTCAACATCGCCGAGGGCCCGAAGTACGTCATCAAGGAAATCGCCTTCGACGGCAACGAGGCGTTCACCGACGCCAAGCTCTCCAAGCAGCTGAAGGACAACAAGCCGAAGGGCTGGCTGTCGTTCGTCACCGAAGCCGGCAAGTACCAGGAATCCAAGTTCGCCGACGACGCGCAGAAGGTCGTCGACTTCTATCACGAGAACGGCTACGCAAAAGCGCGCGTCGGCAATCCGCAGATCGAGCAGATCTCGACGTCCGCGGACGGCAAGACGCGCGACATCCGGCTGCGCATTCCCGTCGATGAAGATCGGCGCTACAAGATCGGCAAGTTCGAGATCGCCGACGCCAAGGCGCTCAAACCCGAGGGCCTGCGCGAGCTGTTCAAGATCCACGAGGGCGAGTACTTCGACTCCAAGAAGCTGCAGAAGGGCATGGAGAAGGCGAAGGAAGCCTACGGCGCCTTCGGCTTCATGGAGTTCACGCCGGAGCCGGACCTCTGTTTCCACGGGACCGACTGCGCGACCGGCCAGCCCTCGGGCCCGCAGCCCGGGGAGCCGATCGTCGACATCACGATGCGCATGGACGAAGGCAAGCAGTACTTCGTCAATCGCGTCACGTTCGTCGGCAACACGACGACGCACGACAACGTCATCCGGCGCGAGCTGCGCATCGCCGACGGCGGGCTGTTCAACACGGAGGCGCTCAAGGAGAGCATCCGCCGGCTGAACCAGCTCGGCTACTTCAAGCCGCTCGAGAAGTCCGAAGACATCAGCGTCGTGCCGACGCCCGGCCAGGACGCGCGCGTCGACATCAAGCTGAAGTTCACCGAGCAGAACCGCAACACGCTGCAGTTCGGCGCGGGCGTGTCGCAGTTCGACGGCTTCTTCGGCCAGCTCTCGTTCCAGACCGCGAACTTCCTCGGCCGCGGCGAGACCGTCGGGATCTCGCTGCAAAAAGGATCGCAGGCCCAGAACTACCAGCTGTCGTTCAGCGAGCCGTACCTGTTCGATCGGCCGATCACCGCCGGCGTCGACGTCTTCACGCGCCAGTACGTGTTCCCGCAGCAGTACACGCAGCAGGAACGCGGTATGAACACGGTGCTGGGCCTGCCGGTGAAGGCCTACACGCGCTTCTACCTCGGGTACGGCCTCACGCGGGTCCGCGTGTTCGACATCTCGCCGCTCTACCTCAGCCCGGCGGTGCTCGCGACGAGCCCGTACCTGCGCGATTCGCTCCTGATCGATCAGGGCGGCCACCGCACGGTGAGCAAGATCTCGCCGAGCCTGGTCTACAACACGGTCAACGCGCCGATCTTCCCGAACTCCGGCACCCGTTACACGGTGGCGGGATCGGTCGCGGGCATCGGCGGCGACACGTTCTACTGGTCCACGCAGCTCGAAGGCATCTGGTTCCATCGTCTGACGAACCGGATGTCGTACGGACTGCGCGCGCAGGCGCAGTACATCCGGCCGTACGGCGACACGACGATCCTGCCGATTTTCGAGAAGTACTTCCTCGGCGGCGAGTACAGCGTGCGCGGCTTCGACATCCGGACGATCGGCCCGCGCGATCCGAACTCGAACCTCGTGATCGGCGGCAACAAGACCCTGAACTTCAACGCCGAGTACTACATCAACATCGCGTCGCCCGTCCGGCTCGTGGCGTTCTTCGACACCGGTCAGGTGCAGGACGTGGGACAGTCGTTCCGCTGGATGGAGCCGCTGACGCAGCGCGTGCTGCCGCAGGGCCCGTTCCTCGCCGACCCGCTGGCGCCCGCCCTCGGACTGGTCAGCACGACACCGATTCAGGTGGAGACGATCGGCCAGGCGCTGGCGTTCAAGGCGTCGACGGGGCTCGAGCTGCGGTTCTTCATGCCCGTGCTCAACGTGCCGTTCCGGTTGATTGGCGCGTGGAACCCGTCGCGCCTGGGGGTGCTCAACAACAACCTGCTGCCGACGCAGCGGTTTGTCTTCCGCTTCGCGGTCGGCACGACGTTCTGAGAGGCTTGTAACTTAGAACTTAGAACTTGGAACTTCGAACTTGATGAGCGCATCGTCCCGAGTTCAAGAGTCTTAAGTTTTAAGTTCTAAGTTTGAAGTTCTAAGTTTCTTATGGGTGCGAGACGTCGACGGAGAACGTCGTCGGGCCGGTGATCGTGCCCGCATCGAACATGCGCAGGCACAGCGTGCCCCCCGCCGACACCGAGGCGAGCATGCTCGTGCCTTGCGCCGCCTTGTCGAGGGACAGCGTGACGCCGACCGTGCAGATGCCGTTGTTGTAGGTGCCGAGACTCATGCCGATGAGCGTCGTGCTGTCCGGCCCGATCGTCGTGAGCGTGGCCGTCACGAAACCGGCCGTCGAGACGGTGAACGGGAACGTCATGGCGCCGTTGGTGCTGATCGTGCCCGGGAAGGTTTCCGTCACGCCCGGTGTCGGCGTCGGCGTCGGGATGTTCGGATTCGAATTGTTGCCGCACCCGGCCGAGAGGGCGAGAGACGCGGTGACGAGAAACACGGGCAGAACCTGTCGACGACGCATGCACACTCCTGAACCGGTCGCGCGGGGGACGCGACCTGAATAGGATAGACTGACTTGACGTGCCCGCGGCCGGTCTGGCCCGCACACCGCCAATCCGCCGCTGAGCGGCGTCCTTATTTCCGAGAGTGCTGAACGAATGACTCGCATGACGCTTCCGACTGTGTTGATGACCCTTGCCGTGGGGCTGGCCGTAGCCCAGCCCGGATTCGCCCAAACGCCGCCGCCGGCCCAGACCCCGCCGCCGACGCAAACACCGAGACCCACGCCGGCCCCCACAGGACAGACGCCACGCCCGACGCCACCGCCCCTGCTGCCGAACCAGCCTGCGGCGACGCCGGTGCCGTTCCCGCAGGAGTCGAAGATCGGGTTCGTCGACATGCAGGTCATCGTCTCCGCGTCCAAGCTCGGCAAGGCCGGCCAGGACCGGATGAAGATCCTGACCGACCAGCAGAACGCCGACCTGGGCGCGAAGAGCAAGGCGCTGCAGGCGCTCCAGCAGGAGATCCAGACCCAGGGATCGGTCCTCACGCCCGCCGCGCTCGCCGCCAAGAACAGCGAGTTCGACAAGCTCCAGCGCGCGGCGCAGTTCGCGCAGCAGGATTGGCAGGCCCAGACCGACGCGCTCAACAAGCAGCTGCTGAACGATTTTCAGGAGAAGCTGATCCCGGTGCTCGAGGCCCTTCGCTCCGAGATGAATCTGTGGGCGATTTTCAGCGTCGGCGATTCTGGCGCGGCGGCCGTGCATCCCGGCCTGAACCTGTCGGCCGAAATCATCAAGCGGCTCGACGCGAAGTACCCGGGCGGGAAGTAACCGGCGCGTACGATATCTTTTCCATCGACGGGTGAACATCGCATGAAGCGTTTCCTGTTCGCGTCGGTTCTCACGGTCCTCTCGAGCGCCGCGGCGTTCGCTCAGCAGACGGCGCCGCCGCCGACGGCCCCGCCGCCGGCGGGGCAGACGCCGCCCCCGCTCCTGCCGAAGCCGCCGGGCACGCAGACGCCCGCGCCGACGCCGGCGCCGGTCGCGGTGCCGTTTCCGGCCGACTCGAAGATCGGCTTCGTCAACATGCAGGCGTTGCTGAGCGAGTCGAAGCTCGGCAAGGCCGGTCTGGCGCAGATGAAGGTGCTCACCGACAAGCAGCAGACCGATCTCAGCGACAAGCAAAAGGCGCTGCAAACGCTTCAGCAGAAGATCCAGACCCAGTCGGCCGTGGTCACGCCGGAGACCAAGAACCAGTGGAACAGCGACCTGGAGAAGGCGCAGCGTGATCTCCAGTACTTCCAGAACGAGGCGCAGGCCCAGGTCGAGGAGCTCAACCAGAAGCTCCTCGGCGACTTTCAGGAGAAGGTGCTGCCCGTGATCGAAGCCCTGGCCAAGGAGAAAGGCCTCTACGCCATCTTTGGCGCGGCCGAGTCCGGCGCTGCGTACATCCATCCGGGTGTGGACCTGACGGTCGAGCTGGTCAAGCGGCTCGATGCGAAGTTTCCGGGCAAGTAGGGGGCACGCCTGAGCATCCCGGCGGTTCTCGAGCGACTCGCGTACCGCTACCCGTCGGTACTCGTCGACCTGGTCACGGAGCACGTGCCGGGGCGCAGCATCGTCGCCGTCAAGAACGTCACCGTCAGCGAAGATTTTTTCCAGGGACATTTCCCCGGCGCGCCGCTCATGCCCGGGGTGTTGATGATCGAGTCGCTCACGCAGGTGGCGACGCTGTTGCTGCTGGCGGGCGGCGGCGAGCCCGCGGGACGCGCGTGGCTGCGTGCCGTCGAGGGCGCGAAGTTCCGCCGCCAGGTCGTGCCGGGCGATCGGCTCGAGTTGCAGGTCACGCTCGGCCGGCGCCGCGGACGGATCGCGCGCGCGGCTGCCGTCGCGACTGTCGCCGGCGAAGTGGTCGCGGAATGCGATCTCGTGATGGCGGTGGAGACCGCGCGCGCCGCGGTCGGCCACACGCCCATCGTCCACGAGACGGCGATCGTCGATCCCGGCGCCCGCCTGGGTGAAGGGACGGTGATCGGCCCGTTCGCGACGATCGGTCCCAACGTCACGATCGGCCGGCGCTGCCGCGTCGGCGCCTCGGCGGTGATCGACGGCACGACCGAGATCGGCGACGACACCGAGATCTATCCGTTCGCGTCGATCGGCCTGGCGCCGCAGGATCTCAAGTTCAAGGGCGAGCCGACGCGCCTGGTCATCGGCCGGCACAACGTGTTCCGCGAGTTCGTGACCATCCACCGCGGCACGGCGGGCGGCGGCGGCATCACGAGCATCGGCGACAACAATCTCTTCATGGCTTACGCGCACGTGGCGCACGACTGCCACGTCGGCAGCCACACGATCTTCGGCAACGCGGCGACGCTCGGCGGGCACGTGACGGTGGAGGACTTCGCCGCGATCAGCGCGTATTCCGGCGTGCATCAGTTCTGCCGCGTCGGGAAGTACGCGTTCATCGGCGGCTACACGGTCGTCACACGCGACGCGCTGCCGTACGCGAAAACGGTCGGCAACCGCGCGCGCATCTACGGCTTGAATTCGATCGGGCTGGCGCGGCGGGGGTTCAGCTCGGAGCTCATCTCGAAGCTGCGCAAGGCCTACCGCCATCTGCTGCAGCACAACACGAGCCGCGCGCTCGAGCTCATCGAGCGCGATCCGTCGCTGCGGGCGCCCGAGGTCGCGTATCTCGTGAACTTCATCACGTCGGCCAAGCGCGGCGTCATCCTGCGCCGGCCGTCGCGCCGGCAACTCGACGAGCCGGTGGACGTGGAGTAGGATGACCGGTCGTGCCGATCGGGTTGATCGCCGGCAACGGCACCTTTCCCTTCCTCGTCCTGCGCGCCGCGCGCACGCTCGGTCACCAGGTCGTCGTCGTCGCCATTGAAGGCGAGGCGTTCCCGGACCTCGAGCGCCTCGCGCGCGAGCTCGGCGGCACGTCGTTCGCCTGGATCGCGCTCGGCCAGCTCGGCAAGTGCATCAAGATCCTCACGGGCGCCGGCGTGTCGCGCGCGGTGATGGCCGGACAGGTCAAGCACGTCAAGCTGTTCGGCGGGGTGATGCCGGATCTCACGCTGCTCTCGGTGCTCACGCGGCTCAAGAGCAAGAACACCGACGCGCTCATCACGGCCGTCGCCTCCGTGCTCGAGGAGCACGGGATCACATTGATGAACTCGACGGCGCTCCTGCAAGACCTCATGGCCAGACCGGGCCTGCTGACGAAGGCGAAGCCGTCTGCGGAGATGCAGCGTGACTTCGAAGTGGGCTGGCGCGCGGCGGATGCCGTGGCCGGCGTCGACGTGGGCCAGACGGTGGTGGTGAAGGACGCCGCGGTGGTGGCGGTCGAGGCGATGGAAGGCACCGACGCGGTGATCGCGCGCGCGGGCGTCCTGGCCGGGCCCGGGACGCGAGTGGTGAAGGTTGCCAAGCCGTCGCAGGACATGCGATTCGACGTGCCCGTCGTGGGCGTCGCGACCATCGAGGCGATGAAAGCCGCCGGCGCCGACGGGCTCGCGATCGACGCGGGCAAAACGCTGGTCGTGGACGGCGAGGCGTGCGTGGCGGCCGCCGATGCCGCGGGTATCGTGGTCGTCGGGCGGGAGCGGGCATGAGCGCGCCGCTGCGTCTCGCGACGATTGGCGTCGGGCATCTCGGCAAGCATCACGCGCGGCTGCTCTCGACGCTGCCGGGCGTCTCGTTCGTCGCGGCCGTCGATCTCGTGGCCGAGCGCGCGCAGGCCGCGGTCGCCGGCTCGGCGGCCGAGGCCCTCACCGACTACCGTGCGCTGTTCGGACGCGTCGATGCCGTGACGGTGGCCGTGCCGACGGTCGATCACCTGCGCGTGGCGGGGGAGTTCCTCGATCGCGGCGCGCACGTGCTCGTCGAGAAACCGATGGCCGCGTCGCTCGCCGAAGCCGACGCGATGATCGCGGCCGCGCGGAAATCCGGCGCGACGCTCGCGATCGGGCACACCGAGCGCTTCAACCCGGCGATCGCCGCCGCGCTTCCGCAGCTGCGCGCCCCGCGCTTCATCGAAGTGCACCGGTTGAGCGGGTTTCCGGAGCGCAGCCTCGACATCGACGTCGTGTTCGACGTGATGATCCACGACCTCGACATCATCCTGGCGGTCGACGGCACGGAGGTGGTGAGCGTCGAGGCGATCGGCGTGCCGGTGCTCACGCCGAAGGTGGACATCGCGAACGCGCGCGTGACGTTTGCGTCGGGCTGCGTGGCGAACATTACCGCCAGCCGCATCAGCCGCGACAAGCTCCGGAAGATTCGCTGCTTTCAGCCGGACATGTACGTCTCGATTGACGCGGGCTCGCAGGAGCTGGAAGTCTGGCGGCTCGAGCGGCGAGGCGATGAGCGTCCAGCGATCGATGGCGGGCCGGTCGCGATCCAGAAGGACGAGCCCCTGCGCCTCGAGCTTGCAGACTTTGCTGACGCGATTCGCTCGAAGCGATCGCCGCGGGTGGATGGGCACGCTGGTCGGAAGGCGTTGACGCTCGCGACGAAGGTGGCGGAGGCAATCGATCGAGGTTCCCTCGGAAAAGGGGTTCCCAGGGGTTCCTAAAGGTTCCCGTGGGTTCGCCGACGTGCGACGGTGTCCTGCTCGCTGGCGTCCGGCCTGGAGACAAGGAATACTGCTGACGCCGACGGGGAACCCCAAGGAACCCCCAGGAACCTTTAGGAACCCCAGGGAACCCCTAGGAACCCCAGACAAGAAACATGTTTCGAGACATCGCGTCGTTTATTTCCGAGCTGGACCGCCAAAAAGAGCTGGCCCGCATCACTGAGTCGCTCAGCCCCGATCTGGAGATTGCCGCGCTCGTCGACTGCGTGTCGAAGTCGCCCGGCGGGGGACCGGCCCTGGTCGTCGAGCGGCCGGCGGGCTTCGATATGCCGGTCGCCGCCAATCTCTTCGGGTCGATGTCACGCATCTGCCTGGCGCTCGGCGTGGACACGCTCGACGACTTGTCGCGGGAGATCGACGAGCTCACCACGCCGCCGATGCCGAAGGGCTTCATGGACGCCCTGAAGCTCATGCCGCTCGTCAACCGGCTCACCGACCTGATGCCGAAAACGGTGAAGGACGCGCCGTGTCAGGAGGTCGTGTCGAACGACGCCGGCCTCGATTCGCTGCCGATCCTCAAGACGTGGCCGGACGATGGCGGACCGTACATCACGCTGCCGCTGGTCTTCACGCGCGATCCCGAGACGGGGATGCGCAACATCGGCGTGTACCGCATGCAGGTGTTCGATCGCCGCACGACCGGCATGCACTGGCAGCAGCACAAAGGCGGCGCGCAGCACCACCGCGTGGCCGAGCGGCTGGGCAAGCGGCTCGAGGTTGCGGTCGCGCTCGGCGCCGACCCCGTGTTGACCTACTGCGCGACGGCGCCGATGCCGGAGGGGCTCGACGAGCTCATGCTCGCCGGCGTGATCGGCAAGGAGCGCGTCGAGCTCGTCAAGTGCCGGACGGTCGATCTCGAAGTGCCCGCCAACGCGCAGATCATCCTCGAGGGCTACGTCGAGCCCGGCGAGCGCCGCCGCGAAGGGCCGTTTGGCGATCACACCGGCTTCTACTCGTCGCCCGCGGATTTTCCCGTGTTCCACCTCACGTGCATTACGCGGCGCGCCAAGCCCGTGTACGTCACGACGGTCGTCGGCATCCCGCCGATGGAGGACTTTTATCTGGGCAAGGCGAGCGAGCGCGTGTTTCTGCCGCTCATCCGCAAGACCGTGCCGGAGATCGTCGACATGCACTTTCCGGCGGCGGGCATTTTCCACAACATCGTGTTCGTGTCGATCGACAAGCGCTACCCGGGCCACGCGCGCAAGATCATGAGCGCGTTCTGGGGCCTCGGCCAGCTCATGTTCTCCAAGTGCATCGTTGTCGTCGACAAGGACGTCAACGTGCAGGACGAGGCGGAAGTCGCGTGGATCGCGGGCACGCACGTCGATCCGTCGCGGGACATCGCGATCGTGACGGGGCCCGTCGACGACCTCGACGAGGCCGCGATCGCGCCGGCGTTTGGGGGCAAGATGGGGATTGACGCGACGCGGAAGTGGCCCGCGGAGGGCTACACGGGCCAGTGGCCCACACGCCTCCGGACGTCGCCGGCCGCGTCCGCGAAAGCCGACGCCATCTGGAAGGCGCTGGCGGGGAAGACGCTGAAATGAAGCTGTCGTCGTTGACCATGAGTGAGCTGCAGGATCTCGAAGCGCGAGCCGCACGCGGCGAGGCGTTTTCTCGCGCGGACGCCGAGCGCGTGCTGGCGTGCGCGGATCTCGTGACCGTCGGCGTGCTGGGCGAGACGGCCCGCAAGGCCTCGCGGGGTAATCGCGTGACGTTCGGGCGAGTCTGTCGCGTGGGTCCGGGCGCGTTGCCCGCGGATCGCGGCGAGGCGGGCGAAGTGCGTCTCGAAGGGGTGCCGGCGTCGGCCGACGAGGCCCGCGCGCGCGTCCGCGAAGCCGCGGCGTTTGCGGCGGGCGTCCCGCTCACGGGATTCTCACTGGCGGATCTGCTTGCGCTCTCCGGCGGCGATCACCTGGCGCTCGTCGAGCTTGCGCGCGCGCTCCGCGCCGACGGCCTCGAAGCCACGGCCCTGCCGCTCGACCTTCTCGGCGACACGGACAACACGCTCCAGGTGGTGCGCGCCGCGACGCGCGGCGGCCTCGGCGTGTGGCGCGCAGTCGTCGACCGCGCGACGCCCGAGACCCGGCTCGATCTCATCGAGCGCGCGCAGGCCGTGCAGAAGGAGACGGGCGCGCTTCGCGCGTTCGCGCCGCTCGCGCGATTCGACGCCAGAGACACGCCGTCCACCGGGTACGACGACGTGAAGGCGATTGCCGTGGCCCGTCTCGTCTGCCGCGCGATTCCGTCAATCCAGGTGGATTGGTCGCTCTACGGGCCGAAGCTCGCGCAGGTGGCCATCGCCTACGGCGCCGATGACCTCGACGCCGTGCCCGCGACCGACACGCTCGCCCTCGGCCACCGCCGCTCGCCCGGTGAGGACGTCCGCCGCCAGATTGCCGCGGCGTTCGCTGAACCGGTGGAGCGCACCGGCCGGTTCGAGCCGCGATCGTGAGCCGTCCCGTCCGCCTGGGGGCGGTCAGCTACCTCAACGTCCGGCCGCTCGTGTTCGGCCTCGACCAGCACGCCGATCTCGTCACGCTGCGCTTCGACCTGCCGGCGGTCTGCGCGCAGCTGCTCGCGCGCGGCGAGATCGATCTCGGCATGGTGCCGTCGATCGCGTATCTCGATCGTCCCGACGATCTCGTCGTGCCGGGCGTGTGCATCGGATCCGAAGGGCCCGTCAATTCCGTGGCGCTGTTCTCGCGCGTGCCGCTCGCGCGTGTGCGCCGGCTCGCGCTCGACACCTCGTCGCGCACGTCGGCCATCCTGACGCAGGTGCTGTGCGCGCGCCGCTTTGGCATCTCGCCCGAGTTCTTGCCGCACGCGCCCAACCTGCGCGCGATGCTGGAAGCCGCGGACGCCGCGCTCCTCATCGGGGATCCCGCGCTCTTCGCCGCGATTCCCGACGGGGTCGAGAAGACGGACCTTGGCGCCGCGTGGACCGAGATGACCGGCTTGCCGTTCGTGTGGGCGTTCTGGGCGGGTCCCGGCGGCCCGGTCGGGCCCGACGTTGTCGAGCTGCTCCAGACGACGGCCGCTCGCGGCATGCGCCACGCCGACGAAATCGCGGACGCGTACTGCGCGCCTCGGGCCGAGGAGCAGCAGCTGGCCCGGCGCTACCTGCGGCACGACCTCCGCTTCCGCCTCGACGATCGCGCCGTCGCCGGCGTGCATCGCTTCTACCAGGAGGCCGCGGCGCTCGGACTCGCGCCGGCCGGCCGCGCCGTGTCGTTCTTTCCGACGCGTCGTTAGAATGAAACACAGGAGAACGCTCCGTGGATCACGCTGATCTCCGATTGCTCCTCGACTTCAACTACTGGGCACGCGACCGGGTCATGCAGGCCGTCGGCCATCTCACCCCCGAGCAGTACACGCGCGACCTCGGCAACAGTTTCAAGTCCGTGCGCGACACGCTCGTTCACGTGTACTCGGCCGAGTGGGTGTGGTACACGCGCTGGATGGGCGAGTCGCCGACGACGCCGATCTCGCCCGACACGTATCCAGACCTCGCCACGCTTCAGACGGCGTGGGGCGCGCTCGAAGGGCAGATCCGCACGTTCGTCGACCGGCTGGGCCCGGCCGACATCGCGCGCGTGTTCGACTACCGGCTGCTGAGCGGCCAGCCGGGGAAATCGCCGTTCTGGCAGATGCTGCAGCACGTCGTCAATCACGGCAGCTACCATCGCGGCCAGGTGACGACGATGTTGAGGCAGCTCGGCGCGGCGCCGGCGAAGAGCACCGATTTGATTACGTTTTACAGAGAGCGTGCGAACTAGTCATGGCTGACATCGAATCGCATCCTGGTATCGCGGTACTCCGAGGCGGAGGCGCCGCGCGCGGCTGGAACGGCATCCAGTACAAGACGGGACTTTCGGCGAAGAACGTCGGGGCGAAGCAGCTCTCGATGAACGTCGCGACGATTCCGCCGGGCGGCGTCGCGGCCGCGCACATTCACGTCGACTTCGAGGTGATGCTCTACATCCTGCACGGGCGTGTGCGGCATGAGTTCGGGCCGGCCCTCGAGCACGTCGTCGAAAACGAGGCCGGGGATTTCATCTTCATCGAGCCAGGCGTCCCGCACGAGGTCTTCAACGCCAGCGCCACCGAGCCGGTCGTGGCCGTCGTCGCGCGCTCGGACGCGAGCGAGTGGGAACACATCATTCCGTTCAAGAGACCTGTCAGGCCTGCCTTTCTTGCCTAATGTCCGCGTCCGCGTTACCTTTGCCCGGTTCGGAGGCTGCTCATGCGTCGTCTGCACACTGCCGTCATTCTCGCCGTCGTCGCCGTGGCTCTGGTTCTTCCGCCGTCGCTCGTCGCGCAGCACCAGCCGACGATCGCCCAGTACCTCAAACCCGGCATGCCCGTCGAGCTCGTGTCGGCCGACAAGGTCGACCGGATCGCGTGGATTGCCTACGAGGAGGGCAAGCGCAACGTCTACACGGCCGCGGGGCCCGCGTTTCGTCCCGTGCGGGTGACGTCGTTTCTGACCGACGACGGCGTGGATATGACGCAGCTGCGGATTTCCGATGACGGCAGCACGGTCGCGTTCGTCCGCGGGAGCGGACCGAACGGCGACGGCTGGAACGCCAACCCCGCGAGCGATCCGAACGGACCGGAGCGCGCGATTTGGGCGGCGCGCACCGCAACGCCGGGTTCGGCGGTTCGTCTGGCCGAGGGCAATTCTCCGGAAGTGTCGCCCGACGGGCGGTTCGTGCTCTACGTGAAGGACGGACAGATCTACCGCGCGCGCGTGAGCCAGGCGCCGGTGACGTCGCCCATCGACAAGGGCGAAAAGGCGTTCATCGAGGCGTGGGGCCGCAACAGCGCACCGCACTGGTCGCCGGACGGCAGCAAGATCCTCTTCTCGAGTAATCGCAACGATCACAGCTTCATCGGGCTGTACGACGTGAAGACGCGGACGTTGAGCTACCTCGCGCCGAGCGTCGATCGCGATACGAGTCCCACGTGGTCGCCCGACGGCAAGCACGTCGCGTTCCTTCGTCGGCCAGGTCTGCCGTTTGGGCTGCAGGATTCGCCGGGCCGCGGGTCC